>CANRLM010000050.1 GCA_947631435.1 uncultured Akkermansia sp.
GTACGTATTTCGAATACGCACATCTTCCCAGAGTTATAAAGTGCTAAAAAGGGGGGGGCTGAAATGCCTATAATGAACAACAGGGAGAATTACCTTGCTCCCATGAACTGATCAGCCCGAGTTCCCAAGGACCTACTGAAAAGATCTCTTACTGAAGAGCATACGTTCTCCCACGCTATATCCCATATGAATTGGTTTTCATTTGCCCGGGATTCTTCATAAAAGAATTTCCAGGAGGGGTCGAAGCTTGGGTGTAACACGCAATCGATTGGCAGTTTCGGTGAGGCACGAAATGTCGCGCAAAGATGAAAGAAGATAGCGTCGAATACCCTCATGGATAGTGTGTTTATCAACGTGGTTGACGGGGCGGAGCGTATCACAGATGGTTCGCTCACGACTATAGACGCGTACCGTGTTGCCGCCCGGTGTGGCGCAAGTGCAAATGTCTGCCTCATACCAGTCTCTCTTGATTTGGTGACACAGAATCTCCGCAGTTTTTACAGCCGTCAGATTGTAGCCGAAAGGGAAGAACATTTCGTAGCTTTGAGGAGTGCGATCGGTCAAATCCCACAAGTAAAGAGCAGTCCGTAATCCATATATGCCGCGTGAAAAACGGACTTGTTGGGCATACAGCTCATCCTCCCACGCATCCGGCAAATTGTAGAGCCCGCGTGTCCGTCGCACCAGTTCCCCCTTTTTGACCAAGTAGGATAAGTGCCCACGCGATATTCCACGTTGCGTCACCTCTTCCGTGGTTATCATCCCATTCTTTATGAACTCAATGACTTTCATATCTCCCTCTGCTTATATTGTCGTCTATGCTCAATAAAATACAATAATAAAGCGCCAATGACAAAAAATCTTCTCATGTCCAGATATAAAATGGAAACACGTAATATCGGTCAATCCGCGCCGTCGGCGCATCGTCGTTCACCTGTCCTGCTTTGCAGTCACAACCTCATGCAAATAGGTGGTGGCGTTGGGAAGAGTTCGCCGTAGATAAGCGTACCATGTTGGCCAAGAAAAATAGCTGCTACAATGTTTGATAAACACGAGAGGAAGACGATAATTCCCCAAATTGACCGCACCCACACGGGGATAAACTCGTGATGCGATAGCTGCTTGCCTCTTCACAGGGGCGTAGGAGATTCCCAGTTTCTGCATTTGTCCATCAAACGACTTAGAAGCGGTAACGCCGCTGAACAAACAAACATCCGGCTTGAGCACCTTCACTACATCGATACAGTGCCCCCAGCCATCGATGAAGTCATTCCAGTTGGGACGCTCTTTGCTTGGGTACATTGTGCGTTGGATGAAATTGTAGAAGGCAACGTGTTCCCAGAAATCTTCGCGGTTTTCGTTCCCCATGCTTTTTATCCCGGTGAGGACTCGTTCCAGATTATTATATTGAGGAACGGTATATGGATCGTCAGTTATCCGACTCTCCCAGACGATAAGCCGCGTAGAAAACTCACGATTGAAGAGTGCTAAATTGTTTTCCGAATTCGCATAATGCGATTCAGCAACGATAAGCACCTTTGTTGTCGCTTTTCTGTAACTTTTTCCAATCCATGGAAGCCGCACCAAACATTTCGCCATCGCGGGCTCTAATTCCTCGTCATAGGTCAAATCGCAATGATTTTTAACGTCCTTATTGTACTTTTTTTCATATCCATCAACGTATTCTTTGGAATCCTTACAGGACTTTTCGCAAGAGGTCATAATGTGGAGAGTGTGTAAATTATTGACATTCAAGCCTATAAATGCCAAGAATAACCTAATCGGGATTGTACTGGAGCTAACACGCCTACGCAAGCGCATTTTTTTGGCCTTCTTTAAATTATGAGAACAAAGTTAAAATGTGGAGACGATATCTATGTATATGCCACAGGCAGAGGATAAAAGCCTACAGACTCGTCTCTCGAGCTGTTGAGCTTGTCCAAGCTGTGCAGAAGGCAATCATGTCTCTCCCGAATTCTGTATGGTACTCACAGCCGTGGGAGATTATGCCTACCGTAGACCCACCGACGGGACGGCGTATTTGTGGTGCCTATTGGTGCCCTAGAGTTGTGAGGCGCTCTGCGCATAATTTTTGACTTTTTAGGGAAAGATGTTAGGATAGCCTCATGGATGAGGTTAAAACAGTGTGGGAAGGAGTTCTTGACTCGCTGCGATATTTTCCCCCGCGATACGATGATGGACGCGACGAGGAGGCAATATGATGAAAACCTTATTAGCAATCTTCTAGCGTATTATACTGATTCGCATAACCCGCATGGCTTCGGGACGTTGATTGCATCTGCCTTGTGGCATCTTCATGCACCTGATAGACAGCGCGAATTTGGAAATACGACTGTTGAACGTGAGTATCCCACGAAGGCGGGTAACCGAATAGATCTCGTTATTAGGACTGACGCAGATGTTGTCATCGCTATTGAAAACAAAATATTCAGTGGTCTAAACAATCCGTTGGGTGAATATCGACAAACACTTCGTAGCAGATACCCCGAAAAAGAATTAGTTTGCTTTGTACTTGCACCGGATCTTCGTTCTTGCGAAAGCGGCTACGAGAAATGGCAAGCTGTCACGTATCATTCCCTTTGGAAAGAAGTTCGTGCCTTGTTAGGCACTTACATCTCGACAACTAATCTTTACTGGTTGTCGGGTTTAATTACACTTATCGAACACACAGACAACATCAAAAATATGGCAGAAGACCTCACATTAAACAGTGGCGAAAAATATATGCTGAGCAAACGTTCTGATATCCAGAAAGCCGTGGAGAGTTTCCAAGCTATGCAAAGGAAGATTGCTAATTTTATGGAGCCTCGGTATCAGAAAATAGTTGATGAAATAAAGGAAGAAAAAGTACAAGATGAGAGGGCAGTTCCGGAATGTTGGAGATGGGGGAAAAATTCCCCGTATGGAGGACTACAAGTTTTCCAATTTGAAAAAATAGGTTGTAAAATAGATTTTGGGATAACGGATCTAGGAGTTGTGTTTTGTTTTAAGGCATATAAGGAACTAGGAAATTCCTTTTATAGAGAGATTTGTAACCAACTTTCTGGCTGCGAGGGCTCGGAAAAGTTTAGAGAGATGAATAAAGGCTACTTCCTCCTCCAAGAAGAGATAAAAGAACCCACTTTTACGAAGGAAAGTATGGAGCGACTCGTTTCTCGAGCTGTTGAGCTTGTCAAAGCTGTTCAAACGGCAATCATGTCTCTCCCGATTGAATAAACAGGAGAGGGAAACCGCTCAATCCGCTCCGTCGGCACAGTAGGCTTTGCGGGCGCAGTTCCGGCAGGGCGCACCCATCCATAGGGTGTCAAATTGCTCCACGGCAGCCTGCACAAGTGCGGGGTCGGACGTGAGAACGCCGGCTTCAAAGTTCCGTCGCTTCGCTCCTTTCGCGCCCAGCCCCGCTCCTGTGAAGTTCGCTGAACCGATGTAAGCGGTCGTCAGGTCGTAGATGATGAGCTTGAAGTGCACGCGCGGACACAGCATGCGCTCAAGCGATTTGATGAGGATGGGGTAACGGTCGAAATCTTCCCGGAAGTTTTCCCCCGGTTCCTTCGCGTGGATGAGACGCACATTCACCCCACGCTTCAGCAACTTTGCCAGCAACCCCAGCAGCGGCGTGCCATTCTGCATATACACGTCCTTCAAATCCGCCGTCCCGATCCACAGCTCCCTCTTCACACGCTCCATCCGCCGCAGCACCTCCATGTAGTGCTCCTCATTGCTGATATAGCGGGTCTGTGGTTTGGCGGACATGAGGGAGAAAACCTTAGGATACCATCCAATACTTCAGTATGTGAAAATTACAGAATTTTACAGTTATGGGTTTCGCTTAACTTGACTAGTTTGCCAACTATCTTATTTATGTCAAGATTTTCACCTTTCCCTCTATCCCACCACCAGCGGTCTGAATTATTATTAATTTCTGTTTTTTCAGGATGTCTACGAAGACCGAATTCTAAACTTGGATTGTTTGTACTGCCACAGCACATGCAGAGCAGGGCTTTTTCTCCTTCGTCTATGAGTTCTACTTCAATGCCGCAGGAAAGCCATGAACGAGCATAAGTTCTCTCGTCAGTCTGATCTACCTTAACCTGATGACCGGAGTCTAAATTAGCCCATATATGGATTTTGCTTTCTAGATCAGGCGGCAGTTTTTTGGAGGAACTTTCCCTAAGCCCCTTTAAGAAACTTTCCTTAAACTCCTTGAATAGATCTTTTCTTTCATCCTCTTCTGCAAATGAAAAGAAACTCTCTATTTTTAGCTCTGTGTAAAATTCTTCATATAGTTTTTCCAACCTTTTGGCGATGAAGTAAAAAAGTTGGAATGAATTTTTTTTATTATCCCAAATAGATGATGTTGGCGTTTCTGTTAAAAAGCTCCCATTTATTTCGAAGTCTTTGAAAAGATCTCCTGAAGTGTTTATCTCAACATAAGCGGGAAAGTCAGAAAATAGATCATCCTTGTATTCTTGATATTCACTCTTACCTTCTTGGGCTGAATATGGAGCTTCGTCTTGTTTACTGCGATTGATCATGAATGGGATAGGGGCAAGATTGCCAATACAATCTTTCATTTTAGCTGCGTATTTTACGTATTCTCCACTCCCTTTTTCTACCCAAGCTTTTGGAAAGATGTGGTCGTAGTCCCATGGGCGATTTTCTTCATTGTAAGCAGCATCGGCAGGATTGTAATCGTACCTCGTTTCTATGTATTTGCGACATGCATACAGGAGGAATATACATCCGGTTTTACTATGAACATTCCATGTCCTATCAATTCCATTATTATAAAGCGGATCAGACCATGCTTTTTCTAATTTATCTATGGCCATATTTTCTGCAGCTTTGGATATGTTTTCGTATACACGCAGAGGCGGCGGTTGAATTAACCAGTCGTTGTGAAAGCATTTATAGACAAATCTTCGCAAATGATCCGTCTGAATTTCGGTATCTTCAGCAAAATTTTTATAGGCTTGAGAACAGATTATTGAAATCATACTTCTCTTCCTCCTCTTACCTACCTCGGTTGCAAAGCAGACTGACAACATAGAGAAAGCTGCAAGCGTTTGGCAAAATTCCATATTTTCTTCTTTAGCCTTTGTCGAAAGATAAAGAAGCAAAAGGTAGATACTCGTGTATGCTTGATCTCCGTACAGTAAACTGAGAATAAACTTAGGTAGGCCCCATTTACGCGAAATTAAATCTTCTCCTTGAGAAATAGACTTTGCGGAGGATCTCAGTGTGTCAGGATATAAAATCATTTTTTCAAAACGCTCGATTTTCTCCGCAAAATTGTTGATAAATTCCTTGAATTCTCTTTTTTGGGACAATTCAAAGACATCTTTACGTTTAATATCGTTTCTCCATTCTTTTTGATAGACTGCGAAATAAAAGCGCATGGAGATAGTAGCGAGTCGCGCAGGGCGCATCCGATTCTCCGCAATCTTATCAATCTGTACCAACTCCGGCACAATAGATTTCAGAATAGAATAGTTTATATCTTCCTGAGAAGGTAGAGTTCCGGAGCGATTCAAGCGTGAAAAAAAGACGGCGATGTCTGAATCTGCTGTTTGGTCGTTTTCATCATCTTTCTTTAGATTAAAAGTTTCCGGAACGATGGACACAACGACTTTTGAAGTATGTGCGACTCTCAACCCTTCATTGATATAATTTTTTAAGTTGCATTCTAGTTTTTCCCGTTTATTACTATCCTTTATTTCCTTGCAAAAATGCTTGTACCACGGAGGTTCCTTGCAAAAATACTCGTGCCACCGGTCACTTTCCTTGCAAAATTGCTTACTAGGCTCAGTAATACTTTCCATAGTAATACCTTGGTTTTTCTCCCGAAGATGCCAGAGAAAAGCAAGAGGAACGGGAAGTCCTGCTTTCACAGGCCACATCTCTTGTGGAGTCGGTTTCTCTTTTACCGGATCACCCCCGAAGTTAATCTCCTCTAAGGCCCTGCTACGATCTGCTGCATCGAGCAATTTATTTCTTGTTTCGCTTTCTCCGTCATTTATTCGGTACCCCCAAGGTTGTCCCGGTGTCGTTAGGTAAAGAAAAAATTTTCGACTACAAGATTGGACAGATCCAAATTCTGGCAACAAATCAAGCCACAGAAGACTGCTCGGTTCTTCGGCAAACAGGAATTGTGTTTTTATGCCTAAAGAGATCGCATGGAATCTTTGCTGACCATCAAAGATTCCATGAGTCGCATTTGTATTGCCCTGTTTATAGGATGAGTTCTCTTTATATCCAATGAGTGTGATAGTTCCGATGGGAATCCCGCGCATAAGTGAATCCCAAAGAACTTCTATTTGTGCGGGATTCCATACCAATCCCCGTTGGAAAGGAGGAATATCCAAGATATATGATCCTTCGTCAGTCTCGATTCTATGTTCTTCTCCGTCGCTTTGAAGCTGTGGAAGTTTTCGATCTGAGAGTGCTTCTAAACTACAAAGTATTTGTCCCTCATTGCTGATATAGCGGGTCTGTAAATCGCCTGTCGGTTTTTTAAGCTCGCTGCTCATAATTCCTGGATGCGTTATCTCGTCTAACGACGCGCATTGTATCGTGGAGGGGCGGCGGTGGGCAAGGGAAAAAATAAGGGCGGGAGTCGTGTCATGGGGGCGAAAATAAATTCTTAAGGGTTTCAACGGTTTGCAGACGCGGTTATTTTCTTTTGTGCTGGTTATCAGTATATTAAAGTTAGTCAATTTTGATAGCCCTTTAACAAAAGTATGACACAAAAGGATTGGGAAGTTCCGGAGCCGTGAGCGTACCTGGGGGTGCCTATGATTCCAGCGCACACCTCTTCCAAGTCGGGCAGTCAGGGAGTGGTCTTCCTGCGTAGCGATCAGCGAAGGGCGTAAGCAGGATGGAAGTAAGCGGTGATATCAGTCAATAAGAGCCTTTTCTCTGCTGCTTCACTCCACCCAAAAACCCTCGGGGAATCCTTGCAGCGGGAGGCTGATGATTACTCGCTCCGGAATTTCGACAGCACGTAGGGCAGAATTCCGCCGGCTTTGTAGTATTCAAACTCGACCGGGGTATCCAGACGCACAATGAGCGGGAGAGAGAAAGAAGCGGCTCCGGAAGGCTGCACCACGAATCGCACCTCTGCCTGGGGACTCATCGTTTCACTCAATCCGCAGATGGAGTAGGTAGCGTCCTTCAGATCCTTCACGCGGTCATAATCGGCGGGGTCGGCAAAGACCAGAGGCAGCACGCCCATCCCGACGAGGTTGGAGCGGTGAATACGCTCAAAACTCTTGACGACTACAGCCCGCACGCCGAGCAGAGCCGTTCCTTTAGCCGCCCAATCACGACTGGATCCCATGCCGTAATCCTCGCTGCCGATGACGATGGTCGGCACACCGTCGGCACGGTAGGCCATGCCGGCGTCGTAGATGAAGGTGGGCGTGCCGCAGCTCGAGGCAATCTCCCTGTCCGGAGCGCAAACCTCGCGCGAACCGAAATAGAGCGTATAGCCGCCTTCCACCCCGGGGGTGAGCAGGTTCTTGATTCGCACGTTGGCAAAGGTGCCGCGCACCATGACTTCATCGTGCCCGCGCCGAGAACCGTACGTGTTGAAATCGCACGGCTGCACGCCTCGATCCTTCAGGTAGCGCCCGGCCGGACCGGAGCGCTTGATAGCGCCTGCGGGGGAGATATGATCCGTGGTCACACAATCCCCAAAAATGCCGAGGGGGCGCGCGTCCGTGATGTCGTCAAACGGATTTCCGACCTGGGGAGCAAAGAACGGCGGACGATGCAGGTAGGTTGACTCCTTCTTCCACGCGAACGTCGCGCCGCCGGGCGCGGCAATCCCCTGCCACTCCGGGATCGAATGAGCATAACTTGCCAGGTAATCCTCGGCTTCGCACGCGCGGGCGCGAGCCTCACGCAACTCCTCATCCGTCGGCCACAGATCCCGCAGGTACACCGGCTTGCCTTCAGCCGTGTGCGTCAGGGGCTCGGTTGTGAGGTCGATATCCACCCTCCCGGCGAGGGCAAAAGCCACCACCAGAGGCGGAGACATCAGGAAATTCGCCTTCACGCGCGGGTGAATGCGGGCTTCAAAATTGCGGTTGCCCGAAAGCGCCGAGCAGCTCACGATGGGATGCTCCGCCAGAGCTTTTTCAATGTCCGGGTGCAGCGGACCGGAATTGCCGATGCAAGTCGTGCAGCCGTAGCCGACGATGGAGAACCCGATGGCATCCAGGGCTGCCGTCAGACCGTTGTTAGCAAAATAAAGCGCCGCCACACGCGAGCCCGGCGCCATGCTGGTCTTCACATGAGCCGGCACCTTGAGCCCCATCGCCGCCGCTTTCCCGGCAAGCAGCCCCGCAGCCAGCATGAGGCCGTCGTTGCTGGTGTTGGTGCAACTGGTGATGGCCGCAATAAGGATAGAACCATCGGCCAACTCCGCGTCATGCTCCGTGGGCGCATCGGCATTCCCGGCGTCGCCATGCATGGTGAAACGCACCTTCTGCGCGCCCTGCTCTGCGCCGCGAATGCTCTCGCAAATGGCGGGGAAACTCTGCTTGAGCTCCGAGAGTGGCACCAGATCCTGCGGACGCCGAGGCCCCGCAACGGCCGGCGCCACATCCGCCAGATCCAGCTCGAGATCGGCGCTGTAATCAATCTGCCCGGGCATCGGCATGCCGTACATCCCCTGCGCCTTGTAGTAAGCTATGTAATCATCCACATGCTCCTTGCTGCGACCGGTCGCAAGCAGGTAATTTGCGCTCGTCTCATCGATGGGGAAGAAGCCCATGGTCGCGCCGTACTCCGGCGCCATGTTCGCCACTGTGGCGCGATCCGGCAGGCTCAGTGCCGCCGCCCCTTCGCCGTAAAACTCTACGAACTTGCCCACCACGCCGTGCGCACGCAGCATCCTGGTGATACGCAACGCCAGATCGGTCGCCGTCACCCCGGGCTGCAAGCGCCCTTTCAGCTCGACTCCCACCACCTCCGGCACGAGGAAGGTGACGGGTTGCCCCAGCATGCCGGCCTCCGCCTCGATTCCGCCTACGCCCCAGCCCACGATACCGAGACCATTGATCATGGTGGTGTGCGAATCCGTCCCCACGAGTGAATCCGGGTAGAAAACGCCGCCGCTCTGCATCACCCCTCTGGCGAGGTGCTCCAGATTCACCTGGTGCACGATCCCTGTGGAAGGCGGCACGACTGAAAAGGATTTGAACGCCTGCTGCCCCCATTTGAGGAACTCGTAGCGTTCAGCATTGCGCTCAAACTCACGGGTGAGATTCCTCTGCATCGCCTCCGGAAAGCCCGCCCAATCCACCTGCACGGAGTGATCCACCACCAGATCCACAGGCACCAGCGGCTCCAGCTTCGCCGCATCGCCTCCACGCTCCCGGAGCGCGTCGCGCATGGCGGCCAGATCGACCAGAAGAGGCACCCCCGTCAGGTCCTGCAGGATGATGCGCGCCACGGTGAAGGGCACTTCAAAATTCCCCGGATTTTCCGCATTCCAGCCGGCAAGATTCACCACGTCTTTCTCGCTCACCTTCCCGTCGCCGCAATGCCGAAGAACGCTCTCCAGCACGATGCGCAGCGAAACGGGCATACGCATGATCCCCGGGAACCCCTGCTCCGCCAGCGCAGGCAGGGAATAAAATTGACCCGTTTTCCCGGAATCGGACGAAAACGAACGAAGAGTGTCCATAGGAAGAATCTTGCGCATGACGCGCAGATAAAAACACACCTCCCCCGGGAAAGCAAGATAAAAAAACAGCAGATCCGTGCAAACTCAGAAAAACCGCGGAGCGTTCCCACTCTCCCGGCCCTCCAGATAGTGCACATTGCGGCTCACCCCCGCCCCATATGGGGAGCTGAGCCGAACATCCGGCTCAGTCTCAATGAGATGCCCGGAGCAACGACGACGCCAACTCCAGACCAGGCAGAGAAGAAGAAGAGATACCAGCCCTCCGAGGATCTCCAGCGTTTTTTCCACGGACGGACGAGAAAGCAACTCTTTAATCTCATCCATTGTGCTTACCTCCTCTGCATCCTCGTCCTGCCTCAACTCAAGGGGTAGCAATGGCATCTGTAAATCCGTCCGTTGCTCAAGAGGCGGCAGATCCGCGGTCACAGGAGCCAGCGCCTCCTTCAGCTCTGTGAGAGCCGCAATGATGCCAGCCGTACCGCCGTGAGTCCGAGCCGCTTCCTGGACGCGATTCTGCCACTCATGCCGTTGCTCATCCGTCGGCTTCAGTTCGTGATACCCTATTTCCACCTGCGGCATATCTCCCCACGCGTAGAGGAGGAGTACGGCATATTCCCCGGAAGGCGCCGCTATCTCCCGAATCAGAGCACCCGCCGCCATATCTAACGGCAAAGTTTGCTCCTTCTTGTAGAGAGCAACATAGATCCTGTAGGGCGAGTGAGCATTGCAAACCTGAAGAGCATAGCGCACATCCTCTCTCTGGGGGGAAGAGAGAATGCCCTGTGGGTCGATAAAACCATCCGGCGGATTCTGTTTCGTGTAATCGCGATAATATAGCTTGTAGATATGACCATCCACCTTACCACGGCGATCAGGGGATTGCATCCGGGGCTGTTCTGCCGGTGGAGGAGGATTCTTTCCCCGGAGAACTGAGTAACAACCGGCCAACTCCCCGGAGAGCAAGTGGCGATAATCTTCAGAATTCCACTGAGGCGCAGTGGTTCGAGAAGCAGGTTGCCCGTCAACCTTGTTCTGCTGCTCCCACTGGGCGGAATTCACCACATCCGGCGTGTCGACCACCTCTTCTGCCGCTTCATCATCCCCAAGCAGAGGTACAGGAGCGCCTTGCAAAGTGGGATACATAAACAGCCCTCCCAGAACAACGGCCGCTTTGGAATAGCCCGCCCTCCCCTTGCTCAGCCGACGATTCACCCTGTGGGATTTGGCAGCAATCTGGTGCACGGCAGCCTTCATCACGCGACGCAACCCCGCGACCATGGCCCTCTCTCGAAAGTATAGACGAGAGCCCATGATAGCGGTATTGATCCTCTCAGGATTAACGTAAGGATCCAGCATGTACCCCCAGGTAAAGCATGCGATCTCAAGTTGCACATCCATCACAAGAATCAGCATCCAATCCTGCCGCACAGGCGGTGGATACGGGTGCAAAAAGTTTCGCCACTTTTCGGAAAATCTGACCCAGAAGCTCGTCTCCGTTGAACGCGGCTTGTCCCCACGTCCGGTCCGCCCTGGGTTTTCCTCCTTCCAGTCGGCATCCTCAATAGCTCGCCCCTGCTCGCGACGCCCAAAGGAAGGATGATGAATAACTGACTGATTAAGAGCCCAGTGAGCATGGGGGCGAAACTCTCTGGGCCGACCGTGTGAGGTGATGTAGATTCCCAGCGCGATGGGGGGGAGCCGCCGCTCTAAATTTTCCAGCACTTCCATGAGTATCATCCGCTCACTGTGTGTCAAGGCTCCCGCCTCATCTACAACACGAGTGAAAAGCAACTCTTCGTGGCCGAAAATGGCACGCGCCCGCTTCAAACTATATCCACACACCGGGCAGTGCTCTTCAGCACCCGTGTGTATCGTCGCGTTGCAACTGGGACAAATCGGCACACCAGTCTTATAGACCATTTTGGCAAAAACAGCAAGGAATAATTCAGAGCAAACGCGTTAGAAAATGAGATTTGCTCCGAACCACGCGACACATAACTTGACAGATTGGGGATGCGCCGTGTATGATAAAACCTGATGGACACGCGAGTCATTCAGCTTGAACCCGGCAATGCAAAATCCGTTGCCGCGTATCGCGATGTGGCCAGACTGCTGTCTGAAGGCCGGCTTGTGGCTCTCCCCACAGAAACGGTGTACGGACTGGCTGCCGATGCACTGAACGAAGCTGCTGTAGCTGAGATTTTTGCGGTAAAAGATCGTCCGCGTTTTGATCCACTCATCTGCCACCTGCCTGATGCACGCTCAATTGAGACGATTGCTGAGATACCGGCTAATGTTCACGGGCTTGTTAACAAGCTGGCGGAGAACTTCTGGCCGGGTCCCATGACCCTCATCCTGCCGCGCAAAAGCTGTGTGCCGGACATCGTCACGAGCGGTCTGCCCACCGTGGCTTGCCGGGTGCCTCAGCACGAGGTCATGCGCGGCGTCGCCAAAGCCTTGGGGCATCCCATCGCTGCCCCTAGCGCCAACCGCTTCGGACACATCTCCCCCACGAGCGCTGCCGCCGTGCAAAAGGAGCTCGGCGGGCGCATCCCCCTCATCGTCGATGCCGGCGCCTGCTCCGAAGGGCTGGAGAGTACGATCCTGCGTCCCTGCCTGGATGAGAAAGGGAAACCCGCTGTGGAAATCTTGCGGCAGGGGCCGATCACCGTGGAGCAGATTCGCAAAGTCTGCCGAGTTTTGAAACCGGTCCGGGAGGCGCAGAAAAACCCCGTTGCCCCCGGGCAGCTCCCCTCGCACTACGCCCCCACCAAACCCCTCTCCCTGCACGACCCGAAGAAGCTCTTCACCCCCCAGCCCGGCGTCCGCTACGGTCTCATTTCCTACCGGGGAGATTCTCCCCTGGCAAAGCAGGAGAACTGGCAGAACATCACCGCCCTCTCCCCGGGGAGTGGGCGTCTCGCAGAGGCTGCCGTGCGCCTTTTCGCCGTAATGCGCGCTATGGATGAGCGGGAGGATATCGACCGAATCATTGCGGAGGAACTGCCGGAAACCGGGCTCGGGCGCGCCATGATGGATCGACTCCGCCGCGCAGCCGCCGCCAACACCCTTCCTGACTGAGCGTGAGACGAACCTTGCAAAAAATCTACCTCTCCGCAGTTCTGCGTCTGGTGCACGCGGCGATCTGTGAGCTGCAGAGTCTGGACAAAGCGGCGGAGGGAGAGCTGCTCGGGCTGCCGGTCGGATTGCGCTACGCCATCTGCACAGGGCACGGCGCCCCTGCTCTCTTTGTGGAATGGGACGGTGCCGGGCTGCGGCGTCTCCGGGAGGAACCCGCGCAAAAGTGCTGCCGAGTGCGCATCAAAACCATGGCGGATGCCTTCATCCTCTTCACCGGCCGCATGAGTCTGGCTCATCTCTACGCGCGGCACGGGCTCGTCGTCGCGGGGGAAATAGCGGATGTGATGCGGCTGGCGCGGCTGGTAAACCTGGCGGAGTGCTACCTGTTTCCCGCATTCATCACGCGGCGCATCCTGCCGGAGCTTCCCCGCCTTCAGGCGTCTCCCCTGCGCCTGTACGCCCGGGTGTTTTTCGGATTCCTCACCAATCGCTACTGATGCAACCTCCCTACTTCGAATACCACAATCCCGTCAAAATCCTCTGCGGAGAAAACGCTCTGGATCGCCTCCCCTCCGAGCTGCGCCAACTTGCGGCATCCCGCCCCATGCTGCTCACGGATGCCGTTCTTCAGAAGCTGGGACTGAGCAACACCCTGCTGGACATCATGGACGCCGAGGGCTGTCCCCCCGCCTGCACATTCACCGACATCCCGGTGGATTCTTCTCTCAGCGTCGTCAACCGCATCGCTGCCCTGTACCGGGAGAAAAATTGCGATTCCCTGCTTGCCCTGGGCGGCGGCTCGGTCATCGACACGGCAAAGGGAGTGCATCTCGTACTCTCCGGCAACACGGATGATATTCTCTCGCTCAGCGGCATGGAAAACATCCCGCGCGGCAGGCATATCCCCTTCATCGTGGTTCCCACCACCGCCGGCACCGGCTCGGAATGCACCGGCGTCGCCGTCATCCGCAATGAGGAACAGGCGGTGAAAATGGAGTTTCTCTCCCCTTTCGTCGCTCCCGATGCCGCGGTGCTCGATCCTCGCATGACCCTGCGCCTCCCCCCGCGCGCCACGGCCGCCACCGGGATGGACGCCCTCTGCCACGCCATTGAAGCTTGCTCCTGCCTCCAGAAGAATCCTCTGAGCGACGCGCACGCCACGGCATCCATGCGCCTGGTAGCGCAGCATCTGCTCCCGGCTGTGGAAAACGGCGCCGATGCGACGCATCGTCTCTGCATGGCTCTTGCCGCCACCCTCGCGGGCATCGCATTCTCCAACTCCATGGTGGGAGCCGTGCACGCCATCGGGCACGCGCTGGGCGGCGTTTGCCACCTGCCGCACGCCGATGTGATGGCGGTCCTTCTGCCGCACGTGATGCGCTTCAATCTCCCCAGGGCGGAGCATCACTATGCGGAACTCCTGCCGTTTTTGGTGGGATGGGAGAAGGCCGCTGATACCCCGAAAGACGAGCGCGCGCGAGCAGCGATCCGCTGTGTGGAAAACCTCACCGCCCGTCTGCACGAGCTCTGCGGTCTCCCGGTGCGTCTCAGGGATATGCTGGTACGGGAAGGCGATTTCCCGCGCGTTGCTCAAACGGCGATCAACGACGGCGCCCTCATCGTGAATCCTGCCTCTGTTTCTGCCGCACAAGTCGAGCAAATTCTGCACCAGGCTTACTGATCCGCTATGCAAGAACTCCTCAATCTTCAGAAAAAATTTTTCCGCAGTGGGGCAACGCTGCCCCTTGCCTTCCGGAAAGAATCCCTGAAACGCCTGCAACTCGCCATCCGTGAAAATGAGCAGGCCCTCGCTCTCGCTCTCCGGGAGGATCTCGGAAAGAGTCCGGCAGAGTCCTACATGTGCGAAATCGGCATGTGCCTCAACTCCGTGCGCGAAGCGCTCAAGCATCTCAAGAAATGGGCTTCCCCGCGACGCGTCAGCACCCCTCTTTCCCAGTTTCCGGCGTCCTCGCACATCCTGCCGGAGCCGTTCGGCGTCGCGCTCATCATGAGCCCGTGGAACTACCCGGTTCTGCTGAGTATCGATCCGCTCATCTCGGCTTTGGCAGCCGGGAACTGCTGTGTCCTGCGCTTCTCCCGCAGCGCGCCGAATACCGCGGCGGCATTGGAAGGGATGCTCTCCGCAACCTTCCCTCGCGAGTATGTCTGCGCCGTTCGCGGTGATACTGATACCGCGCAGCAACTCCTCGGCCTTCCCTTCGACACGATTTTCTTCACGGGCAGCCCGGGTGTCGGCAGGCAGGTCATGCGCGCCGCGGCAGACCACCTTACCCCCGTCACGCTCGAGCTGGGCGGCAAAAGCCCCTGCATCGTCGATTCCTCGGCGGATATTCCTCTCGCAGCTCGCCGTATCGCTTTCGGGAAGACCCTCAATGCCGGACAAACCTGCGTGGCCCCGGATTACCTGCTGATCCACCGGAGCAGGGAGCGGGAATTTTGCAGGGAATTCGCCCGGGCCGTCCGCGAGATGCTCGGGGAAAATCCCGCCGCCAACACAAACTACGCCCACATCGTCAGCGATCGTCACTTCCGGCGTTTGCTCGATCTGATGCGCGGCTCCTCCATCCTCTTCGGCGGTCGCAGCGAGGAGCAGCATCTGCGCATTGAGCCCACCCTGCTGGGAGACGTCACCACGGATTCCCCCTGCATGCAGGAAGAAATTTTCGGTCCCCTGCTTCCCGTCATCTCCTACGATACCCTCGATGAGGCGGAAGAATGGGTGCGGAGTCGCCCGAAACCCCTCGCCTGCTACATCTTCACGCGGGATAGCGCCGTCGAAAAGCGCCTGCTCGCCTCCATCAGCTCCGGCGGCGCATGCGTGAACGATACCATCATGCACCTCGCCGTCCCCTCCCTTCCCTTCGGCGGCGTCGGCGAAAGCGGCATGGGCGCCTACCACGGTAAAACCGGCTTCGATACCTTCTCGCATGCCAAAGGTGTGCTCCGCCGCGCTACGTGGCTCGACCTCCCCTTCCGCTATGCTCCGCTCACCGACTTCAAGCAGAAGATCCTGAGATTTTTCCTGCGCTGAAATGCTCCCCCTCTCGAAAGCCTGCTCCTTTTCTCACTAAATTTGTGCTTGACATGCGTACGTTTTAGCCTATCATAGGCGCTCGCGCCGCACGGCGACCATCGTTTCATCATCAGTCTTACATATCATCATGAGCAAGAGAACTTACCAGCCTTCCAAGCGCTGCCGCAAGCGCCAATTCGGTTTCCGCGCTCGCATGGCCTCCAAAAATGGTCGCGCCATCCTGGCACGTCGCCGCGCAAAAGGACGCAAACGTCTGATGCCCAAAGGCGCCGAGGTGCACTACAAGCGCCACACGATCCAGCACGGGGTCTGATATCTTCATCCGTCCCGAAAGTACGGGCGGGGAATATGTCTCCTTCCTTTCCAGATAAGACTTATCTTCATCCTGCAAGATGCAGCTGCAAAGGCGCCACACTCTGAAGCGGGCGCGAGAGTATGCTTACGTTCGTGCCCATGGTCTTCCCTGCGTCGGGCGCCATCTTGTGCTGAATTCAACGCCAATACCCTCAACTCACGCAGCAGAGGCCGGATTCTCCCGCTTCGGCATTATCGTCACCAGGCGCGTCGGCTGTGCGGTCCTGCGAAATACGGTGCGCCGCCGCGTGCGCGAGCTGCTGAGAGCGCATGGTGCCCCTCTGCAGAATGGTCGCTATGTTGTTATCCTCGCGAGACGATCGGCAGCGGAAGTTGATTCCGCGTCCCTGCGAAAAGACTTTTTACGGCTCCTTACCCTCCACTCTCAACAAGAACAGACCGCAACATAACTCCCATGCTGACTCATATTATCGTTCAGTCCGTTCGTTTCTACCAGCTCTACATCAGTAAACCGCTGCATGCGCTGGCAGGGCCGTATTCTGGTTGTCGGTACAGTCCGAGCTGCTCTGCCTACTTCATCAAAGCCGTTCAGGTACACGGCGTTCTGCGCGGCGTACAACTTGGCATATGGCGCATCCTGCGCTGCAACCCGTGGGGAGGTCACGGTTACGACCCGGTTCCCCCTCGCAAAATTCACTAAATACTTTCCAAACCCGTACAGAAAATGGATAAAACAGCTTGGTTTGTCGTCACTCTCTGCGCCATCCTCATCGGTGTGAATATGTGGTTCACTCCCGATCAGCCGCCCCGTTCAGAGCAGGAAGCGCTACATTCAACCCCTGCCCCCGCCGCTGCAGCTGCCCGGCAGGACGGGGAGCAGGACAATTCGGTCGCAAATGCTGCAACGATTGAAGCCTCTCCCGTCCCCACAGGAGTGGACCTCACCCCCGCGGCAGAACTCACCTCTCACGACTCTGAGGGCAAACCCGTGGCCGTCTTCCGCTTCAGCGCCACGGGCGGTTCGTTAGCGAGTATTGAAATGGTCGGCAAACCCATCAACAGCACGAGGGAAGACCTCCTGGCCTCCGTGCGCCTCAATTCAATCTCCAAACAAGGCATCGGCACGCTTATGTTCCGCCTTGGCGAACAAACAGCGCCCGTCTTTGACAACACCGTGTACCGCCTGGTGCCGGAGGAAACAAATGACCAACAAGTTACGTTGGAAGGACAACTCAACGATCTCAAAATTCGCAAGGTGTACTCCCTGAAGCCTCTCAAGAATGCAGAAGGCGACACCATCGAAGGGCATGCCTACTGCCTGCACCTGAGCATCAGCGTACAAAACACCGGCAAACTCGCTCGCCTCGCTCAGCAATGGGGCGTGTATGCCGGCACCACCGCCCCCATCTCTTCCCGCGAGTGGCAGCAGTACACCTACTACATCCGCTATGAGGACAAATCTTTCCACAAGGAGAACGCTGGCAGTTTTTCCTCCTGGTTCAGCGGAAAAAAGGCGCGTATCTTCAGCACAAATTGCGACACCATCGGCTGGGTGGGAGTGATGAACCAGTACTACGCCACGCTGTTGCGCCCGGTTCAGGGCGAGCCGGTGAGCTCGTACTACGCCGCTCCGGTGGAGGGCCTGCAAATTCCCGGTGGAGACAAGCCGGACGTCACGGGTGTGGAAACAGCTATCGGCGTCCCTTCCTTCTCCCTGGCCGCCGCCACAGATCAACAGTCCGGCGGCGCCAAAACGCTGGAGTATGACCTCTTTACCGGTCCGAAGCTGAATCTCATGCTCAGCGACCTCACAAAGGAGTTCCCCAAGATCGATTACATTATGGACTATGGGGTGTTCCACATCATCAGCTACCCCATGAATTACCTGATCAACGTCTTCTACCGTTGGTTCGGCAACTGGGGTTGGGCCATTGTCGCCATGACCTTCGTGGTGCGCCTGATCATCTGGCCCCTCTACCGCAAGAGCTACACCAGCATGAAGAGCATGAGCCTGCTGCAACCCAAAGTGCAGGAAATCCGGCAGAAGTACGCCGATAATCAGCAGAAGGCCAGCCAGGAAATGATCAAGCTCTACCGGGATTACAACGTCTCCCCCATGGGCGGCTGCCTGCCGATGTTCCTCCAGATCCCTATCTTCTTTTCGTTCTTCTACGTCCTGCAAACGGCGGCAGAGTTCCGCGGCGCCCCCTTCATCGGCTGGATCACCGACCTCTCGCAGATGGATACCGTGGCCACCCTGCCTCTGCTCGGCTGGAACATCCCCATCAATGTGCTGCCCATCATCATGGCAATCACCATGATTCTGCAAATGCGCATGACCCCACAGGTGGGCGGCGACCCCATGCAGCAGCGTATCATCCGACTCATGCCTCTCTTCTTCTTCGCTTTCTGCTACACTTACCCCAGTGCTCTGGCTCTCTACTGGACCACCACCAACCTCATCTCCATCGCGCAGACCTGGATCATCCGTCGCCTGCCCCAACCGGAACTCAAAAAAGCGGATCCTTCCAAGCGAAAGGGCAAGAAGAGCTTCCTCGAACGCATGGCAGAGCTCCAGCAAGAAGAACTCAAACGCCGCGGCCAGCAGCAACGCTGACCCGTCCATATTTAAACAACGGCGGCCACACACTACCCTCTCGCTCCTGCGCACGCACCGGTAACAATGCAATCCCGGGTAAATGCTTTTAAACAAGGACGAAGTATTAAGCTGGCGAGCCGGAGGTTCGGGGACCGCGAAGCGACAGCTGCGGCAAAGAAATGAGCACAGGCGAGGTCCGGATGGAAATCTTAGGTTGCCCCGTCCTTCCTCCTTCAAAGCTAAGCCGGTTGTCAGATTCGAACTGACGACCATCCGATTACAAATCGGGAGCTCTACCACTGAGCTAAACCGGCGAAGATGGGGCGGATTCTACACGACTCAACAGCTTCTTGCAAGCTTTTTCTAGGAAATTGCATTTTGTCGAAGGTCGCTGATGCCGGTCAGTGGGTGAAGAATTCTGCGTCTGCCGGGGAGTGCTATCTCCCGGAGATACAATTGAATGTGGTGTGTCATTTGCTCTGCAATGCGAATTTCCCGAAAGATCAATGATTGCCGGAAAAGGCGCAGAGCATGACGGAGCACGAAAGCCATTCGAGATATCCTGCAGACCCGACGGATGCAGAGTCGCGATCCTCTCTGAATCTCGAAATGCTTCGGATAGGGGATGCTATCTTTTTGCCGGAGCAAATTGCCTGCGAGGAAGCAGAACAAATACATTCAAGACAAGTATGAAATATTAAGCTGGCAAGCCGGAGGCTCGGAAATTGCGAAGCGACAGCTGAGGTGGCAGGCAAAAACAAAAGTGTTGACTAGCCGGAAAGCCGGGTGGATAAGCAGGGCCGTGTTGTTGGTTTAGCTCCTCACAAAGCCTTTCTGACTACTCACCCTCCAGGTCCTAAAATCGTCTCCGCTACCGCTCCTCAATCCCGCGCGTAGCACGCTGCTTTCCAACTTCGTAATTCGTCCTTCTCTCGGCTTCGTGGTTCAGCAAACGCATTTCCTGATACGTTTTCCCTTGGGGGAAAATGGCTACCTCTTCGGCTGTACTTGTCCGGTCAAGGTTCTTCCCAACTCCGTGAGAGCCTTCCCAAGCTCCGTCAGCCTGTTCGCCTGTTCGGTGATTTTCTTATTCATTTCCCCGCGAAGGATGGAACAAATGTTGGTGTACAAAAGCTCCTCATAGTACGGCAGCTTGCGTGCGTAACTCCACCATCTTTCTCCCATAGGTGTGCCGGGATTAATCCAGGGCTTGGAGAGACCTGAACCGATCACATAATGAATGATTCGAGGCTTCTCACAGGCCTTCCTCCACGCCCCAGCATCTGCCGGATCATTATCCCCGACTTCGTTATCCAGCGGATAGGTATCCCATGTTTGGTTCAGGAAAAAGATATGCTCGTGGCATACACTATTCAGGACATCCTGCTCCAGGAACCTCCACCCCCCTTCCGGCACGTCCAGAGCTACGTTTAGAAGCTTCTCACCGACCTTGCACTTCTTCCACTCGCGGATGTTGCAGAGCAACACTCCGGCGTTGATGTACGACTTGCGCATCGACTGTTCATCCAAACCGAGCTTTCTCTTGCAGTCTGCTTGAAACCTCTCATCCTGTCGTGCAAGCCGTATGATCTTCAAATCACGGCATCCGGCTACCCATTGATTCCCCATCCTTGTACGATGCAATTTTGCCACATCCTCCTCAATGATCGTGTCCACATCCAGCATGAGTACCCGTGCGTAATGCCGAAATACCTCCGCCAAAAAGATCTTGAACCACGTCTCAATGCCCCACCATGCCCGCACCATCAATTTCCCCTCGTACTTTTCTGCGTAAACGCTCATATCGTACAGGCGAATAGATGCATTCGGTACGGTCTGTGCAAACGCCTCCAGCCTCTTCTTGCTCTTTTCACTCAACCGGCGGTAGAGTACGACGATAT
Organism: uncultured Akkermansia sp.; assembly: GCA_947631435.1. Taxonomy (GTDB): domain Bacteria; phylum Verrucomicrobiota; class Verrucomicrobiia; order Verrucomicrobiales; family Akkermansiaceae; genus Akkermansia. The sequence continues at coordinate 20,667 of CANRLM010000050.1, forward strand.
CGTAGAAGTTCTCCGGGGAAGCATGCTCCAGCAAAGAGAGAAGAGAAACTCCCAGCAAGCTCGCATACTTCTCATCCGTTGCATAGCATATCGCTATGTTGTCTTTCTTCGCCGCAGGTTTCAATTCGCCGTCTTCCCCGAGATTGGGTTGCTTTTCCATTTTATCTTTCTGTTGTATTCGTCTTGCTGGTCGAGTCTATAATCCTCTTCTTCTTAAACCTCTCCGAATGCTCGTCCTCCTTCAGCACGACCACCTTGGCGGGGATCTTGTAGCGGGCGAGACGGGTCTTGCAGAAGTCAACGACACGCCTTTTTGCCTCCATGGCGGTCAGCGGCTCGTTGAAAAGCATTTTCGCCGCCACCATCTGCCCCGTGATGGGATTTTTCTCCGCGTACACGGTGCAATCCAGCACGCCCGGCATTTGGTAGAGCACAGATTCCACCTCGGAGGGCAGCACCTTCTCCCCGCCCACGTTAATCATCTCCTTGTTGCGCCCGATGATGCGGATGTAGCCATCTTCCCCCATCTCCACGAGGTCTCCCGTCTTGAACCACCCGTCGGTCGTGAAACGTTCCATAGACGCATTCAAATACCCCATGATTTGCGTCTTGCTGCGTAGCCAAAGCTCCCCATCCACCACCTTGTACTCCGTGCCGGGGTCATCGATCTTGATGAAGTTGCTGGTCGAGGATTTGCTCGTGGTCTGCGT
>CANRLM010000051.1 GCA_947631435.1 uncultured Akkermansia sp.
CCGCTCGGCGGCTCCGAAGGATCCGTCTTCCTCGACGCTTCCCTCGAGTGGCGCAAGGGCTACGTCTCCATGGACGCCTCCCTCGGCTACCGCGTCAATTTCTGAGGTCAGCAGCTGCGCAATTGGTCTTTCTCAATTCTGCCGGGGCAAATGCATTGCTTGTGCGTTTGCCCTGGTTTTGTGCCGTTCGGGCTCTGTAAGCCGGATTCTGTCCATCCTTTCGGACTGTGTGGTCATTTTTCTCGCGCTTTCGCGTGCCCCGCCTGAGGCGGGGTGCAACTAATACCCGGGGGAGTGTGAGCAGGCAGGCGACCTTCCCCCTGTTTGTCTTGCATCGCGCGGGGCTTGCCATGCCCCCGTTGTTACCTTCGGGGCGGTGGGCTCTTACCCCACCTTTTCACCCTTGCCCGGTAAGGACCGGGCGGTTTATTTTCTGTGGCGCTTTCCGTCGCGTCGGGATTGACCCAACACTCCCCCGCTTTCACGGGGCGCGCTGCCTTGTGATGTCCGGACTTTCCTCTACGGCGCAGGGCGTAGACCTCGCCGCAGCGACCACCCGAACCCGAACGGCACGAGGCGATGCTACCACACGCATGAGAGAAAAACAAGTGAGAAGTTTGCCTAAATATGGCTTCGTACTTGTTTTGGCTTTGCCTGAAAGCGATATGATGGAGCGTGATGAAAAAACTACACACCGATTCTCAAGTGTGACTGTTCCAATGCCAGATGATCTCACGCGAGATTTCCGGACGGATGGCCTGACCGACGGGGCAGTGCAGAGCGGCATGTTCCAGCAGGTTTTTCTGCTCATCATTCATCGGCTGCGGTACGGTGATGAGGAAATGCAGAGAGCTGATACCTTGCTGACTTTCGCCGCAACGAGCACAGATACTCATGCCGCGGGTGTCCATACCACGTCGCTCGCCGGTGAAAGCAAGCATGCTGAGCATGCAGGATGCTACGGTAGCAGCGAGCATTTCTCCGGGCGTGGCCTTCTCCCCCTTCCCTCCCAGAGCGGTCGGCACGTCAGTGCAGAAGGCACACGCATCCTGCCGACGCATCGCAGTGCAACAGCGCATCCCTTCCTCCAATTTCGTTTCAGATGTATAAGACTCCATAGTTCCACCATCCTATACTCGGATTTCCATCCGTTGCAAGATAACTTTCCAACCGTTCAGGGCAAACGCATCAGGAAATGCGTTTGCCGGAGTACGAGGCAAAATTGCCCTTGAGGAAATGTCAGTAGAATGAGTCCGGGTGTCCCGGTTCACACCTTGGTTGTTTTGGCGGAGTCAGTATACGCTGCAACGAACTAACCGATACGCTTTTTGTGTTGGTGTCGTGTTGCATTGAATTTTGCGATGCACAAAAACCGCCGGGCTGCAAGAAATGACTTGAAAAAGATGGGAGGATGGAGTAGAAAGGAATTTGGAGGGTAAGAACCACCCTCCACGTTCTTATGCAAACCTCATTGAAACTCCACGGACTCGTAGCGGCTACACACACTCCCATGCGCGCGGACGGAACATGCAATCCGGACGCTGTCGATGCGCAGGCAGCTTTTCTCGCTTCACAGGGTATCAAACTCACCTTCATCACCGGATCCACGGGCGAATCAGCCCACATGCAACTCACGGAACGCAAGGAGAACATGGCGGCCTGGGGCGAAGCAGCAAAGAAGCACGGTCTGCAGTTCATCGTACACACCGGCGGCAACAGCGTGTATGACGGACGCGAGCTGGCGGCATACGCCGTTCAATGCGGGGCGGCCGGCACGGCGAGCAATTCTCCCTGCTATTTCAAGCCCGGAAGCATTGACTCGCTGGTGGACTGTCTGGCGTTCGAGGCTTCCGGCGCGCCGGGACTTCCCTACTACTTCTATGACATTCCTGCGCTGACGCATGTGGCGTTCAACCCCTGCAAGGTGATCGCCGCCTGTGCCGCTAAAATTCCGAATTTCTGCGGGGTGAAGTTCACCAACCCGGACCTCGCGCTCTACATGGAAGCGCTTAACTACGAGGGCGGCAAGTACGACATCCCATGGGGCGTGGACGAGTGGTTCCTCGCCGCACTGGCCACGGGTGCAAAAGGCGGCGTGGGCTCCTCCTTCAATTACGCGCCGAAACTTTACCAGGATCTCATCGCCGCCTTCAATGCGGGAGACATCGAGAAGGCGCGCCACCTGCAGAAGCTCTCTGTGCAGATGATCAACATCATCGCCGCGAAGGGCTATATGGGCTGCTGCAAGGTGATTATGGGCTGGTGGGGCGTGGACCTGGGACCGGCACGCCTGCCGATGGGCACCCCGGATACCGCTACCGTAACGCAGCTCAAGGATGAGCTGAAGGCTATCGGATTCTTCGACTGGGCAATCAACAAGTAACACCCACAGCACGCGGCACGATCATGGATAAACAAAAGCTCGGACAATTCTACCGGGAGAAGCTGCTGGGCGAGGTGATCCCCTTCTGGTTCCCGCGTGCGGTGGACGAGGAGCACGGCGGTCTCTACCACTGCTTCGATGCGGATGGCACCATGGTGGACAGCGATAAGAGCGTGTGGGCCCAGGGGCGCATGGCGTGGATGCTGCTCACCTGCTACCTGAGCATCGAGAAGAAGCCGGAATGGCTGCGCTGGGCGGAGAGCGCCCTGCACTTCCTGGACGAGAAATGCATCGACCCCGCAGACGGGCGGATGTATTTCCACGTGGCGGCGGACGGCACGCCCCTGCGCAAGCGGAGGTACGCCTACAGCGAATGCTTCGCCGCCATTGCCTGGGCCGCCCACTACGGCGCCACCGGAGACCCGAAGAGCGCGGAGAAGGCGCGCAGGTGGTTCGGCGTGTTCGCGGACATCTTCTTCACCCCCGGCAAGATGGCGCCCAAGACCACGGGCAAGAGACCAGCGGAAAACCTCGGCTGCCGCATGATTATGATCGTGACGGCTCAGGAGCTTCGCAAATACCTGGGCGAGGAAGGCGGGGTGTACACCGCGTGGATTGACCGCTGCTTTGCAGATATTCAGCGACTCTTCCTGCACGAAGAGATTCGCGCCGTCGTGGAAAATGTGGCGCCGGACGGCAGCATCATCGACCACTTCGACGAACGCACGCAGAACCCCGGGCACGCCATCGAAGGCAGCTGGTTCCTGATGGAGGAATCCCGCCGCCGGGGCGGCGACCCGACCATGGTGGAAGTGGCCTGCAAGATGATCGACTGGGCCCTGGAGCGTGGCTGGGATGAGCAGTACGGCGGCCTTCTCTACTACACGGACGTGTACCGCAAACCCGTCCAGGAATACTGGCACAACATGAAGTTCTGGTGGCCGCACGACGAGGCTCTCATCGGCACCTGCCTGGCATACGTCACCACGGGCGATGAAAAGTATGCCGAGTGGCACCAGCGCATCCACGACTGGGCGTTTTCCCACCTGCAGGACCCCGTGCACGGCGAGTGGTACGGCTACTGCGAGAGGGACGGCTCCCCCGCCAACGGGCTGAAGGGCTCCATCTGGAAATCCTTCTTCCACCACCCGCGCGCGCTGTGGTTCTGCGCCCACTACCTCGGCGCCATCCCAGCGGTGCAGCCCCTGTGCTCTCAATAATCCTCACACCATGATCATCGGCATCCTCAACTCCGGCGGCGACTGTCCCGGCATCAACGCTGTCATCGAAGGCTTCGTTTCCGCCGCCTACAGCCGCGGCTGGCGCGTCATCGGCTTCCACGACGGTTTCGAGGGCCTGCTGCCCATCGAGGGCGGCAGACGCTACGAGATCCTCACGCCGCTCAAAACGCACAAAATCCGTTCGAAGGGAGGCACCATCCTGGGCACCACCAGCACCGGCAATTTCGCCGTGCAGGTGAACAAACTCGGTCGCGCCCAGGTGGAACCCTCCACCATGGCCAAGGCGAAGAAAACCATCACGGCTCTCGGTCTGCAGGCTCTTGCAGTTGTCGGCGGCAATGGTTCGGCGCGCACGGCAAGTCTCCTCTCCGAAGAGGGACTGCCTGTTATCTCCATCCCGAAGACCATCAACAACGACCTCTGCCCGGCCTCGGACTTCACCTTCGGTTTCCAGAGCGCCGTGTCGGTGGTGACGGAATCCATCGACCGCATCCGCACGACGGCCAATGCCCACCAGCGTATCATGGTGATCGAAGTGATGGGTGACCTCTCGGGATGGATCGCCCTGCACAGCGGCATTTCCACCGCTGCCGACGTGGTGCTCATCCCGGAGATCCCCTTCGAGCTGCAAAATGTGGTGGACTGCGTGATGGCGCGCAAGCACGCCGGACAACGCGAGATCATCGTGGTAGTCGCCGAGGGCGCTCGTCTCAACGGACAGCTCATCACCGTGCGCAACAAGGATAACGGCGACGAACGCCTCGGCGGCATCGGCAACCGCCTCTGCCACGCCCTGGAGGAGATGACGGGCGTGGAATCCCGCTACTGCGTGCTGGGGCACACCCAACGCGGCGGCTCTCCCGTGCCGTTCGACCGCATCCTGGGCATTCGATTCGGCGTGGAAGCGGTGAAACTCATTGAAAAGAACACCTTCGGCTGCTCCCTGGTGCTGCAAGGGCTTAACGTGGGGCACATCCCCATCCGCGAGGCCATTGCGGAGCCGCGCATGGTGCGCGAGAACAGCCAGCTGATTTACACGGCGCGCGATCTCGGCATCATCTTCGGTGACCGCAGGCCGGATGAATTACACGCACACTCCCCGAAAACCGAGACTGAACCCAAATGAAGCTGATTTTCCTTCTGCCCGTGAGTTGTTGCGCGGTGGCGCTGAGTTTTCTTTGCACTTCGTGCAGCGAACTTGACCCGACGCCGGCGCCTCCCACGGAACGTGCCCCGAGTTACCTGGCCGTGGAAACGTACTCCGGCCGCATCCTGCACACGGGCAACCCGAATGAACGGAGACCCATCGGCATGCTGGCCAACGTCGCCACCGCACTCGTGGTTCTCGACTGGGTAAACGCCCGGGGAGTGGACATGGACAGGGAACTCACGGTGCCGGCAGAAGCCTGCAAGTGGCCGCAGACTAACCTGCTGCGACTGCAGCCCGGCGACAGAATCTCCCTGCGCGACGCGCTGCACTCCACCATCATGTGGGACGACAGCGCCTGCGCCGCCACGCTGGCACACGCTTGCGGCAGCACCATCGACTCCTCTGACCCGCAGGGCGCTTTCATCTCGCAGATGAACCAGATGGGGCGCGTCATCGGCATGAAATCCACCCGCTTCAAGGGCACCAGCGGCGCCGTCATCACGCAGTCCGACGCTCACGACATGGCCAAGTTGGGAATGTATGCCATGCAGAAGCCGGGTTTCCGCAGCATCTGCTCGCAGCGCAGCTACGTGGCAACGGTGAATCACTCCCGCAGCGTCACCATCGTGAACTCCAATCAGTTGCTTGCAGATCCTTCCGTCGACGGTGTGAGAGCCGCTCGCTCAGGGATGGCGGGGGCGTGCCTGCTGGCATCCGCCAACCGCGCGTCTGTGAAGCTCATGAGCGCCACCAGCGGAAAAGAGGAGACTTACCCGCAGCGCCTGCTCATCGTGATTCTCGGAGCTCACACCTCGCAGAGTCGCTACAAGGTGGCTTCTCTCCTTCTACGAGATTGCTGGAAGACCTGGGAAGAATGGCAAAAAACAGGCGATTACTCCGATCCTTCCAAATTCATCACCGTTCCCAAATAACTCTACACTTTCTACCTGCCCATGAATATAGGAATCCTTAACGCCGGCGGCGACTGCCCCGGTCTCAATGCCGTGATTGAAGGAGCAGTGGGCGCCGCCACCGCCCGTGGCTGGGTCGTGTACGGCTTCTACGACGGTTTCGAGGGGCTTCTTTCCACGCCCGAAGACGAACGCTGGCGCATCCTCACCCCCGCCAATTGCCTGAATATCCGCTCCCAGGGCGGCACCATCCTCGGCACTGTCAACAAAGGCAACTTCACCGTGAAAAGCGGGGTGGACGGGCGCATGCAGATCGCCCAATCCGTGCTGGATCGCAGTCGTGAAACCGTCGAACGCCTCGGTCTCTCTGCTCTCATCGTCGTGGGGGGCGACGGCTCTCAGACCATCGGTCTGGAACTCCAGCAAATCGGGTTGCCCATCGTCGGCGTGCCGAAGACAATCGACAATGACCTGGGCTCCACGGATTACACCTTCGGGTTCTGGACGGCGGTGTCGGTGGTGAGCAATGCACTGGATCGCCTGCGTACGACGGCCGTTTCGCACCAGCGCATGATGATTGTGGAAGTGATGGGACGCCACGCCGGCTGGATCGCTCTCTACGGCGGCATCGCCGGCGGTGCAGATGTGATTCTGATCCCGGAAATTGAGTTCAAGCTCGAGGAGATTGTGCGCAAGGTGGAGCTGCTGAAGGCCCTTGGCCAGCGCGAGATTCTTCTCGTGGTGAGCGAAGGCGCAAAAATCGGCGGCAAGCTCCTCACGCTCGACGAGGAAACCAAGGGGGAAGTGCGCCTGGGCGGCATCGCCTCTTTCCTCTCCACCAAGCTCGAGACGATCACCGGCATCGAAACGCGCTACTGCGTACTCGGCCACGTGCAGCGCGGCGGCTCCCCCATCCCCTTTGACCGCATCCTCGGCGTGCGCTGCGGCTCAAAGGCTATCGACCTCATCGACGAGGGCAAATTCGGCGAAACCGTCGCCCTGCTCCGCAACGAAATTGTCTCCATGCCCATTGCGGACGCCGTGCGTTCCCTGCACCTCGTGGACGGCAACAGCCAACTCGTGGAGGCTGCAAAAGAAATCGGCATCTCCTTCGGCGACGAATGAATTCGAAATTCGTTTTTCGTAAGGCTTGTCAAGAGCTGCCGGAGCTGGTATAAAAGCTGGGTACAGATATGGAGCAGGAATATTTTTCAGCCCTGGTGCAGTTGCTGGCGGGCTTCGGCTTTGCGGGCATGATTTTGGTGCTCAGCGTCATCTTCGGTCGGCGGGCAAGGCTGCGCAAGGCTCAGGAATTGCCGTACGAATGCGGAAATGAACCGGAAGGACCGGGCGCGCCTGGATTTTTCTCCATCAAGTACTACCTGGTGGCCGTGCTGTTCCTAGTGTTTGATCTGGAGGTGATTTTCCTGTATCCATGGGCGCTGAATTTCAAGGGGAACGTGCTGCAAAATCCGGCGGCCCTCATCGGCATGGGCGTCTTCCTGGCCGTTCTGATGGGTGCGTACTTCTACGCGCTGGGCAAGGGTATCATCACCTGGCACTACAATCCAACGCCCGAACGCAGAAAGGGATAAGAGCTCCGGCGCGTGAAGAAGCGTGCTGAACCGGTGCCCACGAGAATGTACGCCGCTATGCCCCGCACACAAACGCTTCGAAAGTTGCTCGGTGAGCGCATCCTCATCCTCGATGGGGCGATGGGGACCATGGTGCAGAAGCGCCGCCTGAGCGAATCAGATTATCGCGGGGAGCTGTTTGCGGACCGCGTGAAGTACCCGCGCGACGTTCTCAACAACAACGATCTGCTCGTCCTCACGCAGCCGAGAGTCATCGGCGACATCCACCGCGCGTATCTGGACGCCGGGGCGGACATCGTCACCACCTGCACCTTCTCCTCCACCTGCATCGGGCAGCATGAGTTCTTCCACACGGCGCCACCGGGACCGCACGACCGAAACTACTACGAGGGAGTGCTGGCGGATGAGGCGTTGCGGGGCCTCGTGCGGCGGTTAAACGCGGCGGGCGTGCAAATCGCGCGCGCGGAGGCGGATGCCGCCGAGAAACGGGACAGACGTCCCCGCTTTGTGGCGGGATCCATCGGTCCCCTGGCGGTGACGGCTTCCCTCTCGCCGGATGTGAACAACCCCGGCTACCGCGCGGTAAACTTCGACCAGCTGCGACGAGCGTACCGCGAGCAGATTATCGCGCTGGATGAGGCCGGTGTGGACATCCTGCTTCTGGAAACGATCTTTGACACGCTGAATTCGAAAGCGGCCCTCTTCGCCATCGATGAACTGCGCGAGGAGCGGGGGCGCGAGCTGCCGCCGGTCATCATCAGCTTCACGGTAACGGATCGCGCGGGACGAACTCTCTCCGGGCAAACGGTGGAGGCTTTCTGGAACTCTGTACGGCACGCAAAACCGCTGGCGGTGGGGATCAACTGCGCTCTGGGGGCAGACCTCATGCTGCCCTTCGCACGGGAAATTTCCGCTCTGGCCGATTGCGCGGTGAGCATGTACCCAAACGCCGGGATGCCCGACCCGCTGAGCCCCGGCGGCTATGAACACACGGCAGAGCACATGGCGGGCATCCTCCGCGAGTACGCGAGCGAGGGGTTGCTGAACATCGTGGGCGGCTGCTGCGGCACCACGCCGGAGTACATCCGCGCCATCCGTGAAGCCGTGCTGGATTTTCCGCCACGGCTACCCGCCCCTGCCCCGGCAGCGGGACAAATGCGGCTCTCCGGGCTGGAAAGCTACAACCACGACCGCACGAGCAACACGCTGTTCATCGGCGAACGCTGCAATGTGGCGGGGTCCCCGAAATTCGCCCGCCTCATCCGGGAAGGGCAATATGAGGAGGCGCTGGAGATTGCGCGCAAGCAGGTAGAAAACGGCGCCCTCGTGCTGGATTTCTGTTTCGACGACGGGATGATCGACGGCCCGGCGGCCATGGCAAAATTCCTCAACCTTGCGGCGGCGGAACCGGATATCGCACGCGTGCCCTGCATGATCGATTCATCGAAGTGGGAGGTGATTGAAGCCGGTCTGCGCTGCCTGCAGGGCAAGGGCATCGTGAATTCCATCTCCCTGAAAAACGGCGAAGAGGAATTCCTGCACCACGCGAGGCTGATTCGTCGCTACGGCGCGGCGGTGGTGGTGATGGGCTTCGATGAAAACGGACAGGCCACGAACGCCGACGACCGCATCCGCATCGCAAAGCGCGCCCACGATTTGCTCACGCGCGTGGTCGGTTTCCCGGAGGAGGATATCATCTTCGACCCGAACGTGCTCACCGTCGGCACCGGCATCGCCGAGCACGCCGACTACGCTAAAGATTTCTTCACTGCCGCAGCGGAGATCCACCGTCTCTTCCCGTCCTGCCACATCTCCGGCGGCATCTCGAATGTATCCTTTGCCTTCCGCGGCATCAACCCCGTGCGCGAAGCGATGCACTCCGCCTTCCTCTACCACGCGCAGAAAGCGGGGCTGGACGTCTGCATCGTGAACGCCGGTATGCTGGATGTGTACGACGACATTCCGAAGGAAAGGCTGGAGCTGGTGGAAGACGTGCTGCTCAACCGCCGTACGGACGCCACCGAACGCCTCACGGCATACGCGCAGGAACTCGCCGGGCAGAAGCAGAAAGCGGCGGCGGAAAACACGCCCGCCCGCTCCGATGCCTGGCGCAGCGAACCCGTGCAGGAGCGCCTGGCCCACGCCCTCGTGAAGGGTATCACCGAATTTATCGAAACTGACACGGAAGAGGCTATAGCCGCCTGTGGCAGCGCGTTGAAGGTGATCGAAGGACCGCTGATGGACGGCATGCGACGCGTGGGCGAACTTTTCGGCGCGGGCAAGATGTTTCTGCCTCAAGTGGTGAAGAGCGCCCGCGTGATGAAGAAGAGCGTGGCGGTGCTCACGCCGCATATTGAGCAGGGGAGAAGAGGAGCAGCGGCCGTCGGCACCGTGGTGCTCGCGACCGTGAAGGGCGACGTGCACGACATCGGGAAAAATATCGTGGGCGTGGTGCTGGCCTGCAACGGTTTTCGCGTGGTGGATCTGGGAGTGATGGTGCCGTGCGAGGACATCGTTTCCGCCGCACAACGCGAGAAGGCGGATCTGGTCGCGCTCTCCGGGCTCATCACGCCGTCGCTGGAAGAGATGGCGCACGTGGCGACGGAGATGCAGCGGGCGGGGCTGACTCTGCCCCTGCTGGTTGGAGGAGCGACGACGAGTGCGCTGCACACGGCTCTCAAAATTGCGCCGCACTACCCGGCCGGCGTGGTGGTGCACACAACGGACGCCTCCACCGTGGCGCCCATCGCCGCTGAACTCACCGGAAGCGAGCGGCGGCGAAAGATTCAATCTCTCCTGGACGAGCAGGAAAGCCTGCGCCGAAGCTACGAAGAAAAGCAACAGCCGACGATGCCGCTGGATCAGGCGCGCAAACAGGCTCTGAAAACCGACTGGGAGCGCGAACAGATCCCCTCGCCGCTGAAGACGGGTGTGTTCAGCGTGGGTGTCCCCTGCGGCTGCTCCTGCTGCCACCCGGTGCCGGATTTTCCCATCACCGGGGAGGAGCTGGAAGAAGCGGCGGATTGGAGCATCCTGCTGCGCGTTTTCGGGATGCAGAATGCCTGGAACCCCGCGCGCAACGCGCCGCATGAGAACGCGAGTCCGGAACAGAAAGAGCAGATCGCAAACCTCATTGCCGATGCCCGTGCCATGCTCCGCAACGCCATCCGCGAGCAGAAGCTGCACATCCGCGCCTGCTTCGGCATCTGGGCAGCCCACGCGGAGAGGGACGACATCTGCATCGACAGCACGAATTACGTGCTGCACACGCTGCGATGTCAGAAGCCGAGCGATAAGCCGCGGCTCGCGCTGGCGGATTTCGTGCCGCAGGGAGCGTGCAACGGCTATGTGGGCGCGCTCCAGGCGAGCATCGGCGGAGCGGAAGAATGGAGCGCAGAATTCGAGAAAGAGCACGACACCTACAACGCCCTGCTCTGCCGCGCGCTGGCCAACACCCTGGCGGAGGCTCTCGCCGAACTCACTCATCGACGGGCGGACGGCGTTTGGCCCACGGATGCGGGACGCATCCTCTCCATCCGCCCAGCCTGCGGCTACCCCACCCAGCCTGACCACGCCGAAAAACGCACCATTTTTGAACTGCTGGACGCCCCGGGCCGCACCGGCGCCGGTCTCACGGAGAACTGCATGATGCAGCCTGTCGCTTCCGTATGCGCCCTGATTTTCCACCATCCCCGGGCGCGCTATTTCGCCGTGGGAACCATCGGGGAGGATCAGCGGGAAGATTACGAAAAGCGCGCCGGGCGTCCCCTGCTCATCGGATGATGAAACGCGGCGACATGATCGGCGGAGCGTTTGGTTCGGAACCGGAGTCAACAGGCGTTAACTTTCCCCTGCCGGAGAACTCCAACTGCATTTGGCTCAACAGCGGACGCGCCGCGCTGGAGTGCATCCTGCTCAGCATGCCACGCCGACCGAAACGAGCCTTCGTGCCACGCTTTACCTGCGACACTGTGCTACAACCCTTCCGACGGCTCGGCATCCCGACGCTGCGCTACGAAATTGAAGAGGACGACCTGCTGCTCCTGCAAAAAGCGCGCCTGCCGGGGGACGCGGGAGAAGACGATCTCCTGCTTCTCACGAACTACTTCGGGTTCATCCCAACGGAAGCTCTGCGGGCTGCTGCGGAGAGACACCCGGGACCGAGTGTCGTCGATGCGGCCACGGCGCTGTTTGCCGAGTCGATCCCCGAACTGCCGACCTTCTACAGCCTGCGGAAATTCGCCGGTGTGCCGGACGGCGGCGCGGCGACAGCCCCCTTCCCTCTCCGCCTGCCGAGAGAACAGGACGACAGTCGCCACCGGCTCACTGCCCTGCGACGGCGCGACCCGGACGGCGCAGTCGCCTCCCTGCCCGCCTTCGAAGAAATCGAGAAGGAACTTTCCCTCTCCCCGCCTCTCCGCATGAGCCCTCAAACTCGCGGCATGATCGCCCGCATCGACTGGATGCGCATCGCCGGGAAACGCCGCGAAAACTACCGGCATCTGCACGCAAAACTCCGCTGCATCAACCGTTTGAACCTGCCACCTGATCCCCCGAGCGCGCCCTTCTGCTACCCCTTGCTCTGCGGCATCCCGAACCTGCGCGACGAACTCATCGACGCCGGTCTCGCCCTGCCCCTCTACTGGTCGGAGGTGATTGAAGCGACGGATGCCGCCGACCCGGCCAACAAACTGGCGCGCACCCTGCTCCCCATCCCCCTCGACCAACGCTATGACGCACAGGACATCCTCACACGCCTCGGAAAAATTCTGTGAGACGCCTCATTCCCCGCGGTCCGTGACGGCGTCCTCCGTTTTGGAGTCATCGGTGGAAGACTCGCCCTGTTCCTCCTCAGAGGGGAGATTTTCCCGGAAAAAATCCAGCAGGTAATCCGGGGTGAGGAGCTCGCGCGTCACGATGGGTTCCTTCCCGGGCAGGTAGAGGGCATTTGTCGGCACGGCGCGGCGGTTGAGACGCTGCAACTCAGCGTCAATTTTTGCGTTGGGCTTCGTTTTGTCCGCCCGCATGAGCACGACACCGCGCTCCTCCAACAACTGCCTGACCGCATCCGAATACGCCACGGCTTTGTTCACCTGGCAGGTAGCGCACCATTTGGCAGTGAAATCCACGAAGACCGGAGAACCGTCCTCCAACGCCTCCGTCATGGCGGCGGGCGACCAATCGACCCAATCGACTGCAGCATCCTCCTCCTGAATCCGCGGCATCGAGCAGAACACGCCGCCAACCACGAGACAGAGGGCAATGAACCCACCGAGCCAACGGCTCAGCTTACTGCGCCACAGCGAACACCAGCGACCAAACACCCAGCAGCCGGCAGCCACCACAACGAGGCCGATCATCACGCCCGCCCCACCCTCACCGAAGGTCAGGTACACATCCAGCATCCACGCCGCAGCGGCCAGCATGAAGAACGCAAAAACCTGACGCAGAGACTCCATCCACGCCCCCGGACGCGGCAGGAGGGACACGAGACCGGGGAAGATGCCAAGCACGAGGTACGGCAGAGCAAGTCCCACAGCCATCGCACTGAGCGCCACAATCAGCCAGAGCCCGGGCATCGCCAGCGCTGGAGCCATGGCGGCGCCGAGGAAAGGTCCGCTGCATGGAGTGGCCACCACCGTGACGAGCAATCCCTGCAGGAAACTGCCGAGCATGCCGCCGCGACGCTGCAATTCGCCGCCGATGCCCGTGGCACGGGCGCCGAGCTCAAAAATCCCGTACATCCACAGCCCGAGCGCCATCAGCAGCACAGTGATGCCGTACACCACCCACTGATTCTCCATCCAGGAAGCCCAACTGCGAGCGGCGCCACCCTCATCCCCCCAGAGGAGGATACCGGCCCAATCCTGCCACGGAGAGGAGAGGAGGGTCTGGGCCTGACTCACCCCGACGAGGATTAACCCAAGCGCCCAGAAACTGATCAAAATACCGGCTGTGAACGCCAGAGAATGCGCCACCACCTTGCGACGACTGCCCCCGCTCAGCTCAACGAAACCCATCACCTTCAGGCCCAGCACCGGGAACACGCAGGGCATCAGGTTCAACAGAAACCCACCAAGAAAGAGACCGACCGCCACACCCCACAATCCTTCAGGAATTGCCCGAAAGGATTCCCCCTGCTCAATCGGCAAATCAACCACGCGAACATGCGAACCATCGGCAAAGACGAGGTTGCCGGAAAGGGTCCCCGAACGCTTCTCCGGAGCGGGGTACAGAAAATTCTTGCCATCGTTGCGCGGCAGAAAAAGCGTCCACACATCGCCCTCCCGACGAAGAGTCTGCGGAGCATCGGGAGCGACACTATTGTCATCGCTGAAAAAATAGGCGCCCTCTGACTCTCCGGACCCGGAGAAGGAGAGAGCCAGGACGCCGCCGGACCGGCGGGAGGCAGTGAGCCGCTGCAACGGAGTATCGCCGAGCCTCTCCACACGCTGCTCAAGCCCGTTCCACGTGCCGGACGCCGAGCCATCACCACACGGCAACTTCAGAGAGGCGCTGACCTCCTGCGTGGGGAGACAACCTTCATCCGTACAGAGCTGAGCTGTGACATCAATTGCAAAATCGGCATCGGAAGCAGACTGATTCTGAGGCGCCTGAACACGCCAGACCGCCACCACTTCCCCCTCATACCCGTACGCCCAGATGCTCCCGCCCGATGAGCTCATCCTGTGCGGAATCTCCCAGTAGGGTCCCTCTGCAGAAAAGCCCGCCGGGAGCCGGAGCCGGGCCGATACGGCCTCGCCGACACTCCCCGGGTTGCGGTAGTAGGCGTGCAATCCTTCTGGCACGACCCCACGCAGGGCGATGTAGAAGGAACTGCCGGGGGAATAGCTGCTCACACTTGCCTCAACAGTGACACGAAAGGCGATATTTTCATCCTGTCCTCGACACGTGCCCGACAAGAGACCGACAAGCAACGCCATGCAACAGAAGAGCCATTTCATGAGAGCATATTACCATGCATGCACACACATGACAAGTCTATTATGCCGACCGGCATGCACGGATCGCGCGCGCGACGCGCGAGCCCGCTCAAGGCGCGCGCGCGTGCGAAGCAACTTTTTTCTTGACCCGGAGAGGAGCAGGGCATAGCATGGAGCCGACACGATGAAAACTGACCACATACGCATCTTTGATACCACCTTACGAGACGGAGAACAATGCCCCGGCGCTTCAATGAACCTGCGCCAGAAACTCGAGGTTGCCCGACAGCTGGAGAAACTTGGAGTCGATATCATTGAGGCTGGCTTCCCCTGTATCTCCGACGGTGACTTCGAATCCGTCTCCACCATCGCACGCACGGTGAAAAATTGCGTCATCGCCGGACTGGCTCGCTGCGTGGAAAACGATATCCGGCAGGCGGCGGCAGCCGTGGCGGCGGCGGGCGAACGCGGACGCATCCACACCTTCCTCGCCACAAGCCCCCTGCACCGCGAGTTCAAACTGCACAAGACAAAGGAGGAGGTGCTGGAACTGGCCGTACGCCATGTGAAACTTGCCTGCAGCCTGGTGAAGGACGTCGAATTCTCCGCCGAAGACGCCAGTCGCACGGAGTGGGACTTCCTCGCGCAGGTGGTGGAGGCTGTCATCGATGCCGGAGCAACCACCGTGAACATACCGGATACCGTGGGCTACAGCACGCCGACTGAATTCGCCAACCTCATCGGCTATCTGCGGCAGAATGTTTCAAACATCGAGCGAGCCGTCATCTCCGTGCACTGCCACAATGACATCGGCCTCGCCGTGGCAAACTCCCTCGCGGCTGTGGGCGCAGGGGCACGCCAGGTGGAAGGCGCCATCAACGGCATCGGAGAACGCGCCGGCAATGCCGCGCTGGAAGAAATCATCATGGCTCTGCACCTGCGACCGGATTCTTTCGGTTTTGAAAAAGATGCCAACGTGCTCACCGTGAACACGCGCGAGCTTGTAAAAACCAGCCGCGTCGTCTCCCGCATGAGCGGACTGGCCGTGCAACGCTCCAAGGCTATCGTCGGCGAAAACGCCTTTGCGCACAGTTCGGGCATCCACCAGCACGGCATCCTCGCCAAGCGGGAAACTTACGAGGTGCTGGACCCCGCCGAAGTAGGCTGGGGCGAAACCGAGCTGCCACTCACAAAGCACTCCGGTCGCGCAGCGGTGAAGGCGCGCCTGGAAAAGCTGGGGCACGTGCTTTCCGAGGAAGAATTGGCTCAGGTTTTTGAACGTTTTAAGCACATCGGCGACAGCAAAAAATTCGTGTACGATGACGATCTCTCTGCTCTGGTAAATGACTCCTTGGACACGCATCACGGCAAGTGGAAGATGGTGATGATTCAATTCACCGCCGGCAGCAATACGAAACCCACCGCTACCGTGACCTTGGAGAAAGAGGGCCGCCCCTACACCGACTGCGCCATCGGCAATGGCCCGGTGAACGCCTGTTTCAAAGCTATCGACCGCATCACCCGCACCCGCGGAGAGTTGGTGGATTACGCCGTGCGCTCAACGACGGCGGGTCAGGACGCCCTGGGCGAGGTGTCGGTGAAAGTGGTGTTCGGAGAAAACGGAGATGCCTGCTCGCGCCCGGTAAGCGGCAAGGGCGCTGCGAGCGATGTCATTGAAGCAAGCGCCCGGGCCTACCTCAATGCCGTGAATCGCAGCATCATGCTGAACGAATAATTTCCCCGCTTCTCCTTTCCTCCACCATGCCTCTGCGCCTCATCGTCGGTCTCGGCAACCCGGGCGAGCAGTACCGGAACACGCGGCACAACGCGGGATTCATGACGCTCGACCTGCTGGCCGACAAAATGGGCGCATGCTGGAAAAAAGACCGCCACCACCGCGCGCTGGTGACCGGCTCAAGCGGCGTTTTACTCACCAAGCCTCAGACTTTTATGAATGACTCAGGAGAGTGCGTGGGAGCGCTCTCCCGCTACTTCAAAATTGCGCCGGCAGAGCTCCTTGTGGTGTACGATGACATCGCCCTGCCTCTCGGCACACTGCGTCTGCGCGAGGGCGGCAGCGCCGGCGGCCACAACGGCATGAAATCCATCATTGCCCACCTCGGCACGGACCGCTTCCCCCGCCTGCGCGTTGGCATTGGGTCTCACGGTTCCGGCTCACTCGTCGGTCACGTCCTCGGCGCCTTTTCCCCGGAACAACAGGAAACGCTGCAGGATGCCCTATCCCGAGCGGTGGACGGCATCGGCATCTGCCTCACCCGCGGATTTCAAGCCGCCGCTAACATTGTCAATCGCCCCCAGAAAAAACCGGAACAATCGCCACAGGAGACGGACGCACAACAAACATCTCCTGAGAAACCAAAGGTGTAAAAAATTTGTTTTTCCTTGACAAAGAGGGACAGCTGTGGCATTCTGCGCGTCCGCTCATGCCACGCGGGCGTGGGCGCGTACACTCGGCGGGTGACGCAAGCGCACCGACGTCGGAACTACTTTGAATAAAATTACATTTTAGAATGAGATATGAAAGCGAAAACACTGAACGTGAGTAAGCGGGAACTTGTCGGAACGGGAAAACTCAACAGCCTGCGCGCCCAGGGTCTCGTCCCGGGGGTGGTCTATGGGCACGCCGTGAAAGAAAACATCAACATCCAGATTCAGGCGGCGGACCTTCGAGTGTTGCTGGGACTGGACGAAACGGACAGTCTCCCGGTGGAATTGGATATAGAAGGCAACAAGGTTCTTTGCCTCATCAAAAATGTGCAGCACAACCACCTGACTGACAGCACCACGCACGTAGATTTCCAGGCCATCACACCGGACTCGGTAGTGTTGGTAAAAGTGCCCGTGCACCTGAAGGGCACGCTGGTGGGTGTGGCAATGGGCGGACAGGTACAACAGCTTGTGCACCAATTGCCGGTGCGTTGCAAGGTAAAAGATATCCCGGAGGAGGTGGTGGCGGACATCAGCGCCGTGGATTTGGGACAGTCACTCCGCTTGAGCCAGGTGACGCTGCCGGAAAAGGTAACCACTCCGTTCAATGGAACCGTGGTGCTGGCTTCCGTGGTGAAGCCCTGATCCGAGGGACGAAAGATAAACCAACAAGGGGCGGAGCATGGGGCGGAATGAGCGCCCCGGCCCCGCCCTGATAGCCTCAAGGGAAGGATACCGTTCAATCCATTCACTCCACCCCGCTACCATGCCTCAGCGCAAGACACAGCCCATCCGTCGGAAGGTCAGAAACTGGACAGCCGCTGATTCCGCCGAGCTTTATTGTGTGCCGGATTGGGGTAACGACTTCTTCGGAGTCTCACGCAATGGAGAAACAACAGTGCGACTCATCGACAGCAATGACGAGCCTCGGCATGTGAGTCTGGCGAGTCTGATGAAGGAATTATCTGAACGCGGCACAGAGGCGCCGATTCTGTTGCGTTTTCGCGACCTGCTTCGTGCGCGGTTGGATGAATTGAATCGTAGTTTTTCCAACGCCATTCGAAAGTTGGACTACAGAGGAAATTACCGGGGAGTATACCCTATCAAGGTAAACCAGCAGAGGCATATCGTCGAAGAAATAGTTTCGTACGGCGCGCGTTACCACTACGGATTGGAAGCCGGTTCCAAACCTGAGCTCATCGCCGCTATGGCCTACATGCAGGATGGAGAGGCCTTCCTCATGTGTAACGGCTACAAGGATGATGAATTCATTGATCTGGCCCTCATGGGGCAGCGGATGGGACTGAATATCTACCTGATCCTGGAGATGCCCAATGAACTGCCGGCTATCCTGAAGCGTGCGGAGAAGCTGGGCATTGAGCCTAACTTGGGAGTGCGCGTGCGGCTGTCAGCCAAGGGCGCTGGTCACTGGAGCGAATCAGCCGGCGATAAATCCGTCTTCGGCTTGAACACAGCCCAAGTCATCGAAGTGGTGGACCACCTCAAGGAGGTGAATAAACTACATTGCCTCAAGGTGCTACATTATCACCAAGGTTCACAAATCCCTAACATCTCCATCATCCGCGAAGCTCTCTCAGAAGCCTGCCGCATGTACATTGACCTCGTGCGCGAGGGAGCTCCCATGGGCACGCTGGATATGGGAGGTGGATTGGCTGTGGACTACGATGGCTCGCAGACGAATTTCCATTCCTCCTGCAACTACACAGTGGAGGAATACGCACGCGACGTGGTAGAAATCGTAGGGGAGATGTGCACGCGCAGCGGGGTGGCGCACCCCACGCTGGTGACGGAAAGTGGACGCGCCGTGTCGGCTTACCACTCTGTACTCGTCTTCAATATTCTGGATGTGACGAGCACGCAGGGCTATAACGGAGCGTTACCGAAACTTCCGGATAACGCGAGCGAGGTACTTGTGGCACTGGATGAGACTTACCGCATGCTCACCCGAAAAAACATCCAGGAAAGCTACAATGACGCGAACTACTACCGCGACACCCTGCGCATGCAATTTTCATACGGCAATGTGAGCCTGCGCGAACGCGGCATCGGCGAAGCCATTTATTGGCGCATCATGGGTCTTATTGCACGACGTATCGCTGAGATGAGCGAAATCCCCGAAGATCTCAAGGAGCTCTCGGACAACATGGTGGATTTTTACTACGGCAATTTTTCTCTTTTCCAGAGTTTGCCTGATTCCTGGGCCATTGATCAACTCTTCCCCGTCATGCCCATCCAGCGCCTCTGCGAACGCCCCACGCAGAAGTGCGTGTTGGTGGATATCACATGCGACTGCGATGGCAAAGTAGCTCAATATATTGATCGTGAAGATGTAGCACGCTCCCTTCCACTGCACGAGGTGGAGGGAGATGAGCAGTACTATGTCGCAGTCTTCCTCGTAGGCGCGTACCAGGAAACCCTTGGCGACATTCATAACCTGCTGGGCGACACCAATGTAGTGAGTGTGCATCTGGAAAACGGACGTCCGGTCTTCACAGACGAAGAAGAAGGCGACTGCGTGGCAGATGTACTCTCCTATGTGAAGTATGATGCTAAGGAACTGGTGCAGCGTTTTCGCACCCTGGCAGAACAAGCAGTGGAGGGCGGTCGCATCACCCCACGCCAGCGTCGCGAGGCTCTGGAAGCCTACCGCGATGGTCTCAACGGCTACACCTACTACGAGCTCTGAAGTGTGCCGCACCCAACGAATCTCACTGCCCGGGGTTTTCACGCAGCAGACGCGCTAAATCATCCGCTGCCTCCTTCGCATCCTGCACCGAGTGATCCGACGGCACAATCGTCTCCGTGCCACGCGACAGGTGGCTTGACCAGTATGGCACGATGCCGTCGGAACTGCGCGGGGTATCCCCGCGTCCACGGTCGCCGATAATGGAATGGATGGGCACATTGCGAACGGCAAGGGGCGTCAACCCACGAATCGCATAGCTATCCGGCGAAAGCTGGCGGATGCTCGTAAACCAGCGCGTGAGACGCCGCGGATCCGTGATGACGTTGTCGCGCTGCAGCGTGGCGATATTCAACGTCTCGGAGATGACACTCTGAGGAAGATAGATAAGGTGTGTAAGCATAAGCACAAAGCGATTGCGCGCAATGGGAGCTCCTTTGTGCGGCGTAGCCATGTAGACCACCATGCCGGCTTTCACAGGTTTGAAATAAAACACGTCCGTCAGACCATTCTTACGAACGACAGCGGGAGGAGCATCTGTGTAGCGCCCGAGAAGCAGGTCCCCGAAAAGTGTGCGGTCCTTCGGCACCGCCTCCAACAGTTTCCACGGCTCCGTACACTGGCTGTAGTGCGTGATGAGTCCGCCCATGGAATGACCGACGACGACAAGACGATCCCAGTTCACATTGCGGTGACGAGGATCAAATTCCGCGCGAGCGTCTTCCAAAGCCTTGCGGTAGGCAGCGGCAGAGAGCGTCCACGCCACCCCGGTCGGGTAGTTGAAGTACCAGAATTGATACTTCTCGCGTAGATCAGGGTGACTTCTCAAACGATTCACAAGGTTGGCAAAGGTGGCAGCGCTGGAAGCAAGTCCATGCACAAAGATAACGGGGATGCGATTCGGATCGCAAGGTTCCATGCAGACCAGACCTCGCTGGTTGCGCGGATTTTGAGGACGGAGCAGGCCGAGGATTTTATCGCGATCCACTCCGCTGAGAGCCCAGTACAACTCGATAGAGGAAGAATAATCCGCTGCCAGTTGATACATCATCTTTCCGACACGAAATTTGGAAGCCTCCTGCTGTGGGACAAAACGAAAGACGGGCGACGCGTGCGCACCACGAAACTCCAGCAACGCAGTCATGGTATGCACCGTGCCGCGTGTCTGAAAAGTCGCCACTCTCTCGCGTAACTTAGCATGCGGGATCACCCCGACAATCGGCACTCCGAGTCCCGGGGAAAGATATCGCTCCTTCAGCGTGTCGAGCCGCACATCCGCTGCCGGCACGACATCATCATACACCTGAGCCAATTTCCCGGAAAGATCCCTCCGTGGCGCTCCCTCTATGAACAACGGATACGGAGCATCGCCGCCCTCCTGCATAATATCGTGTCGCAAGCGACGTAGCAAACAGAGCAAATCTGCGTTGTAGCGGCGGATGAGCTCCTGTCGCTGCTCCTCAGGGACATCAACCTGACCGAGCACACTCCACGCTTCACGCAAACGGACGACAAGCGACGAATCAGGCATGGTACGACGACTGACATGCGGAAGCTTCGGTGGCGGCAGAGGCGACACGCTGCATCCGAGCATGCCGGCCCCAAACGCCAGGCACACCATGATACCCCGTATTCGCTGCATCTGCGTCATCCCTCCTATTGTACACACCGGGGAAAAGCTAGTCAACAACTTGGTGGATTCAGGGCAAACGCATCGGGAAATGCATTGCCGAAATACCTTCTTGCTCATTGTCTGTGTTTATCATACAGATTTTATGGTACACTATTTCTGTCCAAACGATAAACTTCATGCGCTCTTTTCCCTTTTTCGGTACAGTCATTTTGCTCGAATGCGAGGAATTCGCAGGGCAAACGCATTTGAAAACCCAGGGGCAGAATTAGATGTATAGAATTCACTATCAATAGCTTATTTAAATTA
>CANRLM010000052.1 GCA_947631435.1 uncultured Akkermansia sp.
ATCAAAAACCAGAGCTTCTTGATGACTTGAAGCTCTTTGCGACCTATCATTTTTCGTCTCCCTCTCTTCTTCTTGCCAGGCGGCGCTTTCTTGCTACTCAACAGACGAATGACTGTCTTCCGATTCTTGTAACCAGCAGATTGCATGATGTAATCTATAATCCTTGCTTTCTTGTATCGAGAGGCCAGCGAGGCATATTTTTCTCTCCAGACAGAAAGTAACTCTATTCTTGCTTGTTTACTCATCTTGAGTGACATGTGGTTGATATTAACCCTTTATTTCTGAGGCATCAAGCTTTCAGAAAATCCTCTTTCTTGGTTTTTAGCATCCCTTCGGTGACTTTATTTTTGAGGCAATGCGGAGGCAATGCGCCCATATCAGGACAAAATTTATATGCTTGCCATGCCGGGAAGAATGTGATAGAATGCGGGACGCAGGTTGGAGATGGCTTTTGAGAGCCCTCCGCCTGTTTTGGAGTCTTATCTCGTTCAAAAAGCTCGCGAAGGATGCTCAGTTTCACCAGGCCGCTCGTCAAATTCACCATCTCGCTACTCATTTCGGTAGCGAGCAGTGCGGCGGTGGGAATATGCGGGACCGCTGAGACGTACGACTTCATCCTTCCTGCGGCGCCCTCCCCTTCTGCGAGGCCGGATCCTCGTCTGCCCAATTTGGGTCGAGATAAGCACGGGATGCCTTTCTACCACCCCTCTCAACTCAATCGCGTGGTGCGAACCACGGCGTACACTCATTCTGAGTTTGACCACGTTGGCTACGGGGCACGCAGTGCCGTGGGGGCGCCTCTCAAGTACACCTCCCAGGTGCGTAGCGCTGCTGCCGATTGGTCTGTCTATCCTCTCGGCACGCATTTTCGCATCAAGGGCGAACCATATATTTACGTGGTGGATGACTACGGTTCGGCACTCGTAGGAACCGGCACGATTGACATCTACCAGCCAAATAAAAAACTGATGCGCCAGTGGGGACTCCGCATTGTAGAGATCCAAATTATCCGCTGGGGGTCGTCTCAGGCAAGCATGAAAATGCTTGCCGACCGCACGCGCTACCGCCACTGTGCTAAAATGCAGGCAGCCCTGCGCGAACAAAATCGCCACCGGACGCTTCTGCGCTGAATCTCAGTGAATGCTGATACTTTCAAGCGGAAGAGACTTGACAATCTTGCTGAAAGAGTGCATAACGGACGCCGCCGCGTGGCGGGGACAAAGCCGGACCGCGCTCGGCAGGACTACCTTTTTTCTCCATGAAACGAATATACCTTTTGGCTGCTGCTTTACTTCTCTTCGCCTGCGATTCTGCCCAGAGCAATCTCACCTCCTCCTTGAATGGGGGGTATATTTTCCGTCCGGAGAAACTTTTCACGGATGCTACAGAGGCCGTATCGGATGGATACTGGGACAAGCCTGCCAATTTGGAAGGAGAGCACGTTATCGTGGTGGATACCAGACTTCAACAGGCAAAATATTACATAGGTGGACGCCAGGTTGGACTTTCTGATATTTCCTCCGGAAAGGCCGGTCACGGCACTCCGAAAGGTGTCTTCTCCATCATCGACAAGGACATCGACCACGTCTCAGCCTCCTATGGCAGCATCGTGGATTCTGCAGGCGAGGTGATGATAGAGAACTACACTGTGGGACAAGCAATTCCCAGGGGGGGACATTACGAAGGCGCTAAAATGAACTTTGGCATGCAAATCACGCGCAGCGGCATCTGGATGCATGAAGGTATCGTTACCTCCGCCCCAGAAAGCCATGGATGCATTCGCCTGCCACGCAAGATGGCCAAGATTTTCTTTGAAAACACGCCGGTTGGTTCAAAAGTCATCATAAAATAGAGTCAGACGGTTGCAACCCATTTACTTCTCGTTGCTTCCCCATTATGAAAAGCTGTACGAAATACATTCTCCCAGTTAGTTTGACGCTTGTCTTATTAACTAGCACCTCCTGCCTGAGCAAAAAGAATCCGGAGTTGGTGGCGGCTCAGGCGGAGTTAGCTCAGCTGGAACAACGCCAAGCCAAAATCAACTACCCCATCAGCTCCTACGAATACTTCGTTTCCCACGATGGGTATCCCGTCACCATTGGTATCTACAAGGATAGAGCCTTGCTTTCCAAAGCCACCCCCGCCTCACGCGTCATAATCTGCCTTTCCCAGCAAAGGGGGCGCCTTTACGTGGGTGA
This sequence comes from uncultured Akkermansia sp., assembly GCA_947631435.1. Classification (GTDB taxonomy): domain Bacteria; phylum Verrucomicrobiota; class Verrucomicrobiia; order Verrucomicrobiales; family Akkermansiaceae; genus Akkermansia. Next base: position 2,199 of record CANRLM010000052.1, read on the forward strand.
TCAAGTAGCGGCAGACTGGCCTGTTTCCACGGGAATTCCCGGACGAGAAACTCCTACCGGAAATTTCTCCGTACGTGAGAAAAAGCGGGATTATGCCTCCAACAGGTATGGTAAAATATACAACTCCGAAGGCAAATGTGTCAACTACGACGCCGATGCCTTCAACAACGCTGTACCGGAGGGCGGTCGCTTCGTGGGCTCGCCAATGCCCTGCTGGCTGCGTCTTACGGGAGACGGAGTTGGCATGCACATCGGGAAGGTACGAGCGGGGCGGCGTTTATCGCACGGCTGCATCCGCACCCCCGGGGAAATGGCGCGAGAGCTCTATCGCATTCTCGCCGTCGGATCGAAGGTCAGTGTGAGGCAGGATATTGAACCACAGTACCCCTGTCGGGACGCTCTCATAGCCGGTACCGAGCAGCATCAGAACGAGAAGCGCATTCGCGCACTGAAGGAAGAAATCTACAAAATTCAAATGCGGGAGAAGGAAGAGAAGAGAGGTTAAATTTTCCTGCCTCTTTTTGCGGGACTCCGGAATGCTTTTGAGCTGGAAGAACGCGGGGAGACGTGCTAAACTCTCAACAGCTGGATGAGGCCATGCGGACACTTGATCTCTATATCTTTCGCCAGTTAGTCGCTGTCACGTTCTTGGGCGTGTTGTCACTCACGCTCCTTTTACTGCTCGGTCAACTTTTTAAGGAATTGCATTCTCTGCTGGTAGAAAGCGGGGCTCCTCCCGGCATCGTGGTCGATTTCGTACTGCAGGTCATCCCCTTTTCCCTCACTTTTTCTGTACCCTGGGGATTTCTCACAGCAGTACTGCTCGTCTATGGGCGCTTGGCGGCGGACAACGAACTGACCTCCATGCGCATGGCAGGTCTGAGCCTATGGCGCCTTAGCGCCCCGGCTATCGTGATGGCAATTCTCCTCTCCGGGCTATGTTATTACATCAATATTGAGATAGCACCTCGGGGGAAAAATGCTATGAGTGAGATCGCTGTGAAAGCCGCCATGGATAACCCGCGCAATCTGCTCCACTCCGGTCAGGCGGTGACAAAGCTTGATCGAGTGCGTCTCTACATAGAAAAACGGAGTGGGGACCGACTTTTTGGATTGCATATCTATCCGGCACAGGAAGGAGAAAAAAGCAGGGACGGTACAGTTCTGGGAGCAATGCACGCTCGCACGGCTGATATTGGTGAGTTTGACCGTAACTCACGCCAATTGCTCCTCAAGTTGCACGACACGACTATTGAACACCGCAGCGGGGAGCAAACAGATCTTCCCATTGTACGCGAGATGCCAATGCGTATTCATATTCCTCTACGCAATCACAGGAAGATGAAGCCTAACCGCTTCACCAATGCAGAAATTGCAGAAACTCTCGCGCATCTCGATCGTATACGAACCATCACACCCGAAACATGCAACAGTGTGCAGGCAGCGGCTCTCTCCACTCCATCCTTCCCCTGTGCGCGTATGCTGGTTCAGGAGGCCGTACGAGAGATCAATCATCTTGTTGTCACGCTTCCTCCTGTGAATGAACTGGCTTTCCGAACCGAGGGCACACAGCGCACATCTTTCGCCTGCGCCTGCCTCGTTTTCGCTCTTATTGGCGTTCCCCTCGCCATCACGGCGCGGCGGCGTGACTCCACCACAGGCTTTGCTCTCGGCATCCTTGTGGCAGCCCTTTATTTTACGGCGTTAGTCTTTTGCGAACTCTCCCGTAAAATTCCCGGAGCTACCCCCTATATCGTCCTCTGGCTTCCGAATGTTCTCTGCCTTGCTTTCGCTATCTGGCAACACCGTAAGGCTCTTTACAGGGGTTGAGCTCTCTTCTCGCTCCTTCAAGGCAAGTGTAGGCAGCACCTGCCTCCGTTTTTGGTGGCAGAGCGTACGATTTCCATAAGCTGCTGCCGAGAAAACCCCAACTTGCGAAGAGCACGGATGCTGCAGGCTTGCTCTCTCTTGGACAGACGTCGTCCGGAAGCATCACGCAGCAAAGCATGATGCGCGTAGAGAGGAACGGGGAGAGCAAGTACACCCTGGAGCGCACGATGAACGGGTGTACTCTCCAATAAGTCCTCACCGCGAGAAACAAGATTTACTCCCTGCCATGCATCATCGACCACCACGGCAAGATGGTAGCTGGCAGGAGCATCCTTCCGGGCAAGTACCACGTCCTCACACGATGCGGGCACACAACGCTGCACGCCTTTGCTCCCAATATCCTCCCATGTGGGGCAGCCAATAACGTCCTGCACTCGTCTCATATTAATACGCCAGGCATGCGGCACACCACGTGCCAACTTCTCCTCTATAAGATCCGGCGGTAGTGTCCGACAACGCCCACCGTAGCGATATCCTGGTGCACCATGCGGGGCCCGGAACATTCCTTCCCACTCTGCGCGAATCTCCGAGCGGGAACAAAAGCAGGGGTAAAGCAGCCCCATAGTCCTCAGCTTATCAAGCGCGGCAGAATACGCAATCGTGCGTTCACTCTGCCGTACAATCTCGCCGTCGAAGCGCAATCCCATCCATGCAAGGTCCTCCAGCATCTGCTGTACGACAGCGGGATCACGCGTGCGGTTGGCATCTAGGTCTTCAATACGTAACAGGCAGCGCCCGCCATGAATATCCGCCAAACGACGCGCCTCTTGTGCAGCCAGGATATGCCCGAGATGTAACTCACCGCTCGGCGTGGGAGCAAAGCGGGTCGTCACCGGAAAACACAGGCTCATGGGTAAGTAGCGTTTACGATGATATCGCTCACGCGGCGGATGCCCTCTTTGGCGATATTTGACCCCGGATATTTGCACTGGGCGCGATAATAGCAAGAAAGGGCGGAACCGTACTCGCCACGCTTCTCACAGCCTTCCGCATCCCGCAGGGCCTGCACAAAATCATGCGCCAGGGATTCATAATCCTTCAGGGCAATCATCATTTCCTTGTCCTGAGTATAACGATTATCCTCCTTCTGCCACTCGATAAGCTTTTCGTACGCCATGCAGGGTCCAAGAGTCGTGTCTTGTTGAGCTACCGTCTTGAGTTGTTCAAGGAGGCCGTCTATCTTCATGACGAGAGTAATCACTTCTTCATACTGCTTAGCAAGTTCCGGATCCATGTTCACGATCTTGAAGCGTTCTCGGTCGGCGGCAATACGGCGAAACTCGCCAAGTTTGTAAAGATTCCGGAACTCCTCCTTCAGAGGATCACCGGCATCAATCTTGTTGAGCATATCTGCCCCCTTATCCAAGTTCGGATTACGCGGCCAAATGGTGCCTGCTTCCTCAATGAACTTATTAAACTTCTCCTCATCTCCGGCTTGCAGGGCTTTCATGGCATTACGAATAGCCAAATCGCTCTGCCGCTTTTTACCCGTCGTGTAGCTGAGCAGCAGCGAGTCGTCAAAATCCGTATCCAGTTCTTTCATTTTCGATGCTATCTCTTCCACCGTCGCGTAATCTCGTGCGTTAAGCGCCGTATACGCCCGTTTACGCAGAGTCCAATATTGTGCGATGCGACGACGAGCCTCCGTTGGGAAAGTAGCGACACTCTGCATGTATTCACCGATGGCTACAGCAGCAATCAACTGCTGGGTAGCCTCCCCCAACCTATTACAAGCGAGAGCACTATGAACAGCCTGAATATTTTGATCAACCTCACGCCGTGCATTGCTGGCAGCGGAATCAAGAGCATTAATGGTCGGTGACATACCAGTCCCCTGAGAAAATATTTTACCGAACTGTGAATCCTCCTTAACTTGGAGTTTTGTGTCGCCATCTTTGAAAAGATGACGATAAACGCGCGTACCGATAACGACATGATCAAAGCGTCGCTGCGTGAAAATTGTGAGAAGGACAAATTGATAATTCACCTTAGCCTCAAACAAAGCGGCCGCAATTGCCGTTGTGTTGACACCCTTCTCCGTTTTTTTCTCAGCCACACTCGCGGTACCCTCAGCAATCGCGTGCTGGGAGTCCTTCATATCATTGGTGAATTTGATCTTGTGTTTTTCAAAATTACGAGCGGCCCAGGCATTCTTCGTATTCGCGTGATCCATTTTGCGAACAAGTTTGTCGATTTCCGCATCTATTGCAGCATTCTGAGCAGCCTTCGACAGATTGGCGCGCTGCACATCCAGCGCACTGACCATGGCACTGGCTAAAACGCCGGATTGCCCTCCGTCGCCCGGAAATTCATTCGCCTGATAAAGGGCCTTGCCCACGCGAATGAGCGTCTCGCTGCCGATTGAATAGTGCGAATCGTGCCCGCCACGCTGTGTCAATTTGAGAATCTCATCAATAATTTTTCGATAGCGTTTGGATTCCGCGCTGTCGTCCGGGATCTGTTGCAGGTATTTTTCAAAGCGGGCACGCACCGCCGCGTTATTCCCAACATCAAACAGACCGCCGTTATAAGAGGCTGTGTCGGAGGCAGGATCCATGAGAGGTATCTCCATACCCAGTAGTGTGGGAGGAGGCGTCTCGCCTCTGCGGGTGGGATCGTTTTGCTGCGGCTTAGCAGCGCTACCGGACGCATCAAAGGAACTCGGAAGGGCTGCCCCACCGCCCGGCTGCGGGGTACCCTGGGAGGTTCCGCCACTTTGAACGGGCATCTGCGCCTCCCCACTCCATGCGCCAATCACCAGCGCCCCAAGAAACATCCCTACGAATCCTGTTTTCATCTTATTTAGACTGTGCGTTTCTCACAATAAGTACCCCTTTCACCTGGGAACCATCCTGAGCTTTACCCGTGGTGCAAGTTGTTTCAAAAATGAAGTGGTCGCCGCGTGTCAAATTGGCTCGCAGTCGTACATCTCCCGGCACGAGCAGAGGCAAACGCTCATCAGGATTATCCTGGATAGAAATACTGACGATACGGCTGTTGCCGATCGTTTCAATATTTTCCACACGGCCATCGAAAACGTACGTATTGCCGGCAGAAGCGAAGCGAGAGCCATCCCTGCGGTAATCTGCGATGCGGAAAGAGGCAACAGGCTCCGACTCTCTCGCCCCTCCTCTCCCTTTGAGGACGCCTGAACCAAGCAGCGCCGCCAAGACCAGCACAGCTCCCGCGATGATAACGAGAGTCAGCATGTTGCTATTAGCTCCTCTCCTGCCGCGTCCACCTTTCTTTTTGCTTCTTCTTGTAGCCATAAAGATCGTCTGTTAAGTGAAAAAAGATCAATCCCACTGCGCTCTGCGTGCCCCAATCCAAGTCAGCATGATGCCAACCAGCACGTGCACCCACAGTACCACCTCACAAGAACGCGCCTGAGAAAAACTCGTTTGAACAATGCTCTTCACCGCCTTGAGCACATCCGCGCTCAGCCCCCCCTCAATACTGCCGCTCCATGCCCAGTAGGCAGAGATAAACGGCTGGGTAACGGTCTCCACCATATCCGGCAATGCGAGTACTGCTCCTGAAAGAGGAAGTTGAAAGCCCACCAGATAGATGCTCAACAGGGATGCCTGATCCGGCGTCTTGCAGTTCGCTGAAATGCCGAGACACACGCTCGTCATGGCAGCATTGGCCAGCAATAGGAAATACAGGTGGTTAAGACCATCCCCCCGGTATTCCCAGAAAAACTGTACAAAGGCGTACATCCATACGCTTTGCAGCACCACCAGCAGAGCGAGATACACAACCTTGGACATTACGTAGGCTCCTACGCGCATACCGGCAAATTTCTCTTTCTCCATGATGAGGCGCTCGGCAGATATCTCCCGCGAAGCATTGTTGGAACCCATAAGCCCCAACAAAATCACTTCGAACATGATGATACCGGAAACAGCCGAGCCGACGCGCGCGCGCACCTCGGCCTGAGCTTGCTGAGCCTGAATTTCCGCAGCAATATCGTTGCCCGTGGTGTCGGTGAGGACAAGCAACTGATCCTGTCCCTTGCTGGAGAAAAGGGCAACGAGGATAGGGAAGATCACGATCATTGCCACCTGTAGCATCAGCTGAGTTCGATCGCGAAGCAAGATATTGAACCGGCGTTTGAGTAATTGACTGAACTGCGTGCCGAACCCCGGCAGTTCAGCTTCATCCTCCGCATCCTCATTTTCCTCCTCGCCCCGGTGACGCCCCCCGGGCGTATCAGAAACTTTGGATACCGGTGGAGCTACACCAAGCTCTGCATACTTGCCTTCGCGCTCCTTCTCCATGCGCTCATAATAAGGCTCACGGTGTTTAAGCCACGACACTCGCCATTGATCCGGTTTGCGAAGGGCTAGTCGGGGATAAACCTCCTCAAAATTCTCTACCCCGAAGTAATGATTCATTGTACTCGGTGCCCCATGGTAGGCAAGATTACCCCGTACCATTACCATGATACTGTCATACAGTTCCATCTGGGCCAAGCTGTGAGTGACCGAGATAACGATACGCCCCTGTTTACGACTCAAATCATGCAACAGCTGCACAATTTCGCGTTCGGAACGCGGATCCAACCCGCTCGTCACCTCGTCACACAAAAGAATTCGCGGACGACTCACCAACTCCATCGCCAGCGCCAGGCGTCGCTTTTGGCCTCCGGAAAGCAGCTTCACCTGACGATCCGCGATATCCGTCATGCCCGTTTCCGCCAGCACTTCATCGATGATGTCATTGAGTTCGTCCTCATCGGCGGCCACACGCAACCTGGCAGCGCTCTCAATGCTCTCATCCACCGTGAGCTCCTCATAAGCAATACTAAATTGAGGAACATAGCCAATTTCATGCGGCTCGAAATCCCCATCTTCTGAGAGGTCACGCTCTTCCCAGATAAAAGTGCCATCTGTCGCAGTCTTGATGCCGGCAATAGTCTTAAGCAAAGTCGTCTTACCGCAACCGCTCGGCCCCACGATCGCCATAAAATGCCCGAGAGGAATGTTAAAATTGACGTTATTGAGCAAAAGGAGGGCCTCCCCGTCATCATCAACCTCCAAACAGATATTGCGAGCTTCAAGCATAGACCGACCCTGTGAGTGTAGCAAACTCTGGATATTGATGCAAGGAAAATGTAGTCGTTGCGCATGGCAAAATTAAATGCAGCAAGACGCAGGTACAAAAAGGTGCCAGTTGGTTCGTCGCAGGGTATATTAATTCCGCCCAAAGACAATAACCAAGTTATGAACCAAGGCCCCCAAACTCATCCTGCCTCCATTAACTCAAAAGGCAAGCGCATTACCTTCTGTGAACGTCAGCCTTGGATCGCAAAAATTAATGAGACAAGTTACATAGGATGTCGCATTTGCTTCTGCCATTCACAATGATGTTCATATAACTTTAATAGTCGAAGGAATCCTTCCGCGCAAACCTCTGCTTCGGGTAGACCTGTGTGCGGGAAGTCGAGTGCCCCAGCGCATCGTACGCACACCCGCGACGCGTCACCTCCACCTTCTTCCCCGCATCATTGAGCCGCGTGTAGAGCATCTCCGTGAGCAGGTCGCGCTTGGCTTTGTGACTTAAATTGAGCATCACCCTACATCTGTCATCTGTTGCATTTACCCTTTCATTTCGATATTGTGAAAGGCAGAAACAAATGCAACATCCTATGTAACTTGTCTCATTAATTTTTGCGATCCAGGGAAGAAGATAATGAGAAGGTCAAGCGCATCAGGCGTGTGCGTGGACTTTTCGGATCTCGGACATGTCCGGTGATAAAGAGAGGCCGGCTTTCCGAGCATCGTGGATCACGCCATTACCATAATTCTTCATTGAAAGCGATGATTGGGAAAGAGAGGGGGCTTTCAGGCCCCCTTAATGGCAAGCAGGGACCTTGGGAATAACTTGCGGATGAGGGAGCTGCACCTCTTGTAAAGAGAGGAAAAGTATTTGACTTTTCGGAGATTACTACTATCATCTCAGCATGTCACAGCAACATGCGATAGAACCCGCGCGCGCAGAGGATTTTCCCGGGTGGTACCAGCAGGTTATCAAGGAAGCGGATATGGCGGAGAACTCGGAGGTGCGGGGGTGTATGGTTATCAAACCGTGGGGATATGCGATTTGGGAGCTTATTCAGCAGCAGTTGGATGCTGAATTCAAGCGCACGGGGCACTCGAATGCGTACTTTCCTCTGCTTATTCCTATAGCCTACCTGGAAAAAGAAGCAGAGCATGCTGAGGGTTTTGCAACGGAATGCGCCGTTGTGACGCACCACAGGCTGGAAGCGCAGAAGGATCCAGAAAGCGGTAGGACACGCATGATTCCATCCGGTGAGTTGACGGATAAGTATGTCATACGACCAACCTCAGAGACGGTGATCGGAGCAGCTTTTTCTCGTTGGTTGGAGTCTTATCGTGATCTGCCGATCAAAGTGAATCAATGGTGCAACGTGATGCGCTGGGAGATGAGACCTCGGATTTTTTTGCGGACGACTGAATTCTTGTGGCAAGAAGGGCATACGGCTCATGAGACGCGGGAGGAGGCGGAGGAGGAAACCGCGCTGATGCACGGCGTATACGAGCAATTCCAGCGTGAAGTTCTCGCTTTGGCAACCATTCCGGGAGAGAAAACGGAACATGAAAGATTTCCCGGAGCTGTACGCACTTACACCGTGGAAGCGATGGTGCAGGATTGCAAGGCGATTCAAGCCGGCACATCGCATTTCCTTGGGCAGAATTTTGCGAAAGCTCAGAACATCTCTTTCTCCGGTCGCACGAATGAGAGACAATTCGCATGGACTACCTCATGGGGTGTCTCCACTCGTATGATCGGAACGCTCATTATGGCGCATGCGGATGACGATGGTCTGGTTTGCCCGCCGCGTGTGGCTCCCAAGCAGATAGTAATCATCCCGGTTATACCAAAGCCGGAGCAGAGGGAGGCCATACTTCAACACTGCCGTGCTCTGGCAGCAAAGTTGGAATCTCTGCAGTTCCACGGCGTGCCGCTGCGTGTGGCTGTTGATGAACGCGACCTGAACGGAGGCACAAAAAAGTGGGAGTGGATCAAGAAGGGGGTTCCCCTGCGCATAGAGATCGGCCCACGGGATTTGGAGAAGGGAACGGTGTGTCTCTGTCGTCGCGATGAGACAGCAAATGAAAAACATTTTCCTGAAGAGAAAGATTTTGTATCCTCCGCGGTGCAGTTGTTGCAGGAGATTCAGGACTCACTGCTAGACCGACAAAGGAATTTTCGCGATGCTCATATTCGTTCCTGTTGCGATATGGAGGAGTTCAAAAGGAATTTTGCTGGCGAGGGCAATGCTGACTGGTTGCTTTGCCCGTGGGACGGGACGCCGGAGCAAGAGGAGGAACTGGGTAAGAGCTTACGTATTTCCATCCGCTGTGTCCCGCTTGGGAGTATGGGCGAAGGGCCGTCTGCCCCCTGTATCCTGACGGGACGTCCGACCACTCGTCGAGTCTTATGGGCTCGTAGTTACTGATTTTCGATTCCTCACCAGCTCCTTAACCGTTTTTCACCATGAGTGCAAATGGCTACTACCGTTTGGCTGCTGTAATTCCCCCTGTTCGTGTGGCAGACGTGGTGGCGAATTCTGCGGCTCTCGTTCAAGCGGCGAAGGAAACAGCGCAGCTTGGGGCGCACGCCGTGCTTTTTCCGGAAATGAGCCTTACCGGTTACACCTGTGGAGATTTGTTTTTTCAGCCCAGATTGCGCGAGGCGGCTCTGCAGGGATTGGGGACACTCGTTAAAGAAACGGCTGATCTCTCGTGCGTAATCATCACGACGGTGCCTCTTGTGGTGCATGAGGCGTTATTCAACACTGCGGTAGTGCTGCAGGGCGGTAAATTGTTAGGGCTTGTTCCCAAGACCATTCTGCCGAATTATCGAGAGTTTTATGAACGCCGACATTTCCATCCTGCTGCGGATTTGCGTGTGAAAGAAGTCTCGCTCTCCGGTTTTGGTTCGGTGCCCATAGGTACGGATTTACTCTTTTCAGATGGCACAGATTTCACTTTCGGTGTGGAGGTATGCGAGGATCTCTGGGCTGTCTTGCCTCCCAGCTCTCGGCTCGCGTTACAGGGCGCTCGCGTAATTTTTAATCCTTGTGCCAGCACGGAACTCGTGGGCAAGGCTGCCTATCGGCGACGCCTTGTTGCACAGCAGAGCGGAACCTGTCTCGCGGCATATGTACTCGCCTCTGCCGGGGTAGGAGAGAGCACGCAAGATGTCGTTTACAGCGGTCATGCGCTCATCGCGGAAAATGGGCATCTCGTTGCAGAGAATCCACGTTTTTCACGTGGTACCACAATGGCGTGTGCCGATATCGATCTGCAGCGTCTTGGCGAGGCACGCCTCAGTGAAAGCTCATTTAATGAAAACCGGTTGCCGCAGGAATGGAACAGTGTGCGTGTGATTTCTGTAGCTCCTGCTGATCGAGAGTGTGACCTGAAGTTGGCGCAAATACCGAAGCGACCTTTCCTGCCGCCGGCGAGTCAGGCAGAGGAGCGCTGTGAAGAGATTCTGAACATCCAAGCCACAGGCCTTGCCAGACGCATGGAACATACCGGCGCAAAATGTCTTGTGCTGGGTGTCTCCGGCGGCTTAGACAGCACGCTTGCATTGCTTGTTTGTGCGCGTACTTGTGAGTTGCTCGGTCGCTCCCCACAGTGCATTCGGGCTCTCACCATGCCGGGCTTCGGGACCACAGGTCGTACACATGCCAATGCTGTAAAACTTGCCAAACTTCTTGGTGTGCAGTTTTCGGAGGTGGACATGCGTGCCATCTGCCAGCAGGAGTTTCAGATGCTTGGCTTTGATGCTTCTCAGCGTACAACGACTTATGAGAATGTGCAGGCGCGAGCTCGTACAGAGCTGCTCATGAACACCTCTAATTTGCACGGAGGCATTGTTGTGGGAACCGGAGATCTCTCGGAGATCGCTCTTGGTTGGTCCACTTACAACGGGGATCACATGAGCATGTACGCAGTGAATTGTTCCATTCCCAAAACCCTCATCCGCTGTCTGATTGCCCACATTGCTTTGTGCAGCAGCTCAGAACTTGCTGAGGTGTTGCAGGACATTATTGATACCCCGGTCAGCCCGGAGCTTTTGCCGCCGGCGGAGGACGGCACGGTGGAGCAGAAGACTGAGGAAGTACTGGGTCCCTACGACCTGCACGATTTCTTCCTCTACCACTTCATCAAATACGGCGCTCCTCCGCACAAGTTATTTCTCCTTGCTCAACACGCCTGGGGCAAAGAGTACGATGATGCCGTCATCCGTCGTACTTTGTCCATCTTCCTTACCCGCTTCTTCGCGCAGCAATTCAAGCGCAGCTGCATTCCCGATGGTCCGAAGGTGGGCACGATCTCTCTTTCCCCCCGTGGGGATTGGCGCATGCCAAGCGATGCTGCCGTGGCTGCCTGGCTTGAAGGAGAGGAGGAGTGATATTTCCTCAGTGTGCAGCGTCGCTTGACTGCGTGCCGTACGTTTCGGAGAGGAGTCTCCGAAATGCGGTTCTCGTCACGGAAATATATTTTCTCCGTGCAGGGAGTCGTTCAATTTTACCCTATTGATTTTGGGTAACATAACCTGGAACGTTGAGAGCGGAAATCGTCAGCAGAACTTTGTTTATCTATTTGATAACGTGCATTTGATATTGCTTCTTCGTTTTTAGGATGTCAGGCATTTAGAAAGAGGGGTCAAGCTGTTTCCTGCATCAGTCGGGTGACGTTATTTCTGAGACGACACACAATCCGTCCCAGGAAAAAGCGATCCTAACACGCAGTTATCGGCGCGTAATGTAGCATAACACGTTCATAATTTACGATATACGATGACGATTTGAATGCCTGTGCGCTACGCGAGTTCCCGTGAAACGAAAGCAAAGCGAAATTTTTTGAGGCATCAATCTTTCAGGAAATCCTGATTCTCCATTTTCAGCAATCCTTCGGTAACTTTATTTTTGAGGCAATGCGGAGGCAATGCGCACTCAAAAGAATTAGATTTAGGTCTTGACTTCATGAGGATTGAATGATAGAGTGCGTGTGCGCCTGTGAACAACCAGCGCGCACTCAGAACAGTGGATGATGATATTATTTGCTCAGAAAAAATCATAGCGGATCGTAAAACATTCTTCCTTGACCTGAAGAGTAATGCGCGAGGCCGCGTGGTACGCATCACAGAGAAGGTGAGCTCCAACCGTGACCGCATCATGGTACCGGCCGAAATCCTGGATGACTTTATCTCTGCTCTTCAGGATATTCGCAAGGCCAACAGCGAAAACTGAGCTGTCTGCATCGTGCAGTGCTCCGTTTCGGGCGCCTGATCGGGTTCAGTCCTGCTGAGCCAGGTGTTTGGCGCATGCTCAGGAAGCAGATTTTCCGGTCGGAAAGGATCTTCTATATTCACAGGTTGCCATCGTATTAACCGCATCATGAGAAGGATTAAAGTGCTTGAGTTGGGTTGGGAATTCCCACCGCTGATTAATGGTGGTTTGGGCGTTGCCTGCATGGGCATTTCCAAGGCCCTTGCCAAAAAAGTGGACCTATCCGTCATCGTCCCCAAAGCTCAGCCGGATTACCAATATGACGGTTTCCACCTTGTCGGCATCAACAACCTCCGCTACAAGCAGGTCGAGACTCTTGAAAGCGGTTATATGTACGAGAGTTTTACCGCCGTAGGCAATGCTCCTGTGGACCTGCAACCCTATGCCAGCGAGGAGGGAACCCCCGGCAGTATCACGTTCACCAGGGAGGGGAAACTCCTCTTCTCCAAAGTGCATCAATCAGATCTTGATCTTTTCACTGCTCATGAGGACCTCTACTCCGGCGACCTGGCGCGCAAGGTGATCGAATTCTCGAAAATTTGCGCTGTCATGGCAAGGGCGTACGATTTCGACCTCGTACACGCCCATGACTGGATGACCTACCTTGCGGGAGTAGAAGTAAAGAAGGCCACCGGTAAACCGCTCGTGGTCCATTTGCATGCCTCTCAATTTGACCGAGCCGGTGCAGACGCCCGCGGCTGGATCTACGACATCGAAAAGTACGGCATGGAGCAGGCTGATGCTGTCATCCCTGTCTCCAAATACACCGGTACCGTGGCGGCAAGTCACTACGGTATTAATCCGGAGAAAATTTTCCCCGTACACAACGGCGCTGATCCCGTGCACGTCTTCCACAGCAAGAAGAAATTCCCGGAGAAGCTCGTGCTATTCCTTGGACGCCTCACCGCACAAAAAGGCCCCGAGTTCTTTTTGCAAATCGCTGCCAAGGTGCTGGAACAGACGCAGAACGTGCGTTTTGTGATGGCCGGTACGGGCGAGAAACTCCGACAGCTTATCGAGACTGGTGCTTTCCACGGAGTGGGAGATCGCTTTCACTTCACTGGCTTCCTGGACAAAAAGAAAGTGAATGAGCTGCTCTCACTGACTGATGTATATTGCATGCCATCGGTCTCCGAACCTTTTGGTTTATCGGCACTTGAGGCGGCGCAATTCAACATCCCGGCGGTCATTTCGAAGCAGAGCGGCGTGGCGGAGGTGATGAAAGGCGCGCTAAAGGCAGATTTCTGGGACGTAAACATGATGGCCAAGCATATCGTTGACCTCGTCACCGATGAGAAACTTTACAAGAAAGTAGCTGAGCAGAGTGCCCAGGACATTAAGAACTCCAATTGGGACACAGCAGCGGACAAGATGATACGAGTGTATCATCACGTGCTCGGCTGGTAAGTAATCCTTGCGTCTGATTCCTCTGCCATGAAGATTTCACTCACATTTCATGCGCATCAGCCGAACCGCCTGATAGCTTACGATTTTTTTAAAATCGGCGAGCATGCTTTTTATGAGGATGATCGGCTCAATGGCGAGGTACTCAGCCAGGTATCCGAGCGCTGTTACCTGCCGGCCAATCGGCTCATGCGCCAGCTCATCGAGCTCTCCGATGGTCAATTTCGTTTTGCTCTTGCCCTCTCCGGCGTAATCCTTGAGCAGGCGAAGCACCACCGCCCGGATCTCATTACCTCCTTTCAAGAACTTAGTGAGACCGGTTGTGTGGAGTTTCTGGCCATGCCTTATTACGCATCTCTTGCCTCGCTCTACTCCCCCGGGGAATTCGCGGAGCAAGTCCAGGAGCATTGCGATCTCATTGAGCAGCTCTTTAATACCCGGCCCACCGTCCTCTGGAATACTGGCATGCTCTACTCCAACGCCATCGCTGCCCAGGCCTATGATATGGGTATGGAAGGCATCATGGCCGATGGCAATAACCAGATGATGGGCAACCTGCATCCCAACAACCTTCAATGTGCTCCGCTCATCGCCGCCACCAAGACACTGGTGCGCAACCGTGAACTCTCGAATGATCTTGCCATTAATCGCGTGGATTCTTCCTGGGTTGAATATCCTCTCTCCCCCTATACTTTCTCCAGTTGGTTGCACAAGCAGGAAGGACAAGTTGTCAACATCTCCATGGATTACGAAACGCTCGGTGAAAGACAGGCGGATTCCACGGGAGTATTCGAATTCTGGCGCTCACTCGTTCCGGCTATTTTATTCCAGGGAGATGAGTTCCTCACCCCGGGGGAGGCAGTGCGCACATTATACTCTGTTGGAACCATCAATTGTCCGCAGCCTACCACTTGCTCCACCTTCGGTACCACTTCCCAGTGGAATGCCAACGTCATGCAGCAGGAGGCACTCAAGAAAATTTACGATTTGGAGGAAGCCGTGAAAGCCAGTGAGGATCGTGACATGATCCATGTATGGCGTAAACTCCAGAGCGCCGACCACTTCCACTACATGGAGAAGAGCAATGGCTTTACCCCCTACCCTTCCCCGTACGACGCGTACATTTACTACATGAATGCTCTCGCTGATCTGCAAGTGCGCGTTAAACAAGAGGCCGAGGAACTTCGGGCTTTTCGCGCCCGGAACCTCGCCTGAACCCATGCTGAAGATCGCTGACCTTGCGAATTCCTGTCGGGGGCTACCCCGCCGCGCTTGTGAGCGGTAGCGGAAGCGAATTTTTTGGGGTGGGTTGTGGTTGTTACACATCACCACCTGCTCCCTCCGTCCTGCAGGAGATTGAGGATTTTCTCTATTGATCGAATCTTCTCAAATGCGTTTGCCCTGGAGAATTTGTCTTGCAATTTGGGCGAAAATAGTTATCTCGGGCATGGAAGTTTTGGGTTGACCCCAAAAAAAGCTGTACTAGTACGCTTGCACAGGATAGAATGCCTTTGTGCTTGAGCGACAGCTGCGCGTTGTCCCATGCTGGAATATGGTGCGCTCCTTACGTTCTAACCTGCTTCCTTTATTTATATGATTGCTTTCGCCGCTACCCCCCCCCACGATTTCTGTTATTAGCTTATTTTAAGCGCTTTATGCTTTTTTTCGTGCCGGGTGTTCTGGTACTCTCGGGCGTCGCGAATACCGCGTGGGCGAAGTACAAGCCGGTTGATGTCTCTGATATCGAGGGGGAACGACGAAAGCAATTGATGGAAGCTGTGCGAGATGTCAACAAAATGCCTATCCTAGCGCGTGACTGCTTCGTCGCTGAGCAGCTCGGGATTTGCTTTGGTAAAGATGGTCAAGGAGTTGGATATCAATTTCATGGGCGTCCAGCCACACATGGAGATAAGGCTTTTATCGTGGGATCGGATGGGCGTCTTGCCGCGTGGATGAGTGCCACGATGCCTGCTGGATCTCAATGGGGCCGTAGCTATAGCGACGCGATGAAGTTTAAACAGGAAGCGATGCTCAGTTTGATGACGGGACGAGTGAATCTCGTCGTGCGCAACACAGCAAAATACCTGATGAAGGAAATGCCGGATGATTTGCGTTGGACATTGCTCGCTACGCTGGATAAGAAGCTCTACTATCAGGATGGTCGAAGAGCATCAGAGAAGAAGCACGTATATTCATTGGAATGCGGTGCTAAATTTTCATATTATGGAGACTGGGAAAATGGTTATTGTATGGGTGCGAGTGGGGAAGAAATAAAGGTCTGGGAGGTTTTTTGTCGCTGGAACCGGTACCGGAGGTGGAGTGACATTGTACGGCGCTGTGCTAATCTGGTGGGAGACAAAGACATTCTCGCCCTCTTCCCGGAGGAGGTGAAAGCGATACGCAAGCATTACAAACAGAGGTTGGCGCAGATGAAAAAGCAGGAGGATGAGGCTAATAAGGCCTTGCTGGCAGCGGCGGATGAGGTGCTTGCTTCGCTCCCCAACGAGGATTTGAAATACGCGAAAATAGCGGCGGCTGTCGGGCTTTATTTCGAAGATCACGCTAGCACTGGGTACAACTACACTTACGGTTGGTTGAATCCAAGTGTGAAGATTTTTCTGCCAAATGGGAAAAAATTGACCGGGCGTGACAACCTGGTGAATGGTACCAACCCCGGCATTTTGCAACAAATTCCTCACGAAGCGATTTTGGAGCATTACAGGGAACCGATTACACAGATGGCAAGGCACATAGCGGAGGATCGCTTCAAGGAGATGCCGCCCATAGTGCGGGACCTTATGAGAGCCGAAGTTTCCGATAATCTTATCAATGCCTATGGTCAACCGGCTAAGGATTTGGGAGATGGTTTTGCAACGCTTGAAACCCACAATCGTACGTGGAAAATCCCCATGGTCAACGTCGATAAGACTAAAACATTTTTTATGGATTCCATGGGAAAAAAGTGGCCCTACAGCATTGTTGAACAGTATAAGTCATATAGGCAAACAATGCAACTTGTCCGCCTTTGTGCCCTGATACTAGGTTCGGACGAGGTGCTCGAATACATCCCGCCTGCGGGCGAAAATGAGGGAAAAGTCTTGCCCGAAGCGTCGAGAAAATCCGCCATGGGCAGCACTTCTCCGGAGGGGGCCGGTTCGTCCAAGGGTGCGCAGTACGCGGAGGGAATTGCAGCTTTACGCCGCATGTCGGCCGCACTGCGTCGCGCCTGGCTGGCAGAAAACATGGGCTTTTGCTACGCGCAGAGCAATGCCCCCGCCTATACGGCGCCCCATATCGCGAATGATAACGCCCTCTTTGTGGATGAGCAGGGGAAGGAACGTAAACTCTCGGAAGTAGCAACCGACAAAAAGGCTCCCGACTGGGTGGCAGCCACCAAGGCAACTCTCGCCGTGGGTCACGAACAGGTTGCGGCTCGCTTCACAGAGGAACTAAAAAAACTTGCCGTGCAAACTGCTACGCACATTCTGAATGCAATAGATGAAACTCCGCGTTATTCATGGCTTGCAGAGATGAATCATCTGATATTCAGTCCGAATGATCAATCTTCCTATCCTCCAGGGGGGAGGATCGATTCTGTGGAAAGTGGATTCAAAGTACACTCACTAAATGTGAATTATGTGGGCAAACTGTATTACAATCCGCAGGGCAAAATCTCTCAACCCGCATCGAGTAATGTAGGATGGAAACGTTGGGCTATGCTTTTCCGCTGCGCCGATGTGGCAGGTATCGAAGCGATCAATGCCGAGTTCAAGGCAGATGTGGAAGCCATGCGAGCCGCCTATGAGAAATCGCCCTTCTACAAAAATAAGCGGAAAAAGTAGGACTATTCATCTACTTCTACCTTTAATACTTGGTCCAAAGATAAATTCAGATATATCCCGTCTGCTTAGAAAAAGGAAGAGAAGAAACTGCGCCAGGAGCAATAATGGGCTTGCCATCGGAGGCGTTTCCCGGGAAGGCGTCATGCGCTTCTCCTGTGCATGGATGTGGCCGGTATGAAAACCAATCGACGGCTCTTCAAAAGTAGGAAAAGATGAGCGCCGCTGCGCGCTCAGTTCGTGGATGTTGGATTACTTGCTCGGCAATGCTGTTTTGCAGATTGCTCCCACCGCGCTGATGCCGACGAGCCGTCCATGTTGTCTTTTTTAGCAGTGCTTTTTCCTAAGAGCTCTCATGGAATAGTTCTTACGCTTCTTTAGCAGCATGATGACGTACTTGCGGCCGTACTTGAATACCTTGCTACTTTCGTGATAAAAGCACTTCGCTCCTTGCGAGTGCGTAGCTTTCTGTACTTATTGCGTGCCTCAACGAGGTTCGCAATACCTTCTTGTTCTTTGTCTGTGTTTATCATACAGATTTTGTGGATTGCAAGATTAAATGCAACAGATGACAGAAAAAGTTGAGGTCATGAGAAGAGAGGGGTAAAATAGTGGCG
>CANRLM010000053.1 GCA_947631435.1 uncultured Akkermansia sp.
CAACGAATTAGAGCATAAATGAACGTCCTGTCTCCTTTCCAAAAATGAATCCAATTTTCTAATGCGTTTGCCCTGCTAAAGAGCGCTTGCAATTTGGAGGAGAGGCGCTACAATGCAACCCATGCCAGTACCGCAGAATACCATTGCACTCATCTTTGACTTCGATAAAACTCTCAGTCCTCACAACATGCAGGAGGACACCATTTTCCCCGAATTCGGCATAGATGCCGAAAAATTCTGGCACAAGTGTAATCAACGGAGTATTGATGAAGGTTGGGATGGCGAACTGAGTTATCTCAAGGAACTGTTGGATGTGTTGCGCATAGATGGAGTGAGTAATGAACGTCTGCGTTCGTTGGGAGAAAAACTCACATTTTACCGTGGTATCCCTGATTTCTTTCGAGAATTTCCTGGTCGCTCTCTGACAAATGAGCATCGAGCAGCCGGCGTGCGGATAGAGTTCTACATCATTTCCAGCGGATTAAAATCCATCATCGATGGTTCTGCGCTGCGCCCGTACATGCGGGAAGTCTTTGGTTGTGAGTTCAGCGAGACTGATGGGTGCATCGACTTTCCTAAACGAGTACTTTCCCATACCACTAAAACTCAGTTTCTTTTTCGCATCAACAAGGGGATGCTTAAATACACTGAGGATGTGAACGATCACATGGATGCGCAGCTGCGTCCCGTTCCTTTCCACAACATGATTTACGTAGGGGATGGACCCACGGATGTTCCGTGTTTTACCGTGATGCGTCATCAGGGAGGCTTTAGCATTGCCGTATATGATCCCGATGATGATACACGACAAAGTTTTCGCAAGGGGTATAGCCTCAAATCTGATCAGCAGCGTGTGGATTTCTTTGCCCCGGCGGATTATCGTCATGGCAGTCACTTGAGCAACATTCTCGAGGAAACGGTGCGCAAGATTGCGGATAAAATTGTACACGATCAACGCAGTGATGTTGCCGAGCACCGCGTCTATTGATGCGGCAATGATGACGGGACAATTCGCAGGACAGGCTTCTGTTTCTGGGAGAGTTGTTCGATGCGGACGGTAGACGAGTTGAATACCGGTGGTTTCGCATTTTTGAAAGAGGGGAGGAGGATGACGCGCTGAGGATTTATTTCGTGAAGCAGATACGGATCATTAATGGGGTCGCGGCGATTGTATCCCAGAATTACGGTATGAGCACGGAGTTTGGCGGGAGGGATGGTTTCCAAGGTGCTCTGTGCGGCATTTCCGGCGTAGAGTACACGTAACCCGTCTGTTCTCTCCCACACTATGACAGGCTGTCGATTTTCTGCAGAGCGTTGAGACTGCAGGTGTTCCGCCGGGTAAATTGAAAAGGTACCGGCGGAGGTACGTAGATTCAGCGGGGCAGAGAGTTGTTTGGACGGACAAAATTGCATTTTCGGCCAGCTGCCGGTGTAGATTTGACCCGCCGGTGAGGTCCTTTCGACACCAAAGGTCCATGCCGGAGAAAAACCAGCATGGAAAAGCGCCGGCTGGACAGAGAAGCGCACGTCTTGCTCGTTCGCCACGTCTCCGATCAGGATGCATGGGTTTCCAAGTGCACAGATGCTCCTGTTGTAGGGCAGACAGAGCACCATGACTTCATCTGCCTTTGCAGGGGGGTGTGCACTGAGGTAAGTCCCAGGCAATCCACCGAAGAAGCCAACGACGCTGAGCAGTAAGCTCGACCCAAGCAACGCCGCGTTGCCCAATATTGAACCCACCAGGGGGACCCAGCCGAGCAGGATCCACAGCAACCCGAGAGCCATCACCACAGGCAGAATGGGAACAAGTGCGAGGTTGGTGAGATAACTGCACGTGTTGACTACATGAAAGAGGCTTGCCGTGAGAGGAAGAGAGACGAGCCACGCGCAGAGCGACACCACGACGGCACCGCGCAAAGCGAGCTCAAGGGTTGTTTGCGACCGCTCCCAGGTGTTGTGCAGACGGACCGGCAGGTAAGCATTTGGTCCAAACCATGGCTTGTCGTTCATGCCGTAGCGCACACCCAGACAGATGGCCCCATACACGGCGAAGGAAAGTTGAAATCCGGCCTGATAAAGTTGCCAAGGTTGTACCAGTAACACGATAAGGGCCGCACAACTCCATGCGTTGGATAAACTTACCCGCCGCCGCAGAATAAGGGCGCCAAGCAGGGTGAGCAGCATGGTGTAGGCTCTCAGCGCTGGTACGGCCATACCGGTGAGGATGACATAGACCCCGGTGGCAGCGAGGATGACGATGCGGCCGGTGCGCGGGTGCACGCGAAGTAAGCGGAGGAGAAGATTCACCAACCAGGCGACGATGCCAACGTGCAACCCGCTCACGGCGAAGGCATGAAGGCAGCCACTGCGGCGGAATATCTCCATCGTTTCCGGCGCCGCTTCGCTCTTTTCGCCCAGTACGAGGGCACAGAGGACTTGCCGCCGCGCGTCGTTTTCTGTGCCCGGGGGCATGATGCAGCGCGTGAGTTTCTCACGGCATTGTGTTGCGAGATTACGGAGACTACCAATGCCGAGGGAAGATCCCATTTTTTCGGTGTGGAAAGCGTTAAAAATGCCGAAGATTCCCTGACCTCGCAGGTGATTTTCTGCAGAGTACATACCTCGAACGGCCGGCGCAGGAGCTTTCACCGGGCTCGCTACCACGCGCACTTTGTCACCAGGTTGCCAAACGCCATCGCTTCGAATTTCAGCACGGATTCCGAGCCACCCCGTTTCCAGGATGAAGTTTCGCGAGGATGAAGTGACCACTGTGCCCTGCATGGTGACACTTTCCCCCTCCATTTTTTCAAGTAAACGTTGAAAATTTCGTGCGCGGCAATCCTGGCACGTCCATACCAGGGCTCCGCATAGAATACTACAGATCAGAATTCTCGGGAAGCGCAGCACACCTCCCAGCACAATTCCTGCGATGACGCACCCCCAGCCTGTCCGGCAGTCCAGGATAACGCCGACGACAACCAGCAAAGGCAGGAACAATGGCGTATGTATCACGAATGCCCTCGTCATGTGCAGAATAGCCTCCATGGCCGTAGTTCTCCTTTCGGTCGATTGGCTGCTTTCCTGCATACCATCAGCATAGCAGTCGATGCTGTTCCGTTCAAGTGCAGATTCCTGGCAATTTCTTCTGAATGGCTCCCTAATGAAGTACGAGGCACCGGGGATAGAGGTTCCAGAATGCCTCTATCCCTCCTTCCGCAACTGCGGTTATTCTACCGCAGTCCCTCGCCTCAGAATTATAGCTGGCTTCGTAGTTCGTCTTTCTTTCTGATGCGTTTACCCTTGATGAGGTTCTTCTTTCTTGACATGCTGGCACTTCGTGGTACTGTGGGGGGGAGAG
Source organism: uncultured Akkermansia sp. (assembly GCA_947631435.1). GTDB lineage: Bacteria > Verrucomicrobiota > Verrucomicrobiia > Verrucomicrobiales > Akkermansiaceae > Akkermansia. The sequence continues at coordinate 3,359 of CANRLM010000053.1, forward strand.
TTTATGCTTCCTACACAGTCTTTTTCTGACCTCACCCCGGTGGTGCCCCGCCGCTTTCGCCTGATTTTTCTGATCCTCGTGGTGTGTTTTGCGCTGTGGGGGCTTTTGAACAATATGACGGACAACCTGGTACCGGCATTTCAGCGTATATTTACGATGGATCAATCGCGCGCGGGTCTGGTGCAGGTAGCATTTTACGGAGCATACGCGGTGTTAGCCATTTTTGCATCCATTCTCATTGAGGAGTTTTCCTACCGCGTTGGCGTGTTGATTGGACTTGGGGTCTATATCCTTGGTGCGCTCATGTACATCCCCGCCTGCATTGAGCAGAGTTTTGACATTTATTTCATCGCTATTTTTGTGGTGGCCGGGGGATGCTCGTTGCTGGAAACCACGTGTAACCCGTATGTCCTCTCCCTGGGACCACAAAAAACTGCCGTACGGCGTTTGAACTTTGCGCAGGCCTTTAATCCGGTGGGATCATTGATGGGCATCCTGCTTGCGCAGCAGCTTATTCTGAGCAACCTCAATCCCGCAACAGCTGTGCAGCGGAGTGCCATGTCCGTGCAAGAGCGCTCGCAAATTATTAACAGTGAGCTTTTCTGGGTGTGTGCCCCGTACGTCGGTCTCTGCGCCATTGCTTTTCTTATCTGGCTTTTCTTTCTGAGGGGAGGACATACGGAGCAGGATGCTTCGTCTGCCTCCGGTGGAGGTGCGTTGAGAGTGCTGATTGCGGCTTTTTTTGCGGTGGGGCCTCTGGTGGTGTTTTACTTCACGTTTCCGGAGATGGATAGGGTAGAGTGGATCCTGCTGGGGATGCTCGGTCCCCTGGTTTACATCCTTCTCGTGAAATCGTACCGCAGCATGCTGAGTGTTCTGTTGCTTAAACCGCGGTATTGGTGCGGTGTGGTAGCGCAGTTCTTCTACGTGGGGGTGCAGATAGCGGTGTGGACGTGGATGAACGTGTATTGCCAGCACGAGCTGGGTGTTTCGCCTAGTGGTGCTGCGATTTATTACCTTATTGCGATCTGTTTCTTCATTGCCTGCAGGTGGGTTGCGACATATTACATGAAGAAGTTTAATCCTGCCTCAATGATGACTATTTTCGCCGTTGCTGCCGTTATCTGTTGTATAGGAGTGATGTATTTATCTTCCTTCGTGCTGTTCCGCATCGCTGGTTTACCCTTTTCTGCAAACGTGATTTGTCTTATTGCGATGAGCGGTTGCATGAGTCTCATGTTTCCTACAATCTTTGGTATCGCCCTGGATGGGTTGGATTCTCGTGTGATGAAACTTGGTGCTGCCGGTCTCATCATGGCGATCCTGGGGGGAGCCATTATCACGCCCTGGATGGCCGGTATCATCGGTAGTATCGATTCTTGCTGGCTTACCCTTACCAGCGCTTTTGACGCCACATGGAGTGTAGATCTCAAGGCGAGCTCCCAAGCTTTGCGAGCTGCCTTTGTTGTCCCTGCCATTTGCTTCACCGTGGTTCTTGTTTACAGTGTTATTTTCCGTAAACCTTCCTCGAATGATTGATAAACAATCATTTGAAGTACGAAGTCTTGAGTTGGCGCGCTTGCGCGCGGAACTGCGAAGCGGGAGCGCAGCCGAATTTTGGGGACATAGAGGAGAGATGGCTAGAAAGATTTTGTGATTTTGCAAAGCTTTGGCGCTGGCTTAGTTCCTTTATGAACCTTTCTGGTTGGCTATCACGCACGTTTCACTCCACGACCTCAGCTTCTGCTTCGCAGTTTTCGAGCCTTTGGCTCGCTTGCTTAATACTTCGTCCTTGTTTTCGGCTCATTTAAAATTTTCTTCCGGGGCGCATGTGCTCTCTTTCCACAGAAATTGGGTTAAGTCTAATTTTTTTTTCGTTTGAAAGATCCACTTAGAGAGAGCTGAGAGAGTAGAAAGAAAGCGCGCCGGAATGGGAATTCCGGCGCGCTTGTGAATGATTGCGAGGAAGAGAGCCATGAAACCCTCTTCCTCTCAGAAGCCCTTACTTGGTCACTTGGACAGGAGCGGGAGCAGGAGCCACGGCAGGCTCCGGAGCCTGCTGCTGCTGCTGCTGGCAGCTAGCAAGAACTGCAACAGCCGTAAGAGCAAGAACAGAGATGGTCTTCATATTATCTTACTTGTTTTGTTGGTTGAGCTCCCCAATCCCAGAGTAGGATAAGGGGGCAGACCCCATTGTACGTAATTTAAGTCTTAACGCAAGACTAAAATGCAAAAAGAAGTGAATTTTATCGAAATATAAAGCAGATAAAACAGAAAATCCCCGCAGTGGTGCGGAGTTGAACATCATCAACACACGATAATCATTTTTTTGTAAGACGAGAGGGATTTCACACGAATGACGTTGAAAGCGCATAAAGACGCGCGCGACCGAGAGGTCTATGCCCTGACCGTATGGATTTCAGGAGCCAAATCAGGATGATTCACTTTCGAGGTATTCGAGAGCCATACGGCGGCAGAGACTGAGATCTTGCTTACCGGAGGCAAGGAGAGGAATTTCTCTGACGGGGATTACGTAGCGCGGCGCCCAGAGATTTGGGATGCCGTGTAGGGGAAATTCAGCGCGCAGTTTGCTGATGAGTTCGCGTCGTGCAGCGGGAGACTGGTGATCCGGCATGGAGGTGAGCAGGGCAATGGCTTCCCCTTTTTGGGCATCCAGCACTCCGGTAATGGCGATGCTCAATCTATCGGAGTTGGGCTTAAGGATGCGCGTGATCAATTCTTCTACTGCTTCGTGAGGCACCATTTCACCGCCGACCTTGGAGAATCGAGAGAGGCGTCCATCCAGGGTGATAAAACCATTGAGATCCATGCTCCCGATATCACCAGTTTTGAACCAACCGTCTTTGAAGACGGAGGCGTTGAGTTCTGGACGCTTGGTGTAGCCGTGGAACATGTTGGGGCCTTTCAGCCAGATCATACCGCGTGCGGTGAGAGGGAGCGGCTTGTCGTCGTCTACATCGGTGATGCGCACGGCGATACCGGGCAATAGGTAACCGACACTACGCGGAACAGTGCAGGGAATGCTGAAGGCAGAACCAGGTACGCGTGTTTCATCAGGAAGGTTGACAGCGCAGACGGGCGCCGCTTCGGTCAGACCGTAGCCTTCTAGCAGAGGAACGCCCGCGTGGGTCATGTACTCCCTCTCCAGATCAGGGGACAGACGCTCGGCTCCAACAATAAAGTAACGCACGGTAGCGAAGGTGTAGGGATCGGCTCTGCGGAGCATGGCGCGCGCAAAGGTGGGAGTGGCGCAGAGCATAGTGAGCTCATATTTTTCAATGAGTTGGCAGAGCGTGCGTGCATCTGTGGGGTTGGGGTAGGTGCAGATGGGGCGCCCTTTCAGCAGAGGAAGAATGAGAGCGATCGTGAAGCCGAAGCTGTGGAAAAGGGGTAAGGAGCCGAGAACTCGTTCATTGTTCAGTACGAGTCGGCAACAGCTTTGGGCTATGTTGGAAAGAACCATACGATGGGTGAGAGCGACTCCTTTCGGTTCGCCGGTGGAACCGGCCGTGAAGAGCATGGCGACTTCATCCTCCCCATGTCGTTCTGCGGCGCGAGTCTTTTTGCATAGAAAGCTTGCCGGGGCGAAGCGCGCCAGCATGACATTTCCGATAAGCTGCAACTTGGGCAGGCTTGCGAGCAACTCCTCCACAAGGATGAGCTGGTTGGTTGCCGGCCATGAGAAACTCGGCAACTTTTTCATGAATTGTCGCGCAGTGATAAAGCTCTTCAGTTCAGCTTGTTGAACCGTGCTTTGGAAGGCGGCGGCGGAACTCGCGTAATTGATGATCACAGGCGTTATCCCAGCCAGCATGCAGGCGAGCAGGGCAATTGTGCCGCCCGGCCCGGGAGGGAGAATGACGCCGATACGTTGTTCTCTGCGTTTGCGCAGTTGCGTCGCCATAGTCATGGCCACGCCAAGAATCTTGTAATAGGGCAGGGTTGTTTCGGTCATGCCATCAATCATTTCCACAGCGCCGTGTTTTCTGAGAGAGCGCACCAGGTGCTCGGTGAGAGAACCATTCAGGAGGGGACGCGAGGAAAAGATTTTGCTGCTTTTTTCCAGCCAGACGGCGAGGAGGCGCTCCGCCATGTGGGCGCCGGCAGGCAACTGCGGCAGCACATAAAACTCCTCGCAGCAGTCGTCCTCCTTGACGTCGCGGTAGAGGGTGTCGATGCTGTTCCCGTAGAATCCGAGAAAGAGAGGAGAAATCGGCAGACAGATTTCCTGTGCGTAGACCAGGAAGAGCTTTGGGACATCTGCCAGGCATCCGCGCACTTTTGCAAGTTGCCCCGGCATAAAGACTACACTTCTACCCTTTTTGAAATGACGCTGTAGCGTTTCTCGTGCCGCTTTGGGCGTTCCGTTCAGAAAGTCAAAACGTTCCGTCAGAACGCGCTTTTCTCTCAGGTAGCACTCGATTTCTGGCAAGAGGGGGAAAGCCGAGTCAGTGAGATATACCAGACGTCCCTGGAGCAGATAGTTTAACGCCTTGCACGCCTGTACGCTCAGTCGGTTTGGCAGGTAGAATGCCGGTGCGACGATGTTTTCTTGTCCGTGGAGGGTCAGGTTGTTCATGGGGGGGAAAAAAAAGATGGGGTACTTTCGAAGGAAAAACCGTTCAGCTTGTAAGATCAAGCGGAACGGTTTTCTGTTCTGGAAAATCTTCACAGACGCGAGGAGAGGGGAGACTTCCCGGTGGGGGAGCGTCCATCCCACTCCTCTTTCCACATCTGTTGAGAAGACCGATTCTGGTTTAGAAAGTGTACGTGCATTTCACGCCGGCCACCACGCCAAAGTTCCGGTAAGGCACCAGGGTAGAGCCATCCATTCCCAGTTTCTCCGTTGCCTGACGGAGAGAGGAAGTCTTGGCAGCCTTTTGCGCTCCCGCACCCAACCAGTTGAAGCTCACGCTTGGGGTGAGGATGAGTTGCTTCGTGATGAACCACGGGGTGGAAAGTTGAATCCAGAAGGCTTGCGCACCATTGGCATTGGCGTGGTGCCCCGGGTCGAAGTAGTTAGCCGTGGCGCTCATGGCAAAGGTCAGCAGCCCCGCCACTTTGACGTCCTCCGCCGTGCCGATGATGGGCGCCTTGAAGGTCATGTGCGGCTCAAACCACCAGCCCTGCACACCCTGGAAGCTCAACCGCACTGAATTGCCCACCTCAAACCAGGCCGTCGGGGTGTACACCATATCTAGGAACACCTCATTCACGCAAGAGGCGCTTTGCTGGCGGAAGTGCTTGGCAAAAGCGCCCAGAAGACCGCCGTGTACGAAGTCGTGACCCAGAGAGACAGCGCCGTACTTGCCGCTGTACTTGAGAGCCGTCGCCACGGCAAACTCGTTCTCCACATTGCGAGGGGTAACCCCGAATGCCGCCAAATCCGCATAGGGGGCAGGTCCGTACATGGTGTGCCCGGAGCTCACCATGCGGTAGGAGATGGTGTTATCGATGCTCCACTGTTGCTGCTTTTTGCCGATGTCGTAGTTCGTCTTGAGGGCAACGAGTTCGGAGCTGTCACCTTCTGCCACAGAGTGGGAAATCACGAGACCGCGACCTACGTAGTTGGAATCATACCCCACGGTAAAGGAACCGGTGAGTCTCTTGGCAGAGAGACCTGGCAGCTTGGCAAATTCCTCAGCAGTGAGGGTTTGGGCTGCGTAAGATGCCGGCACCAAAAGAGAAGCCAACGCGAGAAGGATAGAACGTGCTTTCATAGATCAGTGTATTGAGTCATGAAGGGCTTCCTGCTCATTCCTCGAATAAGTGGAGGCAAAGAAGCTCAAATAATTCTACATAACGTCGGATACCCTGTCAAACAAAAAAAACGGATATCCGGTTCTTTTTCTTTCGTTGATTGTTTGTGCTCAATGACTTGTTATCTAGGTTGCAGAGGCGTCACGCTTTGTCCTGCTCGGCGCGGGCCCGGATGCCGGAGATGAAGACACTCTCCAGGGAGAGGCGCCCGGGGGAACTTGATACCCAGGCTTCGCCGGCGAGGGCGCGCATTTGCTCCAGCAGGGCGGGGGAGGGGTCGCGCAGAGTGACCTGCCGCGTGTGCGCGTCGCGGGTCAGCTCGTCCACGGTGCCCTCGGCGATGAGACATCCCTGGTAGAGGATGCCGACGCGGTCACAGACCTCCTGCACTTGCTCCAGGAGGTGGGAGCAGAGGAAGATGGTGAGCCCGCGCTGCCTGAGCTCCAGAATCATGTCCCGGATGATGCGCGAGCCGATGGGATCTACCCCGGCGGTGGGTTCATCCAGAACCAGAAGCTGTGGATCCTGCACGAGCGCCTGCGCCAAACCGATGCGCTGCAGCATGCCCTTGGAGTAGCCGGAGAGACGCCGCCCGGCCGCATCCTTCAGTCCCACGAGTTCCAGCAGCCCGCCCACGCGCTCGCGCAGGGAGCGCCCGCCCAGTCCGCAGAGGCGTCCGTAGAAGCGCAGAGTCTCCTCGCCCGTGAGGAATTTGTAGAAGTACGGATTTTCCGGCAGGAAGCCGATAGCGTGCCTGTTTGCGGTGTCGGTGGCGGGGCGACCGAACACGCGGCAGCTGCCCTCATGGGGGGCGAGCAGTCCGACGAGCATTTTCATGATGGTACTCTTGCCGGAACCGTTAGGACCGATGAGACCGTACACGCCGCCGGAGGGAATGGAGAGACTCACGCCTTTCACGGCGTACACCATGCCGCCCTTTCCGCGGTGCCCGCGGAAGCTCTTGTGCACGTTCTCGATCTCGACAGCATTCATACGGGCACTCGACTCATGAGGCGCAGGAGGTTTTTGACCATGCTGATTCCTTTCTCGAAGATCTCCAGTCGCATGTTTTCATTCGGTGAGTGGATGCGAGCATCCGGCAGATCGAGGCCGAGGAAGAGGGCGTCTTTCCCCAATTTCCCGGAAAGCTCCGCCACGATGGGGATGGATCCTCCCTCGCGCACAAGCACGGGCGGGTTTCCGAACGTTTCCTCCAACGCCTGCTGTGCCGCTTTGCCGAAGGGAGAATGCGGATCGCTCATGTACGCATCGCCGGCGTGTTGCATGGTGAACTTCATCCGAACGCTCGGCGGACAGACCTTCCTGAAATGCGCCTCCACCTTGCGCATGATGTCCACGGGGTCTTGCCCCGGCACCAGGCGGCAGCTGATCTTGGCAATCGCGTGGGTGGGGATTACTGTTTTGGAACCCTCGCCCATGTAACCGCCGACGATGCCATTCGGCTCAAAGGTCGGGCGGGCATACACGCATTCGGCGCCGGTGTAGCCCTCCTCCGTGCGCAGAGCGGGTACACCGGTGAGATCCGCCAGCTCGGCGTCGCTCATGCCTGGTACGCGCTTCCAGCTTTCCTTCTCCCAATCCGCAATCTCGCTCACGCCGTCGTAGAAGCCCTCCACGGTGATGCGCCCGTTTTCATCATGCGTGGTCGCAAGCATCTCGCAGAGAGTGGTGATGGGATTAGCCACCGCCCCGCCGAAGATGCCGGAATGCAGGTCCATGGCGGGACCGCGCACCTCCAGCTCAAAGCAGCATAGTCCCTTCAGCCCGTAGGAGAAGGACGGCACGTCCGGCGCCGCCATGCCGGTGTCGCTTACCACGATGATGTCGCAACCCAACTGCTTCACCATCTCCGGTTGCTGCAGCAGGTTGTGAAGGCTTGTACTGCCGCGTTCCTCTTCCCCTTCCAGCAGGAAAATAACATTCAACGGCAGCTCTCCATCCTCTGCAAGAAGCTCCCGGACGCCCAGGAGGTGCGCCATGATCTCCCCCTTGTCATCACTCGCCCCGCGGGCGTAGATGCGCCCGTTCCGCACGCTCGGCTCGAAGGGCGCGCTTTCCCATTCCTCAATGGGGTCGATGGGCATGACGTCGTAGTGCCCGTAGATCAGCACCGTCGGCTTCCCTGCTACCGTCGGACTTTTTGCCACCACCACCGGGTGAATTTCGGTGTTGATTTTCTGCGCGTCGAATTTCATCTCTCGCAGTTTCTGCACGAGGTAGTCCGCGCAGCGACTCACATCCGCGGCGTGTTCCGGTTGCGCCGAAACGCTCGGGATGCTCAAAAACTCCTTCAATGCATCCAAGTGATTCATGCCGCCCATCCTACACCAAACGGGCAAGTAGGACAAGCCCGATGTATGAATAGGTAATGATTTTCCGTTTGTCTTATCCAGGAGGGAAACACCCGATCAGCACGTGTTAAGCATGAGATGCCATGATCGCATGCTGTCCGTTTTCTTCGATTTGCGTCACTGTGTGTTCTTCGCTCTTGGGGTGGGTCATGCCAGGAATTTCGCGACTGTAGATCGTACACGCTGATTTTTCACAAGGAAGTAAAACGCCTGTCGATCACGACTTGCCAGGGACGGCAGGGCGTGGTATGATGAAGGGGCAGTGCGATTTCTCATCACAGCAGGACCAACGCGGGAACCGATCGATCCCGTACGATATATCAGCAACCGCTCCTCAGGGCGGATGGGCTATGCATTGGCGGGGGCTGTGCGGCACGAGGGACACGAAGCGCTGCTTATCTCCGGGCCGACCTCACTGGATGTGCCGGAAGGTGTGGATTTTGTCTCGGTCACCACGGCGCAGCAGATGTACGACGCTGTGCGGGATATGGTGGGCGGTGTGGATGTTGCAATTCTCTGCGCGGCAGTGGCGGATTATCGTCCGGTGTCGTTCTCGGAGCAGAAGATCAAGAAGGATGCAGAGAGGATGGAGCTGAGACTGGAGCGTACACCGGATATTCTGGGAAGCATGCGCCGCGTGTTTGGTTTCGGTGGGATACTGGTAGGATTTGCAGCAGAGACGCAGAATTTGCTGGCAGGGGCGAGGAGCAAGTTGGAGGCGAAGGGATGTGACATGGTGGTGGCGAATGATGTGTCGCAACCGGGAGTCGGTTTTGACGCATCCATGAACGAAGTGTGGCTCGTGCGCAAGGAAGGGGAGGAAAAACTGGAGTGTGATACAAAGTACCATATTGCTTTGCGCATTGTGCAGGAATCACTTTCTCTCGTCGCTAGATGAACGCGGACCTGATGAATCATTTGGGTTGGGACTCCGGGTGGGAAGAGGTGTTCGCGGCTCTTGGAAAATCTCATTGGTACCCGGCACGCATTTGCCGTGAAACAAAAATCAACTACAGTGTTGTTTCCTCTTCGCGAGGAAGGCACGAGGTCGTGCTTTCCGGGCATCTCTGGCATGCGGCTGCTACGGATGCGGATCTGCCGACGGTAGGGGATTGGGTGGCAGTGGATCCCGGGGAGGAAGGGGATCTGCCGGTGGTGCGCGCTCTGTTGCCACGTCGCAATCGTTTTTCGCGTAAGACTCCCGGGCGAAGCTGTGCCGAACAGGTCATTGGAGCGAATGTGGATTGTGTGGTTGTAGTCACGACTCTGCCGGAGGATATCAACCTGAACCGGATTGAGCGATACCTCACGCTTATTCGTAAGAGCGGAGCCCGGGGGATGGTGCTCGTCAACAAAGCGGACATCACCCCGGAAGAGGAGTTGCATTGCGCACTGGAGCAGCTGAAGCCTCTCTGCGGTGCAGAAGTGGAGCTGCACGCCGTAAGCGCGGTTTCCCCCGCGAGCCTGCCTCTTTGTTTGCTGAATCTTCCTCCCGGGAAAACTGCGCTCGTGGTAGGCTCTTCCGGTGTGGGGAAGAGTACATTAGTGAACGCTCTCTTGGGGAGGAAATGCTGTGGGACGGGCGAGGTGAACGAGGTTACCGGCAAGGGACGCCATGTGAGTGTAGCGCGTGAACTCTTTTTGCTGCCCGGTGGAGGAGCGCTCATTGACAACCCTGGCATGCGGGAGGTGCAAATGTGGACGGATGCGGCGTCGCTGCGTGCGGAGTTTGCAGATTTCTCGACTCTGGCGAGGCAATGTCGATTTGCGGATTGCTCCCATCGTCAGGATGTCGGCTGCGCCGTGCGTGCTGCTGTGGAGGGAGGTATACTTTCGCGGGAACGCTACGAGCATTTTCTGAATCTGGAAGAGGAGATTACCGAATTGGAAAAGCGGGCTGAGAAGCGTCGTATGACCCTGGAACGTGTTACACGACGAGAAAAGAGGGCGGTCCTTCGGAACCGTAATGACCACGAGGATCAGCAACGCGAACTGCATCCCCACCTCAAGGCGCATCGGCATGATCTTTGAGGGATTTTTTTCTTCACAAGGGGTGAAAAGGGGATATAATGAGGGCACAAACTTGCAGAGCTTATGAAAATTTGGTTTGATGGAAAACTCGTTGATAAGGAAGAAGCCAGGGTTTCAGTTTTCGACCATGCTGTGCTGTACGGCGACGGTTGCTTCGAGGGTATACGGTTTTACTCCGGCAAAGTATTTCGATTGCAGGAGCACATAGTCCGTCTATTTGATTCCATGCGCTACCTCATGATTGAGCTGCCGTGGAGTTTTGAAGAAGTTTGTAAGGCCACTGAGGAAACGGTGGCAGCCAGCGGGATGGAGGATGGTTACATTCGTCTCGTGGTGACGCGTGGGGTAGGTGACTTGGGACTCAACCCAAAAAATTGTCCGAAGCCCAGCATGTTCATTATCGTGCAGAACATCGCACTTTACCCCAAGGAAATGTACGAGAACGGACTGAGTCTCATTACCAGTTCTTATCGCCGCCCGAATCCGGATATGCTCAGTCAGCAGGTCAAGAGTCTCAACTACCTCAACAGCATCTCCGCGAAGCTGGAGGCTGTGCAACAGAACGCCGGCGAGGCGCTCATGCTCAATGAACGGGGCAATGTGGCAGAATGCACAGGGGATAACATATTCATCGTGAAAAACGGCGTAGTTATCACTCCTCCACTCACTGAGTGTGCGTTGGGTGGTATCACCCGACACGCCGTGATGGACATTTGCGTTGCTGAGGGAATTCCCTGTGAGGAGCGTGTCATGAATCGTTTTGATATTCTCAGTGCGGATGAATGTTTCCTCACCGGCACAGCTGCCGAAGTCATTGCTGCGACAAGTTTAGATGGTCGTACCATCGGTGCCGGGCACGCCGGTCCCATCACGAAGCGCATCTTGGCTTGTTACCAGAAAATGGTGCGGTTGTGAGCTTTCGCTGAGGGGAGAATGGCTATGGAGATGCTCTATGCAGGGCGCTTCCTCAACCTTGTGCGCGAGGGACGCTGGGAGTATTGTGAACGGGTGCATAACACACCCGCTGCTATGATTTATGCTGTTACGGAGCGACGGGAAGTTGTACTCGTGGAGGAATTTCGTCCCGCCATCGGTCGTCAGAGCATTTGTTTTCCCGCTGGACTCGTCGGCGATGAGGGAACCGAGGATGCGGAGACTGCAGCACGTCGCGAGCTCATTGAGGAGACAGGATTTAAAGCAAAGAAGATTTTCCCCCTCTACGATGGACCATCCTCTCCCGGGATCACTTCCGAATACCTTTTCTTCTTTCTTGCTGTCGATTTGTACCGGGTAGGTGCCGGAGGAGGAGTGCAGGGTGAGAATATCACCGTGCATTGCGTTCCTTTCGACCAGGTGGATGTGTGGCTTGCACAGCAACGTTCCGCCGGCAAGGCTGTAGACCCTCGCATCTACGCAGGTCTGTATGAAATAGGTAAATATCTTGGCGCGGGCACTGTGTGATGAGTCATTGGTGTTATCTCGTCAATTCTCATCGTATTTTTATTCAATCCTGCTTCCTTTTTTCTTGCAAAGCTGAGGTGGTGTCGGGTACACTTCTGGCATGGTTCAGAGAAAAGTTATTCGTCTGGTGGCGCTCGGCATAATAGTTGGGGCGAGTGTGTGCTCCGGGGCTTCGCAAAAGGCGCGTTCGTCCGCGAAGCCATCGCCGGAGTTGGGGCACGTGCTTTACATCGGGGATTCCATCACGCATGGTTATAAGGCTCCTTCCTACAGGTGGGCCCTTCACAAGATTTTTGTCGATAATGGGATTAAATACGATGAGATTGGTGTTGAGGTAGGTAATAACACTGCTGTTGGGGATAAGACATCTCTCATTGAACAAGGAACCACATATCTCGGCGTTCCTTTCAGTAATCTGCACGCAGCGATGAGTTCCCAGCGCGCCTACGAGACATCTGGTCGAACCCATTCGAGCATGCGCCTTGGAGGCACGGATATTTTTGATTGGCTCAAACTTCCGCAGGCAGATAAAACTGAGCGACAGTTGGATGAGAAACCGGATACATGTTTTATTCTGTTAGGAACCAATGATACGTTAAGCGATTATGGGGGCAAAGGAGGAATTGCAAAAAATATTTCTGAGGTGAGCAAAGCGTTAACCTCGGGCAAAGGTGGCGATATTCCGGTAATTATTGATGCTCTCCATAAGGCGAATTCCAAAGTCAAGGTGGTGCTTCTCTCGATTCCCGCATGGGGAGCGACGCCGACCAACAATACAGCGGCGGACTACAAAAGCGTTCTGCAAAGCCTCAATAAGCAGTATGCCTCTGTTGCGAAGAAGAAAAAGGCGATCTATGTGAATCTCAACGAGGGTCTTGTTGATAAGACTTGCGAGGAAACGCCCGGGCGAGCCGTCGCCACTTTTGTCAACCCTAAGGACAAGTTGCATCCTACGTTGCAGGGGGATCTGATTATGGCCGGACTCGTCGCGCGCACAATGGGCTATGCTGGGCGCTCTGCTGGTCTGCCGAGAAAGGCGTCAGCCAAATTTGATCGGAGTGGTTCTATGCTTTTTGAGGAAGCTAAGAGCAAGGAAGGTGTTACCCTGGACGGTGAGAGGCTTGTGATGAATGGTGGTAGCAAATTGGAAAATGCCTGGCCGGATGGAGTAGATGTATCAAAGGGGTTCTCCGCACAAGTGAAAGTCGGTCTTGGTAACGGCAGCAAAGAAGGATGGCAGGATACGGAGGCGTTGGTATTAACGGTGGGTAATGGACAACACACAGCCAGGCTTGTTTTCAAAGAAGGAGCGATTTGCTGGGGCAAGGATACAGTGCTTTATCCTATTGATATGTCCACTAACAAGGAGGCTGTGCGTGTGACATGGGTGGAGGGGAACTCTGACGAGCACCTCAATCCCGGCTTCTACGTCTGGCTGGGCGACATGTGCATCGGCGAGGGCTTGCCGGATTCTTCTCCCGGACTTAACGGCATGACCATTGAGAACTCTTCTGCTGAAACAGTGACGGTGGAAAACGTTGCCTTGGACGGCACTTCTTCTGCCCCGGCTCCCATCGGTTTTGTGAAGGAAGAGAAGCTTGCTGCCCCGGCGGAATAGGGGACTTCCCCTCATTTGTCCGGTAAAAGGTCCGATCGATTTAAGCGTGCGCGCTCAAGCCATGCATTGATGCTTTTGCGGTCTTCCTTTTGCAGGAGTTGCCGTAGAGTCGCCAGATCGTTTTCGCAGTCGCCGATTGCTTCAAGAACCGGTTTCTGGTTTGCCAGTAGGATGTCTGTCCACATTTCTGCGTTACCGTGGCAGATGCGTGTTGTATCTCGGAAGCCGGAGGAGGCCAGCGCTGCGAGAGCGCTTGGCGCGGCTTCGCCTCCCATGGCATTACGGGCGCAGAGGGCAGCCAGCACGTGCGGCAGGTGTGAGACACGCGCGACAGCAGCGTCATGCTCAGAGGGCTGTAGAAGGATGGGATGGCCGCCCAATGCTTCCCAGAATTCCGCGAGGCGAAGCAGTTTGCTATCTTTCACGCGGTGCGGGTTTACGAGCGCGACGGCCGCACCCTGGAAGAGATCGGCTCTAGCGTGGGAGAGACCCTGTTTTTCTGCACCAGCCATGGGATGAGAGCCGATGAAAGAGTATCTTTTTATGGTGAGGAGATTGCCGATCGACGTATGCACAGATTGCTTTACGGACCCCACGTCGGTGATGATAGAATTTCTGTCCAGAGAAGGCAGGAATTTTTCAACAAGTTGCTCAAAAGTGGATATCGGGGTGCAGAGGATGACGAGTTCTGCTCCTTCCACCACACGGCAAATATCTGCATCGGCAAAACTCGCCAATTTTCGCTCAGCAACCTGGGCAAGCGTTTGCGCGCGGCGCGCCCACAGGCGCACCTCGCACCCCGGCAGAAAGCGATGCACAGCCATAGCCAACGACCCCCCCAGCAGACCAATGCCGAGGATAGCAACGGAGCGGAAAGGTTTCTTTCTCCCCGTCTTCACGGCACGTAGAATTGAAAATTGGTTCCGCGTACTTTCAGTTTTTTACCGCTTGGGTAGGGCTGGTTCGTTTTTGGGTTGATGATGCGAATTTTCTTGCTGGGATCCAGCGGATTCCACACTCGCGTTGGATCTCCCTCGACCCGGGCGGCTGTTGGGATAGGACCAGTGTTCGTGATTTGTTGAAGATCCTCCATCGATGCCGTTGCCGCTGCCGGTGGGGGCGTCTCCGCTTTGGTTTCCGTCGTTTGGGTGGTTGTCGGCTCCACGGGAAGTTTGATCACCTGAGGCTCTGTTGCCGGCTCGGACTCGGACTTGGTTGGGTCCGGAATCGTTTGAGGCGTGGGCTCGGGGACGGGAACAACAGTTTTTTCTAACTTAGTTTCGGACGGTTGTTTCTGGGCTCGGGGGGCAGGCTGTACCGCGGGAGGAGTGATAAACCCGTCTGCTGCAGGAGCTTCTTCCCAGCTTGTTGTCTCGGCAGGCTGTTCCGTCGGTTTTGGAGCGGTCTCTGTTACCTTACGAGGTCGATAAGGCATTTCCGGCAGAGGATCCGGATCCAGGATGCACGAACCCATTCCCGCAGCCAGCAGGGCAGCGAGACCAATCATCAGACAACTCTTCATCCTTGCCATACAACAAGCGAATTCTTTGGGAAACACCAATCGCCGACGATTTTAGTGTTGAACCGTTATAAAGTCAATCTTAAAAAGAGCTTATCCATGGCACGCATTGCCTCCGCATTGCCTCAAAAATAAAGTCACCGAAGGGATGCTAAAAACCAAGAAAAAGGATTTCCTGAAAGCTTGATGCCTCAAAAATTAAGGGTTAATATCAGTCGTATATCACTTAAAATGAATAAATAAACAAAAATAGAGTTACTTTCTATCCGGAGAGAAAAATGTGCCTTGGTGCCCCCTTGAGCCAGGAAAGCGGGGATCAGAGATTACACTATTTGTCCGATCATGAAAACCCCACTTTGAACAAAACCACGGAGCAGATGTGAGGCGTTGTAGCAGGCTGTTCCTGGCCCCTGTGTTCCAGACCAGAAACACGGGAGCGGCTTGATACATGACGTTGAGGAATTCACCGTTTCTCCGCGTCTGAGCACATTCAGTATTGTGAAGGATTTTTCTAATATATACAAAATCAATACATTTCGAAACAAAAATTTAAAAATCGGAAATTTTAATCGTACCTCAGCCCTAATTTTCCAAGCTTGAAAAATTATTTTTGACCTGTGGATTGCAAGATTAAATGCAACAGATGACAGAAAAAGTTGAGGTCATGAGAAGAGAGGGGTAAAATAGTGGCG
>CANRLM010000054.1 GCA_947631435.1 uncultured Akkermansia sp.
GAGGCCAGCGAGGCATATTTTTCTCTCCAGACAGAAAGTAACTCTATTCTTGCTTGTTTACTCATCTTGAGTGACATGTGGTTGATATTAACCCTTTATTTCTGAGGCATCAAGCTTTCAGAAAATCCTCTTTCTTGGTTTTTAGCATCTCTTCGGTGACTTTATTTTTGAGGCAATGCGGAGGCAATGCGACTTAATTTTTGAGATAATGAGGAGTGATTTTCGGCTTGACATTGAAACTAAAAAGTAGTTACATGACGTGCCGATACGCAGCAAGGGCAACTTGCCAGCAGATTGCGCGATCAGTTTCACTAACCATTAATCAAGCAATATGGGATCCCTCAAGAAGAGACGTAAAGCCAAGATCAATAAGCATAAGCGCAGCAAGCGCATGCGTCAGAACCGTCACAAGAAGCGTTTGCGTTACAAGTCCTGAGTCGTGGTATGCATGAGGTTTGGGGCAATGCGGCTTATCGGCACGTCTAATCCCCTTTCACGGCACATCCCGTTTATTTGGGTTGTGCCGTTTTTGTTTACAGTTTAATGAAGATGCGGAAGCGCCAGAGCATGAAACAAAAGAGCCATGCGACCAGGAAGTAGGAGGAGGAGCAGATGAGGTTTTCAACTTGATGATTTTCCGTGAAGTGCTGCAATATGTGTGAGTTGAGTTGATCGAAAAGGGTTTTATATATTGGCAGACGAGTGATGATGTAGATGGCGAGTGCATTCATGCCGACTACGCGCAGCGGTAGAGAGAGACGATTACCCCATGCCGAGGTATCGAATAGAAAACGGAAAAGAGCGAGTAGCAGGAAACCTATGCCCCCTGTAGTGAGCACGAAAGCAGGGGTCCAAATTCCCTTGATGACCATGCCAGATACGGCACCTAGCCCCAAGCAAACAAGCCCGAGTAGGATAAGTATTCCCGATTGTTTCAAGATGGTGAAAGACGAGCGGCAGCAGGATCCGGCATAGAAGCCCAGAAGGGAGAGAGCCGTAGCAGAAAGAATACACAACGGACCTTCTGGATCAAACGTTCCACCGTGAAGCCATCCCGGGCAGAGCAGGGCATCGACCTTCGCATTGAAGCAGCCGGTTGGGGTCATATCTCCGCCAAAGGTTTGCAGGCACCAAACGACGGCGAGGATGACGGCGGCGAAAAGTGAAGCAAAGCGGCACCGTGTCAGCAGAAGCATGAGCGAACCGGCGAGGGCCCCACTGATACCAATGAGTCCCAGCACGGAAGCATAACGAAGAGAATTGAAACCGAATGGTTGAATAGCGTCGATTCGGTCATGGAAGGCCCACCAGTTCACGAGGATACCAAGAACGATCAGGATGAGCGCGCGCTTCCAGAGTTTGCGAAGCAGGAGGAAGGTTCTCACGTTCTTCTGCGTTGCTCGAGAAAGGGAGAAAAACATAGCGGCTCCGCTCACGAAGACGAATAAAGGGAAGATAATATCACACACAGTAAGGCCATCCCAGCTGCTGTGGTTCAGTTGTCGCCATATTTCTTTATTTGCATTCTCTGTGAAACAGAATGGGACGATGGAACGTATGATACAATCAAGTCCGATGATGAACATCATGTCCAACCCTCGCAGAGCATCCAAGGAGGGAAGACGAACTGATGGTTCAGATCTGAGAGAGAGAGGAGACTCATTGCTCATGCTACGCATGGTAGCAGTTTTTAGGGGCGAATGCAATAGGCTTGCTGAAAAGGCTTGCCAGAACAGGCGTTGCAACGTAAAATCCTGCGCATGGCAACAGCAGAGGAAAAACGAGATTTCATCCGCGAATGGATTGCAGCTGATGTGGCAGAAGGACGTTGCAAGGCTCCCATAACACGGTTCCCTCCGGAGCCAAATGGGTATCTGCACATCGGGCATGCTAAAGCCATTTGTTTGGATTTTGGTATCGCTCGTGAATATGCGCAAGAGGGCGCGGTATGTCACCTGCGTTTTGATGACACGAACCCGTGCAAGGAAGATGTGGAGTTTGTGAATTCTATTCAGGAGGATATCCGCTGGCTGGGTTTTGATTGGGGCGAACACCTGTATTGGGCATCTGACATCTTTGATTTTTACTATGACTGTGCTGTAGCCTTGATTAAAAAGGGACTGGCATATGTGGATGAGCAAGATCGAGAGACGATGCGGCAGCAAAAGGGAAATCTTGTAACCCCCGGACAGCTTTCGCCGTTCCGGAGTCGATCGGTAGAGGAAAATCTTGCGCAATTTGCGGCAATGAAGGAGGGTAAGTTTGCAGAAGGAAGCGCGGTGTTACGAGCGAAGATCGATATGACCAGCAGCAACATGAACATGCGAGACCCTGTCATTTACCGTATCTCTTACGATCCACACCACAATACCGGAACTTCGTGGTGCATTTACCCGATGTATGATTTCGCTCACCCTCTGGAAGATGCCTGGGAGCACGTCACGCATTCGCTCTGCACGTTGGAGTTTGAGAATCATCGTCCGCTCTATGACTGGGTGATCGAGAACTGCCCGGTGCCGGCTCGTCCGCAGCAGCGCGAATTCTCACGCTTGAATGTCACCTACACCGTGATGAGCAAACGTAAGCTGCGTCAGATGGTGGAGGAAGGTTATGTGAGCGGCTGGGATGACCCGCGGATGCCGACAATTTGTGGCATGCGGCGTCGTGGTTACCCCGCTAAGGCCATCGTAGATTTCTGCGAAGGTGTGGGTATCACGAAATTCAACGGGAACACGGATGTGGCGCGCTTAGAAAATGCTGTGCGCGCCGAATTGAACGCCCATGCTCCCCGGCGCATGGCAGTTCTGCACCCGTTAAAACTCGTGCTCACCAATTTGCCCAAGGGACACGAAGAAGAGGTGAGAGTACAAATCAACCCGGAGGAGCCGGAGCTTGGGGAGCGCAGTGTGGTACTCACTCGTGAGGTTTGGATTGAACAGGATGATTTCATGTTGGATCCACCCAAGAAATATAAACGCCTTAGCCCTGGAGCATGCGTGCGCTTACGAGGAGCGTACTGTATCGTGTGCACAGGTCATACCTGCGATGATTTTGGTAACGTGGTGGAGGTCCAGTCGGAAATTTTGCCTGGTACCATCGGCACGATGCCTCCAGAAGGCATTCGCTGTAGAGGTGCGCTTCACTGGGTCTCTGCTACACATGGGGTGCGGGCAGAAGTGCGTCTCTATGATAGATTATTTAAGGACGAGGCACCGGATGCGAACCCGGATGGTTTTCTTGCCTCTCTGAATAAAGAATCCCTTACTGTATTGGAGGATGCTGTGGTGGAACCGGAGCTGGCGGCGGCAAAACCTGAGTTCCTCTGCCAATTCGAGCGTCTCGGTTATTTCGTGGCGGATCGCCATGATCACTCCCAGGAACATCCTGTTTTTAACCGGTCGGTGAGCCTGCGGGATTCATGGACTAAGAAGAATGCATAAATATTGCCATGGGGACGCGAAACAACTGCGACAAAAGTAAGGCTGGTGTCTTGAAGGAGCACACGCTGCCTGTTCCCTTTCCTCCCGCAGAAGAAGTACCTGTGGCGGATGGGGAAGATCCCATCACCTATTGCCCGCTACAAGAAATCATTGAGGAGCTGCGCATGGGACATCTTGCTCTCGTCACGGATGATCCGGCACGCGAGAATGAGGCGGACCTCATTTGCGCCGGTCAGTTTGCGACGCCGCAGAATATTAATTTCATGGCCACGTACGGGCGTGGTCTCATCTGTATGCCCATGGCGCCAGAGCGCGTGGATTCCCTCGGTCTCCCCATGCAAGTGCAGCATAACACTGAAAAATTGCATACGGCTTTCACGGTAAGTGTGGATGCTCGGGAGGGCATTACCACTGGCATTAGTGCCTTCGAGCGCTCCGCCACGACCATGAGACTGGCGGATCCATCGGCGAGTCTTCACGACTTTGTTCATCCCGGACACTGTTTTCCGCTTCGTGCACGTGAAGGAGGGGTACTGCGCCGTGCGGGGCATACGGAAGCCACGGTAGATTTGCTGCGCATGGCAGGATTGGAGCCAGTGGGTGTCTGCTGTGAAATTATGAAAGAGGACGGAACGATGGCCAGACTTGGCGAGTTGGGCAGCTTTCAGCGTCAACATGGGTTGAAAGCTTGTTCCCTCGCGCAGATTATATCGCACCGTCGGCACTCGGAAAAACTGGTGCAGCGAGAGGAAACTGTGCAGCTACCCACGGATTATGGCTTTTTTACCTGCCATGCGTATCGCTCGAAAATTGACGGTCTCACGCATCTCGCCCTCGTGCATGGCAAAATTGATCCGGAATTGCCGGTACTCTGTCGCGTGCACAGCGAATGCTTAACGGGTGACGTGTTCGGTAGTCGCCGCTGCGATTGCGGTAGCCAGCTGCATCGCGCTATGGAACGCATTTCGCGTGAAGGTGGAGTATTGCTTTACCTGCGACAGGAGGGACGAGGGATAGGTCTCTCCGCTAAATTGCATGCCTACAAACTGCAAGAGCAGGGACTTGATACTGTAGATGCCAATATTCGTCTTGGTTTTCCGCCAGACTTGCGTGATTACGGTGTAGGAGCACAAATTCTGCGTGACCTCGGTGTCCGCAAGTTACGCTTGCTCACCAATAATCCTCAAAAGATCGTTGGTCTGGCGGGGCACGGTCTCTGCATTGAAGAGCGTATACCACTCTCCATTCCTCCACAGGACGACAATCGTCGTTATTTGGAAACAAAGCGTGACCGCATGGGACATGAGCTGTAAAGAGAGGAGTCGAAACACTCATGGCTTTCCTGTGCGAAGCGACTAATTTTTCTACTGACACATTGATGAGTGGCTTTTTCGAAGGAAACTGCTAGATTGGTGATATGCTATGGAAAGCATTCGTCTCGTTGACGTTCATGCTGGCGGAGGCATGTTTTGCCCAGTACGTGCAGCATACGCGGAGTGGCGGAGCGACGGGTGGCTGGGCGAATTTGCTAGGAGCAGACACACAACGATTGGAACTTTTTGTTTTTCGCGCAGACGAGATGCAGTTGTGTATTGTGGATGAAGGAGAAGGGAAGCCCCGTTACGGGAATCTGGAGACGGCTATGATTGCAAATCATTGCGTGGCAGGAGTGAATGGCGGCTATTTTGGGAGTGATAAGAAGCGCCGACCGTTGGGTTTGCTTTGTTGTCGAGGGGTGGTGCTTTCTCCTCTGGCAACCGGTAGTTTCACCGTGTCGGGTGTGGTGTATGATACGGGGAATGGAATTCGTTTGGAACGCAGCAAGAACATCAGCACGCCTTTACGGGGAATGCAAGAGGCGATTCAGGGAGGGCCGTTTCTCGTGGAACGGGGACGGGTCGTTCCTGGTCTAGAGAAGACGAAAAAAGCTGCTCGCTCGTTTCTCGCAACAGATGGCAGGGGAACATGGTGCATTGGTATTTCCAGTGCACTGACCTTGAGGGAGCTTGCCCAATGGCTTACGGATTCTTCTGCTTTCAGTAGTTTCCGTGTGAGCAGTGCACTGAATCTTGACGGTGGAAGTTCAAGTGCATTTTGGGAGTCGTCTCAGAGAATTAGTCGCCCAGGATTCAAATCCGTGCGTAACTACATCGGGGTGCGTCTGCGTACTTCCATGGAGACTACTCCAGAATTGAAACGCCATTGAGGTCAGGCCTTCGGAAGTCAGTGTGTGGTGGGTGTCTTTTGCTGTTCAGCAAAAGGGTCGAAGGAGTTTTCATCCTGTACGATAGAAACGCGGCACCCTTTGCCGAGAAGAAGCGAAAGCTCATTGAGATCACGCGCCTGCATTTCGATGCTGGGCGTGGAAGAAAAAGACGAAGAGCGTAGCAGTATGCCATTCACAAGATGCAATACCTTGTTGCTGCAGGCAAAGAGGGCTGAGGAGCGAGGAATACGTGTACCACGCAGCTCACCCTCAATAGACTGTACGCTTGTTTCAGCGTTTCCCGCGGATGCATCAAAGTGCGAAGGCACTATGTCGTACACTGCCACGAGAGAGCGTCCATCCCACAGGGTAATTTCACGCTCTGTAAGGTGAATTTCTGCGCGGAGATCTGCCGGAGCCACGCGTAGATGCTGACCGATACTGAGGTTGGAAGGATTCAACAAGCCATTCAGGAGCATGATGAATTCGGCTGAGCTGTGATAAGCTGTCGCGATGCGTTCAATGTTCTCTCCACGTCGGACGGTGTGGATGCGAGTACGGGGATGGCGCGGAGTTAGGTAAAGACGGGTGCGAACAGCACCAACAAGACGGCGTGCTTCTCGTCCCGCCAGCCCTCGTTTATTAATGAAGGGGCGTAGGAGGTCAAGAGCAGCATCTGAACTTCCCTCATTGATAAGGCGGCGGGCCTGTTGGAGTTCATCGGGGCGCCGCGGCCAAAGGCTGTAATTATCTTGTGTCTCAGCGAGGGAGATGTTACAGCAGACCGCGACGCTTAAAATCGAAAAGATTAATTTCATGAGACTGCTGAACCATTTCAAGCATAAAATAAAGCAGGGAAACTTCCCAAGCATCGTCTACGCACTCGATGACGGCTCGGAAAAGATCGCCAGAGGCCTCTGCTTCACGCACAACGCGATCAGAGACTTCGCGAACATCTTCATGCAGCAGTTCCTCGCTTACTTCCGAGCGACTGAACTGAAACCCATACTGCACGAGAGCCTGGAGGGGAGCACCGTGCTCGCGCATCCATTCAAACATACGGGCGGCTACTGGACTAAAACCTTCCGTTTCGATTTCACGCATTCCGGACGGCTTGAGGATGCGGGGGCGCCCAGCTTCTACCCATCCACTTCGTACGCGGCACTCTCCAACGGAATCCATAGGCTCGCTTACAAGCCGAAAGGAAAAGCGGGTCTCTCCGAAAGACTCGATGCGTCGATACGGCGCATACAAAACGCGCGTGTGACGCATGGCATATTCGAAGTTGGTAGAATTCACAGACAAGACAGAATAGGAGACTAAAGAGTTGTTACGGAGCGACCAGATTTAACGAAATGGGCGGTTCCGTCCAGCAGTGGAGGAAACCGCCCGAAAGTTAAAGATAACTGGGAGAAATCAGGCTTTGTGTTCCTTGATGTAAGCCACAACATCCGCCACAGACTTGAGTTTCTCGGCGTCCTCATCAGGCACCTCCACGGAAAACTTTTCCTCAAAGGTCATGACAAGTTCTACGGTGTCGAGAGAGTCTGCGCCGAGATCGTCGATGAACTTGGCATCAGGAGTCACCTTTTCACGGTCAACGCCGAGTTGCTCAACGATGACATCAATTACCTGGGATTCAATGTTGTCGGACATGATTTTGGTATGTGAGACTTATAAGGTGCCCCCATTCTACTCTAAAAACTCCTGAAAGGCAATCTTTATTTGCCATGAAAAAGGAAAAAAGAGAAAAATCAGAGGGATAGTCTTAGTATTCCTTTGAAAGTAAGATAGTTATCTTTTATAAGGTTTGGAAAAGGCAGAGAGGAGCAGAAAGGAGCATCCCCTCCGGTGAGGACAATGGTTGGCAAAAAATCGAGTTGTTTGCACAGATCTCGTAAAATACCTTCAACCATACCGCGGAATCCGACGATACATCCGGAGAGAATAGCCTGTCGAGTGTCGGTAGGAATGGTATCCGGGATCTTTGCAGAAGGACCGGGCAGAGGGATGGAGGGCAGTTGTGCCGTGGCAGTGGAGAGGGAAGAGGTGAAAGCACGTAGTCCGGGAGCAATTACCCCACCGAGGAGTGCAGGAAATCCATCCCGCAGTACTACAGCATCAAAAGTGCAGGCTGTACCGAGGTCTGCCGCGATACAGGGCAGGGACGAGAGGGCGAGACCGGCAGCATTGGCCAAACGATCAGCCCCCAAGGTGTCTTTGTTCGGGTAAAAACGCAGAAGTTGCTTGCAGAGGGGAGAAACAGTGTTCGAAGAAATCTCACGGATCGGACGCGAAATTGCAGAATGAAGGATGCGTGCTGCCGTGGGCACAACAGAGCACAATAGCGCCTCATCGTACTCCCAGTCGCAAAGTAAATCTCCCACAGCCCCCGGGGAGAGAGCAGAAGTTGGCAAACTTCGGATATCACCGAGGAGTTCAGTATCGTGGGCAAGGGTGAATTTTGTTCGTGAGTTAGAATTATCGATGAGCAATCGCGTGATCATAATTACAGGGACAGAGAAGGGAAAAAGTGCGAGAGAAGCGCTTTTGCAGTGTCTTCAGCACCGCCGCTGCGAGATGCCAGTTTCATAGCTCGTCGCATACGAGTGAGTCCCGCTGCATTGTGTGCCAACAAACGATTCAAAATGGAAAGCAATTCTTCCGTGCTGTTAACAAGCATTCCCGCCCCGTCTTGCAGGAGGAGTCGAAGATTACCTTCTTCTTGTCCCGGCAGAACATAGTTAATGAGTGCAGGGGTGAGGGTAGAGTAAGCTTCAAAAACGGTTGAAGCCCCCGCTTTGCCGATGTAAAGGTGTGCGCTGCGCAATGGAATAGCAGGATCAGCTCCATTTTTCCCATAAAACTCAATAGAAGAGGTGCCGCTCTTGGAAACAACGGGTTCAAGCAGCCGTCGCAGGCGTGGTTCGCGCTCTTCTGCCAATACCGTGATGTGGCAACACGGGTAGGTGTTCACCAGAGCGAGGAGGTCATCACGTACTCGTGAGAGAGGAGCATGAGCCCCGTACATGATGTGAAGCCCCTCACCGTTTGTTCCCGGGGTGGGCAGATGAGAAACAGGGGAAAAGGCAGACCGCACAGGGAAACCAGATGCCACAAGTCTGCTTGGCGGAATCGCGAAACGCTGAGCAAGCAAAGCTTTGCTGGAGGATTCTGGCAGGCAAATGAGCGGTGCCTGCGACTGTGCCCAAGCACTGTTCACATTGAGAGCATCGGTAACAACGACGGCGTAGGGTGTGTGAAACCACCCCTCGCGTGAGAAAGCATCCAGCATATATGCGTACAATGGATAGGTGCATACCACCAGCTGTTGAGGGTCATTTTGCAGCTTTTCCCTCAGGTGTTGCATGCTGCGATAGATGCCGGGCAGGCTCAGCAGACGAGCCCAGTTTGCTGAGTCAATTTGCGCGTAAACAAGTCCCCATAGCCAAGGGAGTCGTCGCACGCACGTACGGTAGAAGGCTCGTGTAAACTTGAAAAGGGAGGGACACGCCTCTGCACAGGCATCTAATATCTCTGTGCGCCAACCACGACGCTGCATCTCTTCTGCTAAAGCTTGAGCCGCAGAATGATGCCCACGACCGTATCCGATGCTCAGCAGGAGGATTTTTTGCCCATTGCCCATGATGTTCGTGAGCGATCCAAATCAGGGTACACTTTCCCTAGGTTGTAGCGCGGGGGAGGAACAAAGAAGAGAGCGGGTAGCGGGAATCGAACCCGCATAATCAGCTTGGAAGGCTGGAGCTTTACCATTAAGCTATACCCGCAGCGAACGAGAGGCATCATACCATACCCAGACAGTTTGACAAGTCCTTTTTGAAAAAAATTAGAAAGAATAGGGTCCCGAGTCTTCTTTGGGCTTGTCAAAGCTTTTTTTTTTGATAAACTCTCCCCTGCGCAAGAGCCCTCTTTTCTACATGAAGACTGAACTCATTGAGAAAGCAAGCCAGAAAATTGGAGATAACCAGCTTTTGATCAACATTGTGTCGAAGCGTGTTCAGCAGCTTAATCATGGAGCGGACCCATACGTACCGACAGATCCGGAAACGGGCGCAGGGGATATCGCGCTGATGGAATTGCTGGCAGACAAGCTGGTGTGGCGAGAGGAAACGGAGGCGGATCGCGAGGTTGGTGCTTCCATTGGGACATCGCCGGACTCCGTTAGTGGAACGTCGGAGACGTAAAAGGCGTTGACGGCGCACGTGAAGCCGGAAGAAGGTTTGAAAGAAGGGGAGGACCAGGGCGGAAAGAGCATGGACGCAGTGCTCTGCCTTTTTGTTCTGTTGTAAATTCTGGTACATCATGGAGAAACACAGGGACAAGGTTGCGTCATCAGCCCTCAGGCTTATTGCGAGCAACAAGAGAGCAGGGAGAGACTACGAGATAATTGAAAAATATGAGTGTGGTGTGGAGCTGCGTGGGACGGAAGTGAAGTCTATCCGGTCTGGGAGGGTGAGCGTATTGGATTCTTTTGCTCGCGTTGAGAAGGGGCAACTCTTTCTCTACGGCTGCGATGTCCAATCGTGGGAGTCTGCGGGAAGCTGGTTTCAGCATGAGCAGAAACGTCCGCGCCGCCTCCTTGCGCACAAAAAAGAGATACTGAAAATGGAGTTGCAAACTGTGCAAAAAGGGTATGCTCTGCCGTTATTGCAGATGTATTGGAAGAACGGGAAAGTGAAAGTTCAGCTTGGTGTTGGACGTGGTAAAACACACCGCGATAAGAGGTATGACCTTAAGGCTCGTGCAGAAATGCTGGAGGCTAGGCGCGAGGTGGTGAGGTTCAACAAACGTGCTATTTGAATTGGGATACTGAACCATGGATACTCAAAATTTGAATAAATCAATATTGGTGGTTGCTGCTCGCGGGTTTGAGGAAGTGGAATTGACGACGCCCGTGGATATTCTCCGGCGACTTGGGGTACGGGTGTGCGTAGCGGGTATCGATTCGCGCCAGGTGGCGGGTGCGCACGGTCTTGTCCTAATGTCTGATGGATTTTTAGACGACATGTCGGAACGGGAATGGGATGGGATTGTCATCCCAGGAGGTCCTGCGGCTTGGACCCTCAGACAAAACCTGACCGTGATACGGCTGGTACAGCTTCTTCACGAGAAAGGAAAGCTTGTATCGGCAATCTGTGCGGCGCCAATGGTACTGGCAGAGGCGGGGGTGCTGAGAGGGCGCAGGATCACCTGCTACCCGGCACCGGATGTACTGCAAGCTGTAGCAGCGGCCCAAGTTGTGGAAGATCAGGTTGTCAGGGATGACAACATTATCACAGGGCGAGGACCGGCGGCGGCTTTGGATTTTGGTTATGCTCTCGCGGAATATTTTGCCGGGGCAGAGAGAGTGGCTCATTTGAAGAGTGAAATGTGCTACAAGATCTGAAGAGAAAAGAAACGCTATGCCTGCAGCAGAAGTTTATACTTGTGCAAATGGACTGTCTCTGATTGTGTGTGTGAGGCGGGATATGCCGGTTGTAGCGGTTCATGTTGGAGTGGAGGCGGGCTCTGCCTTGGAGGCAGAATATGCGGGAACGGGTATTTCACACTTGGTGGAGCACATGGTATTTAAGGGAACGGAAGAATATAATGCACAGGAAATCAATGAACGAGTCGCATCGCTAGGAGGTTTATGGAATGCCTACACGGGGACGTTGGGCACAGTCTTCCACATTCATGGACGCGCCGAGCATTGGCGAGAATTCTTGCACATATTGCTGCAGCTTACCCAGCATCCCACTTTTCCTGTTGCCGAGTGGGAGAGAGAGAGGGAGGTGATCCGCCGCGAGATGGAAATGAGCGATGATGATCCAGATGACGTGGCATATCGTGTACTGATCAAAGCGCTTTACAAGGAGCATCCGCGGCGTTGGCCTGTGATAGGGGAGAGGGCACGATTTGATGCGCTCACCCGGAGTGACATGTTGCGCTACTATGCGCAACGCTACGTGCCAGGCAATATGTTCGTGTGTGTGGTGGGCGATGTGGTGCCAGAGGAGGTGCAGGGAGAGTTGGAAAAAGAGTGTGCAGTTTTAGATGTGAGCGCTCAGAGTGGCTTCGTGCGGCCAGCGGAAGAGCCTCGACAGTGGGGACCACGCGTAGAGCGTCGGAAGTTTCCTCGTTCCACAAGTTTTTTAGCCCTTGCCTGGCGGGTACCCTGCCGAAATCACCCTGACATGCCAGCACTTAGTCTTCTCTGTTCGGTGCTGGGGAATGGGCGCTCAGCGTGGCTCTACCGCACGTTTCACGACGAGCGTGGCTACGTGCACGATATCGGCGCGCAAATGATCTACCATGGCGAAGGGGAATCTGCCATGGTGGTGGAAGCAGATGTAGACTTCGAGCGTCGTGTTGCTTTGCGTGATGATGTATTAACTTACGTGGACGAGCTTCCGTTGGAGGATTTTGGTGCAGCGCTGCAACGTGAGAAAAAACGTGCTTGTGTACAAAAACTGCGTCAATTCACAACAGTGGGCCGTACAGCTGAGGCTCTGTGCGCATCATGGTTGTCGTCACATAATACGACGCTGGATGATGAGTGGTTAGAAGCTTTAAGACGAGTGGAACCGCATGACTTGAAGCGCGTGGCCCGTCTCTACCTGAGCCGTGAACGGATTACAGAGGTGAGTGTCGATCCAGCAGACTCTGCGCCAGTAGAAGAACCGAGAAATTCAATTTCTCCACCAGAAGCAGACATCTTGCTACATACCACGCCGCGAGGAATGCGATGCGCGCTTCGTCTAAATAAGGAGGCAGAGCTGTTTTATGCCACACTGGCAGTGGGAGCCGGTACACGTGTGGAAGGAGAAGCGCAAGCCGGAGCGAGCATGTTGCTGGCGGAGCTTTTGTTGAAAGGAACAACCAAGCGGAGTGCTGCACAGATAGCTGCAGAAGCAGAGGATGCCGGAGCGAGTTTGGAGACAAGTAGCGGTGAGAATAGCATCCTTATTTCCCTGCGCTGCTTGCCATCGGACGCTCCTAGATTGCTGAGATTGTTGGCGGATGTGGCTTTACACCCAATTTTAGATGATCAGGCGCTGCATATTGCGAGAGAGGATCAGCTGGCAGATATAAGAGAGGATGCATATTGGCCCGGTAGGCTTGCCCTGCGTCGTCTGCGCGAACTTTGTTATGGTCTGGATGGGTATGGACATCCACCCGTAGGAATCGAGGCAAGTGTGCAAGCTTTACAACGTGAGGATTTGTTAGCGCTGCGCCGTCGTGTGTTTTGTGCTCGGAACATGACATTCTCTCTGGTAGGAGATTTCGATGTTGAGCAGATGAAGACGCTGATCGACGAACTGTTTGATGACTTGTTGATTGGTGAGCCTCTGCAGCTGCCGTCCACTCCGCCTCAAAGGGGAGGGATGCAGACTGTACACACGATTGGAGATGCGCAACAGGCAGTTGTGGCATTGGCGTTGCCATCGCTGCCGGCGGGGCACGCGGATATGCCACTGCAGTTGCTCATGGAGAGTTGGTGTGAGGATATGAGCGGTCCTTTTTACTCGGAACTTCGAGAAAAACTAGGACTCGTGTACAGTGTGGAGGTGGAATGCATTCAGGGAGTGGACAGAGGGTGCCTCATCCTGATATCAGAAACCACGCCGGAAAAGCTACCCGAGATGCGGTATGTTTTAGAAGAAACTTTGCAGAAAATGTCCAGGCGAGGTATAAGTTGTGAGGAGATGGAGAGAGCGCGTGCTACGGTGCTGACGGCGCACCTGCTCGCTTCGCAATCCCCTGGGAAAGCGGATGTCAACATGGCTTTGAATATGTTACTGGGACAGGGGGCAGAAGAGGCGCAGCGAACTGTGAAAATGCTCGAAGAGGTAACCTATGAACGCGTGCAAGCTTTCGTGAAAAATATGCTCGCCTCAGGGGTGCCCAGGAGTATTGTGCAGGTATTACCGACAGCGAAATAGGGCGTATCAGCGGATAGGTTTAAACTCGCTGAACTGCACGAAAATGGGCTTGCCACGATGTGCAGGAGAACTGCCAATCGGGTCGCCGTAAGGGGTGGCTGTTGTTGTGTAGCCGAGGGCAGTCTCTTCCCCCCTTTCAATGGGTATTGATGGAAGAGGAAGAGAAGTTTGTCCGTCGATTTGGATGAGGACCCAGCTCAGCTGCCCGTGGGAGTCCCGAAACCAAATGTGTGGGGTAAGAGATGGCACTTCATGGGCAGCGATAAACTTTCCGCCCATGTCCTCTATGCGCTTTTGCAGAAGATCCAGAGCGGTGAGATAAATCTCCCATACCGAGGGTTGAGGAGGCGTGGTACCCCCCACTTGATATAATTCGGGGGAGATGGGCTGTAGCGTACGTATATCCCAGAGATTCCAACCATTGGCCGGATCAATCTCCATGTCGCGTTGCACCGGGAAAATACAGGGAATGATACATTGTTCCTTTGCCCAAGAAAGCAGGGAAGTTCTATTCGGTATTTTTTGCACAATTTCCCCAAGCGATCCGCCATTCCTGGGATGCTTTTCCACTTCCTGTGTACAAACGGCATAAATATGATCTGCCGAGCCAAATGCAAGATCACAGCAGGATGGTTCATTACGAGTTGTCTTCAGCCATCTTATGCTGTCCAATGGGGCTGTTGAAGCTGCAGCGTTTGAATTATGCAATCCCATATGTATGCGCATGCACTCAATTAGGAAGACATGAGCAAAATGCTGTAACGGGGATTGTTGCGCCGGGTGAGGTGTAACATGTCCGCGCAGGGGATGAAAGAAATTTGGCGCAACACGGCAGTTAATATCCTTCTCAAAAGTTGCATTTACCTCTTGGGGAAGCGTTTCAATACTTGCAATATGACCGTCTATCATCGAGAGAACCCATGCACCAACCATGTGACCATAGCATGAAATCATGGCACAAGCACGTCGTCTCCCCTCATGCAGTATTGTACCGGTATCCATGCACATTCCTGCCCATCCCCTTTGTTCCTCCCAGAGTGTGCGCCGATCACGCATGTAGCGGATAAAGGTGTCGCGGCCGGTTATGCTGGTGCCGTTCATGGCACTGGTGTAGGTAAGATTTTCTGCGGCGAGAGAAGAAAAGGAGTCCCATTCAGAGGTGAACAATGCGATACCGAGGAGTCGGCATGCGAAAGCTTCACTCACTTCAGATGGCAGGCGGTGCAAGCGCCTTGCGATGCGAGGACGTTTAGTCAACTGAGCTGTCCTTTGTTCATTCGGTGCAATGGCAACGAATGAATCTGGAGCGGCATAGAGCAGACCCTCGCATTCAACTTCATCCCCGCGACGCGGTGGAAATTCCAATTCCCATAATTCTCGGCTTACGAAGGCACAGATATGCAGTGTTTCTTCCTTTGTTTTCACCTCCAATTGCCATACGCCAACTAAACGACCGTTTACTGACTGTACACTTGTATCCAGAACTTTCGCGTGCAGTGAGGTCACGCTGCTGCCAAGATGAGGTTGTGACAGTCCGTCAACGGTGGTAAATTCTTTGTTGTTGCAAGATGTTGCTACCAGACTGAGGGTCCATTTGTAACGGGTGTCGCTTAGGAGGGCCCCATTGAGTACCACGGCTTCCAGACAATCTGCTCGCAGACTTGCTCCGCCCGGTGTTTGAAGGAGGATTGGTCCCGGAATGTCCGAATCCTGTCGATATGGATCATCGCGCAGGATGAGAACATTTTCTGGTTGGTCACTGCAGTAAAAAAATGCACGGGAGAACTGGAATTGTCCTCCATTCGAATTGGAAGCCGGGCGAAAAAGGATAAAATGTGTGGGAGAAGAAGCTCCACTATCCATCATAGCTCGGAGAACTAAGCCATCCTGCGCACGCTCGCTAAAGAGACCCTCTACACTAAAAGTAGGCTGAACCCCATGATGCGCAAGATAGGGAACAAGCATATGTTCCAATTTGAAAAGAGAGGCGCCTCCAAGAAGAAAAGCACCACAGCAATTAGTGCGGTGAGTGTGGAGACAGGGTGGCAGAAATTGAACAATGCGCCCGTTGGGGGGCGTTGTGCGCCAAGTGCCGTTGCGGCGTACGAGAACGGGGCCAATCATGTAGACCCGACGGTCCGCAGGAGTCAAAAAAAAGGAGGAGTAATAGATTTCTGTTTGTGGGTGCACCTGCTCCAGTTGAGAGCATTCTTCACTGCTCAAAGCCTCCAGATCAATAGGATCAGACGCCGCCGGCGAAAAGATGATGCATGCGTCATTTCCGGAATCTGTTTGGAGGTTGAGTCGAACCTCGCGTTTGGCCCCAGGTGTTCCCCTCATTGCGAAATCTTCGGGCAGACGGGAAAATCCGGCATGGCGAAGACTATCTTTCACCGATTGTCGGAAGAGAATGAGCATTTGCTGCGTAGTGATGGGCACCAGGTCCTGGGCTTGTTCCTCAGGCAACTTACCGAGTTCCTGGAGAGGAATGGTGTCTGTCATGATTGAAAAGAGGGCAAGGGGAGCTAGGAGAGGTCACGTTCGACCATGGCGTAGGCATTATGATTGTGGATAGATTCAAAATTTTCTGCTTCCACACGATACCAACTGAAAGCATTGTGACGCTCAGTCGCTACAGCAATATTGCGTACAAGATCCTCTACAAAGACCGGGTGCGCGTAGGCATAATCTGTAACATGTTTTTCATCCGGGCGCTTGAGGAGGCTGTATAGCTGGCAGCTACCACACTGCTCAATCATGTCGATAATATCCTCAATCCACACGGGAGCCCCGGAAAAGCGCACAGAGTAAGTAACGATGCTGCGTTGATTGTGTGCTCCATGGTCACTCATCGCCTTCGAACAGGGACAGAGCGTTGTGAGGGGAACTCGAATAGTAAGAGTAAAGGAACCCTCTTTCCCCCGTTCAGCGTCAATTTCAAATCGCACATCGTAATTCATCATTCCTTCCATCCCGGTAACAGGCGCTTTTTTGAGACGAAAGAAAGGGAAATCTACTTCAACGTGCGCTCTTTGGGCGGATAGCTTATTAAGCAAACGATTTGGCAGACGTACAGCTGAATGCACATCAAGATAGCGTTGGTGCTCGTGGAGAGCCTCGATAAAGCGGCTCATATGTGTACCCTTGTATTGCTGAGGAAGGTCAACCATGAGAGCTATCTTTGCTACGGTTGACTGGGTACGGTTTTCCTTGTCACTCACGACAATAGGGTAGTGAATATCACGCACACCGACACGATCAATGAAAATATGCCGGGAGTCGTGTTCACTCTGGGTGTCACGCAGCTCTTTCATAGAAAGGTTAAGAGGGAAGGACCTCTCTGAATAGAGGGAAGATCACGCAGATCGTGGTAATTTTTCCGCAAACTTCCGACTCCTCATCCCTTAGAGCAGAATACGTCACCGCTCAAATCTTTGCAACGATCATCCTCGACTCAATTTGCTGCCGTCCGGCGACCCTGCAGAGATTCCACATCGCTCCCGAGCGAGAAGGAGGAAGGAGATAAGACCTTCCGTGCGAATAGCAAAAAAGAATCTTCTCTCAGGGGAGAAGATTCACCGCACGAGCTCGCCGGATCTCACGCGTGATGCGGCGGTGTGTCTTGGCAGAGACGCCTGTGACGCGGCGCGGCAAGATCTTACCTGTTTCCGAGGTGAACTTGGAGAGGAATTCTGGATTACACATATCCACAGCACCGGCAGGGATATCAATCCTCCGATGAGGCATAGATCTGTTACAGGTACGGAAGCGGATCCTACGCTCGACACTCTTGAATTCGTTGGTCATAGAGATTAATTGTTGTACAGAAGATGAGACAGCATCAGCGCATTTCACGATGAAGCGTGCGGCGCTTCAGGAAGGGATTAAACTTGATCTTCTCCAAACGTCCAGGTGTACGGGGACTCTTTTTGTTGCGCGTCGTCACATAGCGGGAAGCAGGCTTTCCCTCAGCCTTTGCTTCCGTACATTCCAGAATGATGATGTCTCTCGGCATGGTTAATCGATAAGTTTGCTCGGGGTGGCATTCTACACTATTCTTCGTCTTCGTCAAGAGAAATTGTGGAATCAAACACTTTTTGACGTCCAGAAAAGCCTATATCGTGCGAATTTTTATTTCGCATTGAACCCATGGAACCGTAGATCTTCTCGTATTCCTCCTGGCATTTCACGGTAAATCGGCAATAGGGTTGTACCTGTAGACGCTTGCGAGGGATAGGATCTAGGGAGAGCTCGCAGATGCCGTACGTTCCTTTATCAATACGTTCGAGGGCGGCATCTATTTCAAAAAGGAGTTCACGATCCTTATCGAGGCGCAGGATAGTGATATCACGTTGCTCTGCTTCGCTACCGGCGTCGCCGATGTGCTGTCCAGAAGGAGAGGCGACATTGGCTTCTCCACTACGCAGGTGATCGCGCGTTACGTTTTGCATGTTGGGCAAAAGTTGTTCGCGCATTTGGAGCAGTTTTTGTTTTTGCTCAGCGAGGAAATCCTTCCAGTCCGAGGCTGAGCGTAAAAAAGCGAGCGTCGCCTTAACTTTCTTGCGACGCTCGCTCTCTTTGGATAAAACCGGCGCCCCGTTCTCGGACGTCGTGACCCGCGCTGTAAGAGCAGCTTGACGAGAATTGGGAGATTTTTTTTCGAAAGACTTGTTGACCGTAACGGCAAGTTCGGCCTTCCCGGAAGTCCCCAACTTACCTGTCAGCCCTTTTTTTTTACAGCCACCGCTTTCTTTGCAGGAGCGGCTTTCTTTGCGGGAGCAGCCTTCTTTGCGGGAGCGGCTTTCTTTGCGGGAGCGGCTTTCTTTGCGGGAGCGGCTTTCTTCGCAGGAGCGGCTTTCTTCGCAGGAGCGGCTTTCTTCGCAGGAGCGGCTTTCTTCGCAGGAGCAGCCTTCTTCGCAGGAGCAGCCTTCTTTGCGGGAGCAGCCTTCTTCGCAGGAGCAGCCTTCTTCGCAGGAGCAGCCTTCTTCGCAGGAGCAGCCTTCTTCGCAGGAGCAGCCTTCTTCGCAGGAGC
>CANRLM010000055.1 GCA_947631435.1 uncultured Akkermansia sp.
GAGGCATCAAGCTTTCAGAAAATCCTCTTTCTTGGTTTTTAGCATCCCTTCGGTGACTTTATTTTTGAGGCAATGCGAGATATGCCGGTTCTTTTTCCCAATCTTGACATTCTGTGCGGATGGGCTATAATGCGCGCGTGCCGGGCATTCCCGGGAAACTTTTCACAGCAAACCTCAATTATACCATGGCTAAACTTACAGTTCGAGATCTCGATGTAGCCGGCAAGGAAGTCCTCATGCGCGTGGATTTCAACGTGCCGATGAAGGATGGAGCTATCACTAACGATGCACGCATCGTGGCAGCGCTGCCCACAATCAACTACCTGCTGGAGCATGGAGCGCGTCTGGTTCTCTGCTCACACCTGGGACGCCCGGAGGGCACGGGGTACCAGGAGGAATTCTCGCTGAAGGCGGCGGCAACCCGCCTGTCCGAGCTGCTGGGCAAGCCGGTGGCATTCGTGCCGGAAACCATCGGGGAGGCGGCCACGGCAGCCCGAGCGGCGCTGAAGGACGGCGACGTGCTGCTGCTGGACAACGTCCGTTTCGACAAGAAAGAAAAGAGGAACGACCCAGATTTTGCGAAAGCGCTGCTTGGCAATGCAAAGCTGTATGTGAATGATGCTTTCGGCTCCGCCCACCGCGCACACGCCTCTACCGAGGGCGTCACCCACTTTGCTGAAAAATCTGCCATGGGCTTCCTCATTGAGCACGAGCTGGAGTATCTGGAAGGCAAGCTGGAGTCCCCCGTACAACCATTTGTGGTCATCATGGGCGGTGCGAAGGTATCGGACAAGATTCAGGTGCTTTCCAAGCTCATGGAAAAGAGTCAGACCTTCCTCATCGGCGGGGCAATGGCCAATACCTTCCTCGCGGCACAGGGACACAAGATCGGTTCTTCCAAGATTGAGGCGGATAAACTGGATTTGGCTAATCAGATCCTGGCGGATGCGAAAGCCAGAGGCGTGCGCTTCGTGCTGCCGGCGGATGTGCGCTACACGTTCAAATTCGAGGAGGGAGCCGAGACTCACGTCACTAACCCCATTGCCGAAGGCGGAGAAATCCCTGAGGGAGGTATGGGCATCGACATCGGCGACAAAGCGATTGAGGAGTTCTGCTCTATCCTCCGTGGGGCAAAGACTGTGCTCTGGAACGGTCCGCTGGGTGTTTTCGAGCTTGATTCCTTCTCCAAGGGCACCAAGGCCATCGCTGAGTGCCTGGCAGAAAGTGACTGCGTCTCCATCGTCGGCGGTGGCGATTCCGTAACAGCGGCCAAGAAGTTTAAGGTATCGGATAAACTTTCTTTCTGCTCGACAGGGGGCGGCGCATCCCTGGAGCTGCTGGAAGGGAAAGTGCTGCCGGGCATTGGTTCGCTAAGCGAGAAGTAATTTCGCACTATCTCTTTGTCTGAAGGCGGCAAGATACTGGCGCGGGCTCTGTTCCGCGCCGTTTTTTGCATCCGGAGTCCTCTCGCAATGCGGTCCACCTCACCCTGGCGCAAAATCAGGCGTCTCGCCCTCGCCCGCAGGACGTCGGAAGTGCGCGCGCTTCTTGAAAAGCTGCTCGCCGAAAACCCGCAAGACGAGCAGGCGCTTGCCGAGCTGGCGCGTCTCAAGGCAGGTAAGAACCTCCGTTGCACGGAGAACAAGAAGGAACGCGGCCTCCGGGAGGCGAAAGAAGCGCGCCACGCTATCGCAAAGCTCCTCGATAAATGGACGATTGGCGACGATCTCAAAGCGGTCACGGCAACAGAATTACGCGAAGTACTGCATTCGCTGCGTACGCATGTCGCTGTTCTGCGGCGGCAGAAGACCCCGGCTCCGCCCGGAACCTCTGATCTGCTCTCCAAGCTGACGCATGAGCTGGGGCGCCGCAAGAAGCACACCTCGCACTGGGCTCGGCGTGCGGTCATCGTCCTGCTTCTTTTAGTCGCCATCGCGGGCGGCGCTATGCTGGTGCTGCGGGAGCGTGCCGTTTCTCTCTCCCATCGATTGGAAAAAGCGGTGAAAGAAAATGAGTGGGACCGCACCCAATCTCTGTTGGACGCCGTGGATACTGGTATCAACCGTCTGCTGCTTCCCTCGGTGAATTCTCTCACCGATCGCACACGTTCCTGGCAGCAGAAGGTACTGAATTCCTTCCGCGAACTCACAAACCAACTGGAGGTTTACAAGCGCATTCGCACCGTTTCCGCGCTGAGTATTGAGGAGCGCGGCTCCTTCCTGCGCGCCATCCGCAAGCTGCCTATGCCCTACTCCGGTCGTCTGCTGGCTGAGTGGGATGCTCTCTGTCGCCCGGAGCGCGAGACATTGGAGCGGCAAAAAAGGGAGGCTATCGCCCGTATTTCGCAGGAACTGCGTATCCCTCCGCTTACCGGTGATCCCCGGCAGGATCGCGATTCCCTGCGTACCTCGCGCGATGAGCTGAGCAAGGAGTGCGCAAAATTTGATGATGTCCGGGAAACTTTCTCCCTTGACCCACTGCTAATTTCCCCGCTGCAGGAGCAGATGAAAAAACTCGACACACTCCTGCGCGACATTGAAAATCTCCTTCGTACCACCCAACTGCTCGACGCTGCACGCAACTATGAGGACCACTTCAAGGCGGTGGAAGGTTTTGCCCCGAAGTCGTACAAACCTGCCCGACAAGCGGCAGATAAACTCCGCCACCTGCCGAAGCCCGACGACATGCACGGGCAACTGCGCGCCGCCCGCCACGGGGTACCGGCCTCTTTTTCCCCGCACATCATCCGGGCTTTGCTGAAAACCGGGCCAACCTTCGGCCCGACATCTCCGGCGAATCAGCAGCACCTGCGTCTCATGGAAGATCCCTTCACCTCCCTCACTCTGCGCCGCACGATCTACGCCGTAGATTCCTACGGTGGGCAAACCTTCTACACCGAAAAAGCGCCGGAGATGAAACCGGACGGCAGTGTTTCTTTCGAACTTTCCACCATGGATCCCATGGTCCGCACCAGTGCCTCTATGACCCTCAAATCCTTCGCCTACGCGGGCTCCCGTGTTCTGAATGCTTCGCCTGTCATGGACGCCACTGGCATCGACCGCTCCACCTTCTTCCTGCAAGCAAACGTGCCAAATCTTCTCGGCATCCTCACTTCTTCGAAACTTTCCAACACACCGGCTCTCGCGCGAGCGTACCTGTACAACACGAT
The DNA here is from genome assembly GCA_947631435.1 of uncultured Akkermansia sp. Classification (GTDB taxonomy): domain Bacteria; phylum Verrucomicrobiota; class Verrucomicrobiia; order Verrucomicrobiales; family Akkermansiaceae; genus Akkermansia. The sequence goes on from CANRLM010000055.1 coordinate 3,170, forward strand.
GCTGGAGATGCTGCGCAACCTTCCGGATCAGGAAAAGCTCTGCCGCGTCTTCTCCCCCGTGCTGAAGGAGGACACCGATTCCTTCCGCGAGCTGTGCAGCAAGGTCGACTTTCCGCTCAGCGTCACCTGCTGGCTGAGCCATTCCCCGCGCGCCGCGCAAGCGGAAAAAGACTTTGCCGAATGGTTCCGGGAACATGCCAACCGCTTTTACGCCGACGAAATTCGACGCAATTTTTCCACTCTTCTCAAGGAACCTATGGGCTATGTCGGCTATGTGGATACTGATGGCGCACCACACTTCAAGGGCTCTCCTCCACCACCGGATAAGACACTGCGTTACTTCTCTGAAGGTAAACTCACCGCTTCCCCTGCCTCCTCTCCCCTCCTCTCCCCTGACCCCTTTTCTCCCATCTTCGCAGATTAGCTTTTCCCGCCCATGCTCGTAGCCCTCATGTCCGATGCTCACGACGAGCTTGATCACCTGCACCGCGCCGTGCAACAAGCCCTGGCTGCCGATTGCAAACGCCTGATTTTTCTGGGGGACCTGGCAACTCCGGCCACCCTCCGCTTCCTGCGCGCCTCTTGGCCGCATGCCATGGATCTGGTGCCGGGTAATAACGACTACCCCATCGCGAATTTTCTTGCCTGCGCACGCCCCTGGTCCAATACGATTTTCCACCCCTCCGCCACAGATATCACCCTCGACAACCGCCGCCTCTACCTCACCCACGTGCCGAATGAAACCCTTCGCATCGCCGCTGCAACCGGGGAATTCGACGCTCTCTTCTTCGGTCACACTCACCGCCCCGAGCATCACGCCATCGGCACCACTCTCATCGCCAATCCCGGCGATATTCAGGGACGCTTCGGCTCGCCTTCATTCGCTATCTACGACACCCTGCTCAACAGTGTAAAACATTTTTCAATCACCTCCAGAATTTGTGAATGAACGGGACTTGCGCACGGAGAGAGGGATGTGATAAAGTACGGACATGAAGGGACGAATCAGCCGGTGGCTCATCATAGCAGTAGCAGCTTCTTTGGCTGGCTGTGGAGAGGGGGAGAAACAGAGGGAACCGAGTACACCGCAAGAAATGTATGCACGAGTACGTGAGTTACTGAAACCCAGTGCACCAAACACAGCCCCCGACCCGCAGCAGGCGATGCAATGGCTCCAACGAGCCGCGAAAAGCGGATTCCTTCAGGCGCAGACCGACCTCGGTGGCATCTACTTGCAGGGAGGGAAATACGGCATTGCAGCTGATGGGAAAGAAGCTCTCAAGTGGTTTACTGCCGCCGCGAATCAAGGCAACAAAGAAGCCCTCTACTACATCGGACTCATCTATAAACGCGGCCAAAACGTGCCCCGGGACGATCAAAAAGCGCTTTCCTTCTGGCGAGAGGCGGCGAAAGCAGGCGTGGCTGATGCCTCTCTCGCCCTCGGCGCTGAGCTCACACAACAGCCGGAAAGCATTCCGGAGGGCATCGAATGGCTGAAAAAGACTGTTGCGACGCGCGAGGCAATCCCCGCCTCCACTGCCGCCGCAGCCCTCGGAAATCTCTACGCTACCGGTCGCGGCAACATCCCACGCGACATGAAAGAAGCCGCTCGCTGGTACGAAATCGCCGCCAATGGAGGCGACGCCCGTTCCCAACTTGTCTATGCTCTTCTCCTGCTGCAAGGCGAGCAAGTGCAGAAGAATACTGATGAAGGGATGCGTTACCTTCGCCTCGCCGCCGGACAAAACCACGCTCCTGCTATCGCCCTGCTCATCGAATTTTTGCGCAGAGGACAGTTCACCGGGAAAAACGAGCAGGAGGCCGCTGCCTGGGAGAAAAAGCTTAAGGAAGGGAACAAGTCCGGAGGTCCGCAACCGTAAGTACTTCTTTCTCCCCTCATGAAAGCTTTTCTCTCTCGCCTGAACCTCTTTCTCGGGTATCTGGGCCTACTCGTCCTCCCCTTGACCGCAGCCGCCGGGAATGCGGCAGAGATTCGGCAACCCGCGCGTTTCCTGATGCACAACGTCCGAAACTATTTCGTTGCAGAGGATATTCAGCGCGCGCCCTACCCGCGTCCGATCAAATCGGTCGAAGAACGTGAAGCCGTAGCTCGCGACATAGCTTCTGTGTGCCCGGCTGTGGTGGGACTCATTGAAATCGGTGGGCAGGCAGCGCTGAGGGACCTCGCCAAACGACTAGAAAAGCGCGGACTTCACTACGAACATATGTTCGTGTTGGAGCGCCGCGGTGAAGATCGCGCCCTCGGCATTCTCTCTCAATTTCCCATTATCCACAACCACTCTAAAGCATATTGTCGTCTCGTGGGAGAAAAAACCAATCGCCGCATGCTGCGCGGTATTCTTGACGTCACTATCCGCACCCCGGACAATCGCTTATGGCGTATTATCGGCGTGCATCTCAAATCGCGCAAAGCAAATGACCAAAGCGCGGCAGCTATCCAACGAGAGCGTGAGATGCGCACGTTGGCACAGCATGTGCAACTCGTTTTGCAGAAAGAACCAAACCTCCCCCTGCTCGTCTTCGGTGACTGGAACACCGATCCAGGCGATTCTCTCTTCTACCCCCTCACCCGTCCACGCGATAAAAAAATGGCACTACACCGCCTGGAAGCCACCGATCCGCACGGTGAAGCGTGGACCGTTTCCTACACGTCCTACAACGAGATTTCCGCCTACGATCAAATTTATGTCAGTCCTGCCTTGCACGACAGCATGAGTCGCGGCATCAAAAGCGGCATCGTCGAAAAACCCCGCCACAGCTCCGGCAGTGATCACCGCGCGGTCTGGTGCGACCTGCCACAGGCACGTAAAACAACTTCTCCTCCCAGGTAAAGAGACCGGCGCGCCTGCCTCAGAAAAGGCAAACGCGCCGAGTTTATCAAGTTACTATTTCTCCTGGGTAGAGATATTACATCATGCCGCCCATACCTCCCATGCCGCCCATGTCGGCGCCGCCACCCCCGTGGTTGCAGGAGCACTTCTTCTCCGGCAGTTCGGTGATGAGACACTCAGTGGTCAGCATGAGGCCGGCGATGGAAGCTGCATTCTGCAGGGCTGTGCGAGCAACTTTGGTGGGATCCACCACACCGCTGGTGAGCAGGTCTTCGTACTCATCCGTCACCACGTTGTAACCTTCGGTAGCGGACTTGAGGCCCTTCACCTTCTCCACGATGAGAGCGGATTCGCGGCCGGCGTTTTCTACCAGTTGACGCAGCGGAGACTCCACTGCGCGGTACACAATGTCGGCGCCGGTCTTCTCATCGCCCGTGAGCTTGAGTTTCGCAATAGCCTGCTGGGCGCGGATAAGCGCCACGCCACCGCCCGGCACGATCCCCTCTTCCACCGCAGCGCGAGTGGCATGCAGGGCGTCGTCCACACGGTCTTTCTTCTCCTTCATCTCGGTCTCGGTCGCAGCACCCACCTTGATGACGGCCACACCGCCGGCGAGCTTGGCGAGACGCTCCTGCAGCTTCTCGCGGTCGTAGTCGCTGGTAGTGTCCTCAATCTGCTTGCGAATCTGGGAAACGCGAGCAGAGATATCCGCGGACTTGCCGGCGCCCTCGATGATCACGGTTGTATCCTTCGTGACAACCACACGCTTAGCGATACCCAGCTGAGAGATTTCCACATTCTCAAGCTTCAGGCCGAGATCCTCAGAGATGCACTGTCCGCCGGTCAGGATGGCAATATCCTGCAGCATGGCCTTGCGACGATCGCCGAAACCAGGGGCTTTCACCGCGCACACATTGAGCGTACCGCGCAAGCGGTTCACCACAAGGGCTGCCAGCGCCTCGCCCTCAATATCCTCTGCGATGATGAGGAACGGCTTTCCGGTCTTGGCCACCTTCTCGAGGATAGGCAGGAAATCCTTGAGGTTGCTGATCTTCTTTTCGAAAATGAGGATGTAAGGATTCTCCAGGGCCGCCTCCATCGCGTCCGCATTTGTCACGAAGTACGGGGAGAGATATCCCTTATCAAACTGCATCCCTTCCACCACGTCGAGGCTGGTGTCGATCCCCTTTGCCTCTTCCACGGTGATGGTGCCGTCTTTTCCGACCTTATCCATCGCTTCAGCGATGATCTTGCCGATCTCCGCATCCCAGTTGGCAGAAACGGTAGCGACCTGCTCAATCTCGCGGGAAGAATCCACAGGCTTGGAGATCTTCTGCAACTCCTCCACCACGGCGGCGGCGGCCTTGTTGATGCCCCGCTGCAGGGAAATAGGATTGGCGCCCGCAGTCACATTGCGCAGACCCTCGCGATAGATGCTCTCAGCAAGCACAGTAGCGGTTGTGGTGCCGTCGCCGGCAATGTCGTTGGTCTTGCTGGAAACCTCGCGCACAAGCTGGGCTCCCATGTTCTCATAGGGATCCTCAAGCTCCACCTCCTTAGCCACGGTCACGCCGTCCTTGGTGATGTTCGGAGAACCGAATTTCTTGTCGATCACCACGTTGCGACCCGCAGGCCCCAGGGTGCTCTTCACAGCTTTGGAGATTTTGCTGACACCCGCCAGCAGGCTTTGCCGAGCCGATTCCTCAAATACGAGTTGTTTTGCCATAATTGATTAATTCGTTGAAAGTTTTTTCTGTGCTGTTACTTGATCACGGCAAGGATATCGCTTTCATTGAGAATGAGCAGCGTCTCCCCATCCACCACGATCTCCGTGCCACCGTATTTGGTGATAAGTACCTTGTCATCAACCGCCACATTGAAGGCGATCTTCTTTCCGTCCTTGTCGACACCGCCGGTGCCGATGGCGATTACGACAGCCTGCTGTGGCTTTTCCTTAGCGGTATCCGGCAGGAAGAGGCCGCCGGCTGTCTTCTCTTCTGCTTCTACTCGTTTGACGAGTACGCGTTGTCCTAATGGTTTGATGTCCATAGTTTGTATGTTTATTGGGTTTAGTGTGAGATCTTTCTTCCGGGGCTCCGGATATTGCTTCCGGCGCCCCGGAGAGATTAAAGGTTTCGTTTATTTGTCGTCATCGACTACTTCAGCATCCACGACCTTGCCCTTCGCTTTGCGAGGGCCGCCGTCTTCTGTTCCGGGCGCGGTTTCGGGACCTGCCCCCTGTGCTGCTCCGGCAGCCTGTGCCGCCTGCGCCAGATCTCCAAGCATCTTCTCCAGCTCTGAGGTCAGAGTGCGGACTTTCTCCACGTCTTTCGCTTCCACGGCAGCTTTTAGCGCGTTCACTTTCTCAGTGACAGGGGCTTTGAGCTGCTCCGGGGCCTTGTCGCCCAGTTCGCTGAGCTGGCGCTCCACGTTATGAGCGAGTGAATCAGCTTTGTTGAGAGCTTCGATATCCTCAGCACGCTTACGGTCTTCTTCGGCATGAGCCTCGGCATCCTTCTTTGCGCGCTCAATCTCTTCCTTGGAGAGCCCGGAGGAACCCTGGATGGAGATATTCTGCTCCTTGCCGGTGTTCTTATCCTTCGCCGTGACCTTGAGAATGCCGTTGGCATCAATATCGAAGGTCACTTCAATCTGCGGCACGCCGCGCGGAGCAGGCTGAATGCCATCCAGCTTGAAGTTGCCCAGAAGCTTGTTATCATTGAACATCTTACGCTCCCCCTGGCAGATTCGGATATCCACTGCCGGCTGATTGTCCGCCGCCGTAGAAAACACCTGGCTCTTGCGAGCGGGGATGGTCGTGTTGCGGTCGATCATCGGCGTAGCAATGCCTCCCATGGTCTCGATGGAGAGCGTCAGCGGTGTCACGTCCAGCAGCAGCACGTCGTTCACGTCTCCCGTGAGCACGCCGCCCTGAATCGCCGCCCCCACTGCCACCACCTCATCGGGATTCACCCCTTTGTGAGGCTCCTTGCCGGCGAGGCGTTTGGCCATCTCCTGCACGGCAGGCATGCGGGTCATACCTCCCACCAGCACGAGCTCATCAATCTCGCTGGCGCTCAGCCCGGCAGCGCTCATGCAGTTGCGCACAGGGTTGGCCGTACGCTCCAGCAGATTCTCCGTGAGCTGCTCAAGTTTGCTGCGGGTGAGGGTCATCTGGATATGCTTCGGCCCGGTGGCGTCCATGGTGATGAACGGAAGGGAGATATCATAACTCTGTGTGGAGCTCAGGGCGATCTTCGCCTTCTCTGCCTCTTCCTTGATGCGCTGCAGGGCATCCGTCTGCCGGGAGATATCCATCCCTTCTTTCGCCTTGAACTCCTCCAGAATCCAGTTGATGATGGCGTTGTCCCAATCGTCGCCGCCGAGGTGCGTATCACCGTCGCTGGCCTTCACCTCAAAGAGTCCGTCGCCGATCTCCAGCACAGAGATATCGAACGTACCACCGCCCAGGTCGTATACGGCGATCTTTTCCTCATCGCTCTTCTTGTCCAACCCGTATGCGAGTGCGGCGGCCGTGGGTTCATTGATGATACGGCGCACTTTCAGCCCGGCAATTTCACCAGCAGCCTTCGTCGCGTTTCTCTGCGCATCGTTGAAATAAGCAGGCACGGTAATCACCGCCTCGTGAATGCTCTCGCCCAGCCGTGCCTCGGCATCAGCTTTCAGTTTTCCAAGCACCATGGCGCTGATCTCCTGCGGAGAAAACACCTTCGTCTCACCATTCACTTCCACCTGAATGTGCGCATCCCCATTCGGAGCCTCCACGATGGTGTAAGGCACTTTTTTGTCCTCATCGGTCAATTCGGCGTACTTACGTCCGATGAGACGCTTCGCCGAAAAAATCGTGTTGCGAGGGTTGGTTACCGCCTGGCGTTTCGCCGCCTGCCCCACAATACGCTCGCCGGTCTTGGTGAACGCTACAATGGAAGGAGTCGTGCGCGCCCCTTCGCTGTTCTCCAGCACCGTCGCCTGCCCGCCTTCCATCACGGCCATGCAGGAGTTCGTGGTGCCCAAATCTATTCCAAGTATCTTGCTCATGTCTTTTGTTTGTTCAGGGTTTCTTCACCCCCTCTTACCGAGGGGACTTTGTCCACTTCTCTCTTTGCAAATCCCGTGCCAATTTTTTAAACATCGCTGTTCATTGATTACCAATAAACAAAATTAACACAATCATCTTCATGCGACAAATCGCCCCACATCACATGCGACATTTTGCCGCAAATATACCATTTTGCCGCAGGGATCAATTCGTTTACTTCTCCTTTTGACCGTTTTGGAGCACCTGCAAGAATTTTTTAGCATCCGCATGCCCTCTTTCAGCAGCGGCGGAAACCCAGCGCATGGCTTCCTGCATGTTCTTCTCCACGCCTTTTCCGGTGGAATAGCAAATTCCGAGGTTGAACATACCCCCTGCGTCGCCCTTATCGGCAGCACGGCGGAGGAAATGGACGGCCTTTGCGAAATCCTGCTCCACTCCCGTGCCGGTCAGGTAATGAACACCCATCATCGTGAGAGCGGGAGGATAATCCCGGGCGGCAGCTCTGCCGACCCACTGAGAGGCCTGAAGTGCATCGCGTGCGACGCCACGTCCGGCGCCATAGCAAATTCCGAGATAGAAGCAGGCAGGGGTGCAACCCTGTTCAGCCGCGGCAAGAAACCTCTTCGCAGCCTCCTCATAATTCGGGGACATGCCGATGCCATTGAAGCAGTTGAGCGCGTATTTGTATTGGGAATCGGCATCCCCGAGATTCGCCGCGCGGAGCAGGTACTGATTGGCCAGATCCGCTCTCTTCTCCGTTCCCATCCCTCTGAGGTAGCACTGCGCCACTTTACGCAGAGCGGCGATATTCCCTTCCTCTGCTGCCCGGCAAAAGAGGCGGAAAGCCTCAGTTTCATCTTTCCTCAAACCCAATTTGCCCTTTCTGTACGCGTTGGCGAGATTGTACAACGCAGCAGCGCTGCCGGCAGCAGCAGCCTTGCGGTACCAACGCAGCGCTTCAGCGTCATCTTGCGGTACCCCGATCCCTCTGCTATAGCACAAGGCAAGACTGTTCTGAGCCTCCGGCAACCCACGCTGAGCCGCCATCGCGTACAAGCGAGCAGCCTCCTCATCGTTCTTTTCCACCTCTTCTCCCTTTGCATACATGCCCGCCAGGATGACCACGGCGGAGACATCCCCCAGGTCAGCAGCCCTGCGGTACCAATGGAGAGCTTCCTCCAAATCCGGCTTCATAGCCCAGCCGCAGCGGTACGCCCACCCGAGCCGTACCATAGCATACGTACTACCCAGCTGCACCCCGCGGCGGAAAAGTTCCACACCTTTCGCCTCGTCCTCCGGCACTCCGCGTCCGAAGATATAACAATCCCCCAGTCGAGCCATGGCATCCGCATCATCTTGAGCAATAGCCTTGTTGTACCACTTGATGGCTTCGGCATAATCAATCTCCACCCCGTATCCGTACTGGTAGGCATTGCCCATATTGTTCTGCCCTTTGGCAAGACCGCCCTCAGCAGCCCGGCGAAACCACTCCAGAGCTTCTTTCCTGTCTCTCTTCACGCCTATTCCGTTGCTGTAACAAGCGCCGATGTTGTTTGTACCCCACAACGATCCCTTTCGATGCGCTTCGCGGTAAAGTTCAAAAGCTCGCGCAGGGTCCCCATCCACCCCTCGTCCAAGCTCATAGGCACGACCCAGATTATTGATGGCCTCAGCTTCCCCCATCTCCGCGGCACGTGAAAACCACTTCACCGCCTCGGTGTCGTCTCGCGGCACCCCATCGCCCTCCCAATAGCAACTGCCCAGACGGCGCATCGCCTCCGCGCTGTTGTCTCGCGCAATCGCACGCATGAGATGCGGAATGGCTTTCTCTCCCTCATGCGCACGCAACAGACGTCTGGCAATTTCCAGAGGACGCATCGCATTGTAGAGCTGCACACCTCCCCAGCTCAGCGCAGCCAGAGCCACCACCAGCAGCACCAATATTACCAGGAGCCGCTCGCGTTTTTTCTCTCTCGTTCCGTCGTCCATGGGCATTTCAACCCTATCACACCCCCTTCCACCGTGTCAAGCGTTCAGAAAACAGCGCAGAGCAATCGCGTTTCGGGCGCATTACCCCAAAAAATGTTGCCCTGAGTCGAGTGTATTCTTGCTTGCCATGGTGAGCCGCGACGGCTAAAATGCTGGGGTATGCTGTCGGGGATCATGCTGGTGATGCGGCTGGTAGCTGCCGTATTCGGTGCGCTGGGACTGCTCTATGTCCTGTCGTACCCGGACAGCATTTTACCCCCGTCACCGGATATCGCGTACGTGCCGGGGTGGACGGTATATGACGTGAAAGAGTGGATGTGGATCGTACCTCTTCTTCTGATGGAGCTGGCGAGTGCCGCGGGGAAGCGAAAAAATCTCGTCTGGTTTGCGGCGCAGGATGGTGTCCTGATAATGGCTCTGTGGGCATACCCTGTGTTGCGTGCCACAGTCCCGGAGCTCGTCGAGCCGACTTTCTCTTTTGAGGATGGCAAATTGCAGCAGGGTCTCGTTTACTACGGCATCATCTGCATAGGAAGTGTTCTTCTGCGCAGAGTTCTTGTGCCGGCTCTTTCTCGCAGCAGCGCCGAAGAGCAACAGGAGGGAGCCATGGATGCCGCCGTGCTGGATCCCTCCCACGCCCTCACCGTGCGCGAAATCGCAGCAAGACCGCGACGGGTAAAAGTACGTTTTCTCTTTGGAGGACCGGATGAAGGCCTCGTTCAAGCCTTTGTGCGCATCATGCGGAGGATCGGCATCCTGCGTGCACTGCGGCACCTGGGTTTAGCCCTCTTTGCAATTGCCACCGTACTGTGGGTATTCCTCTATCCTCAGCCGGATACGGAGGAGGCGCTGGCCCGTGACAAGGCGGTCATGTACGAATCCCGGCTCACCCCGCGAGGGAAGGAAGCGACGTTTCGCGCAGTGCATGCCGCTTACCGGGTGATGCGTTTCATCTCTGATCATGAGTCACTGGCGGGGTTGAGCGTGCCGCAAGCAGAGAAGTGGCTGCAGTTAGATCGGGTCCCGGCTGATTACCGTCGACAACTGCGCGACAAAAGCGATATCGAACTCGCTTCCACCAATCCGATTTTTGAAAGCCGCACTCGGTTCCTGACGGTGCGGTGCGGACGCCGCATTGCAGTGCTCTACGTACGCATGAACAGGGATGAAACTTCCATCAACGTGAGTGAAGTGGCAGATGCCGGTTGGAACGCCGTAGCGGATGCGCTGCGTCGCAGGTTTGGCGCCGATCTGCGCGCCAATTCGTCCATGCGATGATCTGAATTTCAGGGATGGTACGCTACGGCTCCCGCGTAACCCAGAGCAGGGGAAAAGAGTTCTATCGCGGGCGCGGGAGAGAAGAGAGGATGAATTTCCCTGCCGTCGTAAAGGAAAGGAAAGCGCGTCGCCGCAGTGAAAATGCTCTCTCCGGCAAATTTCACGAGCGCCTCTGCGATGCACCATGCACTGAAAAATTCCTCCCGGGAGGCGCCGCGCCTGTGCCATAGCGCCACCTGCTCCGCCGTGAAGATACGCCCGGCCACGGCAGCCATGCGAGGCAAGGGGCGTACCCGCTGAATATCTACTCCTATATCGCCATGATGGAACGCAATACAGAGCAGATCTCCCGAATGGCTGATATTGAAGGGCTGTTTTGCACAAATCGGTTTGCCCAGGTCTGTGTACGAGAAACGCACTTGTGCCGGTTTTTCGCCGCACCGCCGAGCCAGCTCCTGCCGCAAGATCGTACGCTCCCTCAAATACCCTTCCCCACGAGCCGCATACGCCGCACGCTCCACAGCATCCAATTCCCCGGGATGTAGCAATTCTACCTCTCTTACCGCCTCACTCCCCATATTGTAAACCAGGTACTCCATCTACGCGTTTCCCGGGAAAATCATGTCTGACAGCCTCAGCCGTCCTTCCTCCAAATCACTCACAACTCCGCAGAGGAAGATAGAAAATCTGTGATTTGTCCTTCCTCCGGTAGCCTGAATTTCACGCATCGACGGTGCACCCCATCCCCCGGCATATCCGCAAATCATATTAGTGAGACGAATGGTGACGCTCCACCACGCCTCCCGCGTCTACAAACTCGACGCTGTCGGTCCCGCCGGTTGTGTAGAGCACCACTGAAGCCCCCGGAGCTGCCTTGATAGTCACCTTGCAACTGCCGCGAAGGCTTACCGGCTTATCCGGCGAACCGAGGGTAAGCTTGCGTTCCTTCCCCAATTTCCATGTCTGATCCGCCGTAAGCAACACAGGACTCCGCAAATTCAAGTCAGCCTCTTTCAGGGTGATGCCCTCCCCTCCAATAGAAAGTTGAGCCTTCTTTCCTTTCGCCGCCCTCACCACCACACACCCCGAGATGGGATCCTCCACCAGAATACCCGAGCAACTGAGGTCTCCCTTCAGTGTATCCTCTCCGTTCACAGCGGCGATATCCCAGATGAGAAGTCTCTCCTTAGCCTCCTCCTTGCCTGAGCCTCCACTCGCAAACCACGCATCGGCATTCTCCAGACTCGCCTCGGGGGCATCGTTGCGCACAGCCCCCGGCAACGGCAGTTTTTCCAGCAGAGCAGCGGCATACGCGTAGCGCGCGCCGATGGCCAACTGAGCCGTGCCATTGTAGTGCACCCCCATACTATCGCCCTTCGTGATCTTCGGCAGATCGCGCGTGCGTACCCAGCCGATGTTCTTGTTCTTCCCGGCCATCGCTTCCATCAACTGAGCCGTCGTCTTGCCCTCCTGCTCGGTTTCCTTGTCGGACCATGTAGCGCATTGACCGACCACGGCATGCTTGAGTGCTGTCTGTTTGCTGTCCTTTGCAAGCCGCGAAAGGAGTGAGAGGAACCTCTTCGGAGCTTCCGTTATCTCATCACCTTTGTCCGATTCGCCCTGCAGGTAGAGCAGCTCATGCACCTGCACCTTGCCTTTAAGCGCCCCCATGGCCTTCTTTACGGTGTCCAGCAAAGATTTATACCCGGGAGAGTCGGAGAGCCAGCAACTATTGCCTCCTCCATCCAGCGAGGCTTTGATGATGCAAATTTGCCTATTCTTTCCGCTCCGCCAGCCGCGTCTCTCCATCATCGAACAGAAACCGTACTCGGGCCCCATGCAAAGTCCTCCATTGTATTCCGGCACTTGCGGCGCCACCGAAACCCACTCCGGCGAGCTTTCGAAACACTCGCCGCTGTCGCGGTTCATGTTGCCATTCCAGAGTTTGCCTGAGCTCTTGTAATGCTCCAATTGCTCTTCACTGGCGGGACTCCCCTTTACCGCGCCGAGTGAATTGCTCTGCCCGGTAAGGATGTAAACGTGGTTGACAGCCGGAGCCCCGATTGCACCACAGCACAAGCCGCACAATCCAATCAGGATGCCCTGTATTTCCCTCTTTACCATATTCATAGGAATTATTTCAGAATGATTTCATTGATACACTTGCCCTCCTGTTTCGGGATCAGCACGTGAAGCTCTTTTATCCCTGCCGGCAGAGAAAAGCGATGCAAGTGCTGCGACACACTCGGCAGCTCCTCCGCTCCCTCAATGCTGCACTCCGCCGTCCCCACTACAATCGCCTCTTCAGTGCCCAGAGTGCGCGGAATAACCACCCTCTGCTCTGCATCACTACAATCCAACGAAGTGGAGAGATCTCCATCCGTGAGCACGCCATAGCGCCCCTGCCCCGTCTCCGCGGAAATACCGACGCGAAACAGGGTGATGCGAATGCGGCGAAGGGACTCACCGGCATTCGTGACACGTAGGCTGCGCACTGCCTCCTGCGTGGGTTCTGGCACGTAGATGCGGTTCTTTTCAGCCGTCCCCTTCAGTCGGATGATTTCACCTTCTTCCGTGGTAAGCTCAATGCGCGCCCATTGGTCAATCTGTTCTTCCTCCAGATTCAACTCCACAAAAGACGGACGCACCGATCCCGGTATCTCCAGCTCAACAAACTCACCGGGATTCAGCGTGAGTACTTCCATCACGCGGTTCACGGCTACCGCTTCATTTACAATCGCTGCAGAAAGCCCGGGGCGCGCCGCCATGTTGGAAATCACATACGGTTCCGGCACACAATTGACAGAAAAATCGTAGATGGATATCCATCTCTTCTGCGGTTGGGTAACGCGAAAACGAACCATACGCGCCCGCACCGGTGTCCTGGTCAGGTTCAACGTGGCCGCCGGTCCGCGGCGTTCCCGACCGATAGGCTTCCATCGTTCCCCATCGTCAGATACCTCAAACTGCCCGGCCGGCGCATAATCCCCGGCACGCTCCCCGCCCATCAGCAGATTCACGCGCCGAATATCCTGCGGCACTCCGAAATCCAGGCAAAACCAATCGCCAAGCTTCTGCTCCTCCCCAGTGGACCAGAAGGTGCGTATGCTGCCATCCCTCAGGTTGCTCGTACCCTCTGCCGGTTTCCCGCGGTTGGAGGAAAAAAGCGGCAAAACATGCGGTCGCCCTGCCAGTTTGGCGTAAATCTGCTCATTCCCCTGGCGCAGGGCGTACTGCAACGCCGGGGTGAGTACATAGCTTGCCACCTCCACATCCTTCACCATCGCCACGCGGTTCCCCTGCCATCCGGGGCGTTCCAGATTGCGCATGGCGGTCAGCGTATCCACGAGTTCAAAGAACGACTCCACCTGCGCCGCTGTGTCATCAGCGATGAGATTGTTGATGGCAAGCTGCCCGGCCTTCCCCGTAAGCTCGAAACATCTCAACCACGGTCCGATATCTTCGTTCAGCACGGGTTCCCCATTCTGCAGTTCCCGGGCTGCATCCTGCATGCTGCGATATTCCCGGGTCAGCACGCCGGCAGCAGCGGTATCCAGTTTCTCCTGTCTCAAACTTTCCACAAATTGTTGCGCCTCCGGCGCAATGCGTACAGACTCCTCTCTCTCGTACCCATGATTGTTGGGCAGCAAGTACGAATTGTGATTGCAGAATGTCTGCATCGCGGCCCGGTGCTTCGGGTAGAGTCGCGCTATCCCCGCTTCCCAACTCCCTAACGAATCAAAGCGCGTGATATTCCACGCATAGCATGCCACTCCGAACAGACCTACTTTGCTCGCCTCTGCCTGCTGCATCGGGTTTGCCACAAATCCGCTCATCTGCCGCTTCATCTCCTCCTCCGTGCCCAGTCCATATGCCCGCCCCATCGACAACCTTCCGGGTTTGAAATCATTGCACGGCCAGTTCCACCAGACGAAGGTCGGACGCCCTACATGCTCATTCACCCATCTCTGTCCCGCCAGCGTGATGTCGTGCACCACGGTGTCCCCCGTCCACATCACCCGCACCTCCGGCGCCAGCTTCTCCCCAAGCTCGTGCAGTGCTCCCACGTCCGCCCAGCTGCGGTTGTACCCCGTCGGGCACACCACCACGGTCTGATTCACTTCCGGATGCTTCCGGATAAAATGCTCCACCAGATAATTCACCAGCGTTATCTGCCTCTCCGCGCGAGAAATTTCCCCGGAACTATCGTCCACCAGCACTCCAAAATCGCGCACCCCGAGCTCATACATCGCCTCCAGCTTTCGGCACAATCCCTCCAGCTGCTCTTTCCCGTTCTGCTGAGCCCAGTGCACCGTGTCGGACGGATGAATTGCCCACACGAAACGCACATGGTGCTTCTTTGCTTCTTGCACCAGGTTGCGAATCTCTTCTGCCTTTTCCCGGGGATATGGTTGGTAGCAACCCGGTCCGTGGTGATAGGGGTCGTCCTTCGGGGCGTAGATGTAAGTGTTCATCTTGTTGCGTCCGAAAAACGCAAATAGCGACCGCCGCGCCTCCGCACTCCATGGAATCCCGTAGTACCCCTCTACCACCCCGCGATACGGCATATCCGGCCAGTCCACGATGCTTCCCAACGGCAGCTGTCCCAGCTTCGCCACATCCCCCACATCTTTTTCCGGAAAAGGATCTCTCTGCGCATCTCGCGCCCCGGGCACGCCCTCCAGCAGTTGACTGAGCGTTTGCTTCGCGTAGTACACCCCATCTGCATCATTCGCCCATACTTCCAACTCGCCGGGACGCACCTGCAGAGCATATGCTCCCACTTTGTCCGCCGGCACCCTTTGCCACATTTCATCCCCCGGCTGCTCCTCCTCCCCGCCGCGCACATGCACCGCCACCTTCTCCACTTGCGTCAGCTCCTCACCCATCTCCACCTGTTGCGGAGAAGGGAAAACATCCCCTGCTGCCGCCAGGCTTCCACCCAGCACCGCAGCGACTGCCAGACTCTTCATCACGCGATCCATCGCGCTCCACTCTACCATAAAACCTCACGAGGGACAAGAGAATTACGAATTTCAAATGCCGATTCTTTAAATTTCGCACAAAACAACCGGACGCCCCGGGAAAGGTTGCAAAATTAATCTTCCCGGGAGGGAGTTGCTATTCGGAACAGTTTATCAACTCCCTTCAGAAGTCGTATCTGAAACCTGCGGCCAGGTTCCACGAAGTCATGCCGCTGCGCAGTTCGGAACCGGCGTTAAAGAGCAGCTGTGTGCGATCACTCATCGGCGCCCTCAATCCAAC
>CANRLM010000056.1 GCA_947631435.1 uncultured Akkermansia sp.
GCAACGAATTAGAGCATAAATAAACGTCCTGTCTCCTTCCTTAAAATGAATCCAATTTTCTAATGCGTTTGCCCTGACAAATTGGCCTTATGGCCGGGCAAATCAGGAGATCAGCACCTCCCGCGCTCGGGATGCACCCTGCGGCGGAGAAATGACGCCGCGTTGCTCCATCATATCCATAATCTTGGCGGCGCGTCCGTAACCGATGCTGAAGCGCCGCTGCAAGAGCGAGGTACTGGCCTTGCGTTCGGTAATCACCATGCTCACGCAGCGGTTGTAGAGTTCCTCGTCGGAATCGCCGCCGCCGCGGGAGGAGCCGCCGGAGGGGGCATTTGTCTCGACAGGTTCGCTGAGAGCTGCCGCCGCGCTTTGCACGAAGTTCTGCTCCGCATGCGATGCGCAGAATTTGATGATGGAAGCGATCTCGGCATCCGACACGAAAGCGCCCTGCGCACGCGTCATCTTGCTGGGTCCGCCCGGCGGCAAAAAGAGCAAATCTCCACGCCCGAGCAGGTTCTCTGCCCCGGTTTCATCGAGAATCACCCGGCTGTCAATAGCACTGGACACTTTCAGCGCAATGCGGCTCGGCAGATTAGTCTTGATGATCCCCGTCACAACCTGAGCTCTGGGCGATTGTGTCGCAACAATGAGATGGATTCCGGCAGCGCGCGCCTTCTGCGTGAGCCGTCCGATATAGTTCTCCAGGTCTTCTTTCACCTGCATCATGAGATCCGCCAGCTCATCCACCACGATCACAATGTAAGGCAGATGGACCGGTATTCTGCCATCGTTGTAGAAATCCAGCTCCTGCTGTTCCTCCTCGCCCTCGTCTTCATCGGGAATATCGCAGCCGCGGGAACTTTCGACATCCCGCACGATAGCATCCACCACTTCATCATCTGGTTCAATCGATTGTTCGGTCGCCTCGCGCTCCTCCCTTTCCAGGGCTTCTCGTTCCTCCGGGGACAAGTTGTTGAAATCTTCCAGATTACGAACGCCAACCTTGCTGAAAAGTCTGTAGCGGTGCTCCATCTCATTGACCGCCCAGCGCAGAGCTCCGATCACGCGGTTCGGATCCGTCACCACCGGCACCGCAAGATGCGGCAGCTTCTTGTAAGGCTGCATCTCCACCACCTTGGGGTCCACGAGGATGAGTTTGAGTTCATCCGGACGGAATTTGTACAGGAAGGAAATAAGCATGCTGTTGATGCACACAGACTTGCCTGACCCGGTCGAACCGCCTACCAGCACGTGCGGCATCGCCGCCAGATCCCCAATCACCGGGTTGCCGTACACATCCTTCCCGAGCGCGACCGGTATACGCAATTTCGGGCTGTTGAACTCCGGGGACTGGAGCAGCTCTCGCAGGAACACCGGTTCCTTCACGCCGTTTTCCAGCTCCACCCCCACGGTGGATTTCCCCGGAATGGGGGCAAGAATATTCACCGATGGACTGCGTGTTGAAGCCATGATGTCAACCCTTTTGCTTGCCACAGCTTTGACCGACTGCCCTCTCGGTACGGAGAACTCGTAGCGCGTGACACTGGGACCGCGGGTGATGTCCCCGGGTTCTACGCTGATACGGAAAGATTTCAGGGTATCCGCAATCCTGGCCTGCGTGCGCAGCATCTCACCGCGCGCCTGCAAACGCACCTCATCCGGCACCGGTTCATATTTTAGCAACTCATACGGAGGCAAAGGATAATCACTTTCCGGCTTCGGCGTTTTTCGCGTTATTTTCCGCCGCTGTGCGGGGGAAGGACGGGGCGGCGCCGGCGCCGGAGTTTTTGTTTCCGGCGTCTTCATCCCGAAGTGCCGGACAATCGCCCGCTCCGTGTACGGGTTGATCGGCGGCTTCTCATCCTCATCCTCCGCAGATAAACTTTCTCGTTCAATTTCATCCTCAACAGATTCCATTAAATCCAGAAGGTTACCCCCGGGTATTTTCCTCGAAACAGCTTTGCGAGGAACACCGCTCCGTCCGGACGACGATGCTGCGGGAGAATTCTCCTCTTTCCGCTCTTCATCATCCAATGGCAACTCTTCAGCAACAGGATGTACAAAAGATGAAGAATCCGGATTTTTCTCCCGGATCGCTCCTCCGCGCTCGTCGCAGCCGGGAGAGGACGCGCCGGAAGTTTCGGAAATTTGGCGCCAGGATCGCTCCGCCGCGGCTTGCTGCAGCTTCCCGGCGCGGCGGCGTTCGCGCCACCGCTCCCACACACTCGTAATATCCTTCTTTTCTGTGCGATAAAGCAATTTTGGAGTGATGCGGGAGTAATAGATCAGCGCAATACCGTGAAGCAGGAGGAGAAAGATGAGAGCCCAGGTACGACCGAATAAAGCCCCCACGCAGCGCGTCCCATCCAGGTACCCCAATTTCCCGCCGGGCGTCGTGAGATGCAGATGATCAGCCCATTCCACCAACACCCACGGCTGCACGGACAAGATCGCGCAGGAACTCAACAGCATCACGGTCCAGCCGATCCACTGCCCGAGGCGCCGGCTCCCGGGCCACAGCAGCATCCCCCACGCCGGCGCCTGCAAAAGCACAGCCCCGTACACCGCCGCGCCGCCCAGCAGCCAGTAAAAAACGCCGGCGGTGTACAGACCCGCCACGCCGAGCCAGTTCGTACACGGGCGCGCAGACGCCGCCTCGTGATCCACAGGGTTCAGCATTCTCCACCCCATCTCATCCACCCGATAACTGAACAAACTAAGCAGCAATAATATACTCACTGCGACCACGCCTATTCCGATGATTCGCCGGCGGAGCAGAATTCCCCGTCGGGGACTCCCGATGAAGCCTTCCGCGTCGAAGCTGGTCGTCCGATCCATCATTCCGGTGCCACCTACACGTGGTGAATAAAAGGCGAATTTACGCCGCAAGACGCAGACGCTCAAACGGACTCCTCGAGAAGCGCCCGGGCATGTTCCACAATGTTGGGCACATTCATTCCGAGGTCATGGAGCACCTGCGAGCCCGGGGCAGAAAAACCGAAGTCATCAATACCGATGATCCCCCCCTGCGGGCCGACGTAGCGGTACCAGAGGTCGCTCCTGCCGGCCTCGACGGCCAGTCGGCGTTTGCAGGAAGCAGGAAGCACCTCCTCCCGGTAATCCGAAGGCTGATGATTAAACCGCCGGAGGGAAGGCATCGAAACGACGCGCACCCCGGAACCGAGGGTCTTCGCTGCCTCCAGGGCAAGAATCACCTCCGACCCCGTGGCGATGATGATGAGCTCCAGGGGCGCAGACTCGCGCAGAGCAATGTAACCGCCGCGGAGTGTTCCCTCCCTGCGCTGCTTCACGCTCAGCAGAGGATTGGAGCAGGTGAGAGATGGGACATTCTGCCGGGTGAGGATGAGAGCTGTGGGACCATCCTTCCGTTCCATGGCGCCCAGCCACGCCCCGGCGGTTTCTTCGGCGTCGGCAGGTCTCACCACATCGAGGTTCGGTATCACACGCAGTCCGCTCACCGTCTCGACCGGCTGGTGGGTAGGCCCATCCTCCCCGACCGCTACGGAATCATGCGTCAACACGTAGGTAACCGGCAGATGCGCCAGAGCCGCCACGCGGATAGCTGCCCGCATATAATCTACAAACACACAGAATGTTCCGGCGGAAACGCGGAAGAGTCCGTCGTAGGCCATCCCGTTGCAGATGGCAGCCATGGCGTGCTCGCGGATGCCAAACCAGAAATTGCGTCCGGCATAATTCCCGGCGGAGAAGTCTCCGGCGCCCTTCAGGTAGTTCTTGTTGGAGGAGAAGAGGTCTGCACTCGTGGAAAGCAACGCGGGACAATGCGCCCCCAGGGCGTTCTGCACCGTGGAAGAGGAAACCCTCGTGGCCTGCGGCTCATCGCCCAGGCTTTCCGGGAGCATCTTCTGCGCCTCCTCCGGGCAGAGACCCTCTGCCGCCAGCAAAATGCCGGCATCCAGCCGCTCTGCGAGCTCCAGGTATGCCTTGCGCCACGCCCGGTACATCTCGTCCCACTCCGCATAATCCTCTTCGCGCTGCTTCTTCAGCTCCGCCATGTACTCGCGCACCTCGCGGGAAACATAGTAGCGTTCGCCGGCGGGCAACCCCCAGTTTGCATGCGCCTGCTCCCACTCCTTTGCCCCTCCCTCGCCGTGCCCCTTCGTAGTGCCTTCAAAGCCCGGCACACCCTTGGCAATCGTGGTATGGGCGATGATCAGCTTGGGACGCCCGTTCCTCTCCAGCCTCGCCACGCGCAGAGCATCCTCCACAGCCCGCAGGTCATGCCCGTCAATACTGACAGCGTCCCACCCCTGCGCGCGAAAACAGGCAGCGATGTCGTCCACCTGCGTGCGCTCAATGGGAGCATCCAGGGTGATGCCGTTTGCATCGTAGATGAGCACGAGGTTGTCCAATTTGAGAGTGCCGGCAATGGCAGCCGCTTCGCGAGAGATTCCTTCCTGGATGCAGCCGTCGCCGGCGAGGCAATAAATCGTCTGGTTAAAAATTTCGAATTCCGGGGTATTGTAAGAGGCGGCGGCGTGTTTCGCTGAAATGGCAAAGCCCACCGCGTTGGCAATCCCCTGGCCGAGGGGCCCCGTCGTGCACTCCACCCCCGGACAGCAGCGGAACTCGGGGTGCCCCGGCGTGCGCGCCCCCTTCGACCTGAAAGCACGAAGGTCGTCCAGGCTCACTTCAAAGCCGCTCAGATGCAGCCAGGCGTAGAGAAACATTGAGCCGTGCCCGCCGGAAAGAACGAAGCGATCGCGGTTCAGCCAACGGGGCTGAGAAGGATTCACTCTCAGGATCTTGCCGTACAGCACAGCGCCTATCTCAGCGCAGCCGATCGGCAAGCCCATGTGCCCGGAGGCCTTGTCAAAAATCGCATCAATGGCGAGGCCCCTGGCCTCCTGAGCCGCCCGTTGTAAAATGTCCGCCTTCATGCACGCGCCAGTATATCAGCTTCTTCTCTTTTGTAAAGCAGTTTTACGCCCTTTGCCACGGTAATTTCCACATTCCTCCCCTCAAAAATCCGGACGCCGAAACAGAAGCAAAAGTTCCGAACGCGGAAAATCGCAGCGTCCAAACGTAGATCACAACATAAAATTAACGAATTCAACAAGTTGTGAACATATCAACCTCTCATGCCGTGCAATTCCGGCAGGGTGGCAGGGAAGCCACATCGCGCGCAATCTGCTCGCGCAACGCCTCCAGGTCGGGAAACCGGCGTTCCTCCCGCAGGTATTCTTCCACCGACACCGTGAGAAATTGCCCGTACAAGTCATCTTCCAGCCCCGGAAAATGAACTTCCATGCGTGGGGATCTGCGTTGCTCCGCGACGGTGGGACGCAGCCCCAGATTGGCTATGCCGGGCAACACCCTGCCGCGGAGTCGGCAAGAGACGCGGTAGACCCCGTATGGCGGCAGGGCCGCGGCCGGGGAGATGGGGATATTAGCCGTGGGAAATCCGAGCTGCCGGGCGAGGTGCTGCCCGTGCTCGACCCTCCCGGCGATGGAAAAGGGATGCCCCAGCAGACGCTCCACGAGCGCGATGTTTCCATCCGCCAGCTCGGCGCGCACGCGGCGAGAACTCACGGTTCCCCCCTCTTCTTTCTGCAAGGGTAAGACGCGGACGCGGAAGCCGCGGCGTTTTCCCTCCTCGCGCAGCAGGTTGGCATCCCCTTCCCCGCCGCGACCGAAATGCCAGTTTTCGCCCACGGAAACGCCGGCGATGCGGCTGACCCTCTCAATGCCATTGAGGAACTCTGCCGGACTCGTCGCCGCCAGGGTCGGACTGAATTCCATCACCAGCAGCACGTCCACCCCGCACAGTTCCTCCAGCAGCTCCGCCTTCTGCTGCAAAAGCGGGGTGAGAAGTCCGGGACAAGCCTCCGGTCTCAGCACTGCCAGCGGGTGCGGCTCAAATGTCAGCACGCCCCTCAGAGCTCCCGGCGTATCCGCAGAGCGGATAACGCACCGGTGCCCGCAATGCACGCCGTCGAAGCACCCCATGGCCCAGTGGACCGGTTGCGGGATGCTGCGCAGTTCCTCCAATGTATGGCAGATGATCATGACTCACCCGGGGAAGTGGGGAACAGGCGATCCACGGGGATGAGACGGCGAAGGACCTGCTCCCGCGGCACCTCCTTGAGTTCGGGCACGCCGATGGCCTGCGCCACGTCGAAATCCCCGATGCGGGTGCGGCGCAGGGCAGTCAAGTGGGCGCCGCAGCCGAGAAGCGCTCCGATGTCGTGCGCAAAGCTGCGCACGTAGAACCCCTTGCTGCAGCGCAGAGTAAAATCCACCTCACCACTCGTCAAATCAAGCCGGGTGATGGCGCAGGAAATCACGCGCACCTGCCGCGTTTTTCGTTCCACCTCCACCCCCTTCCGCGCGAGTTTGTAGCAGGGAACACCGTTGATCTTGATAGCGGAGTACATGGGCGGCATCTGCTCGATGACCCCGGAAAAACGCGCGAAGGCATCCCTCACCGCCGCTTCGTCAAGACCCGCAATACTCCGTCGCGCCACCACCTCTCCTTCGGCATCGTAGCTGTTCGTCTCCACCCCCAGCTGCAGGGTGGCCTCGTACTCCTTGTCCTCCCCCATCAGGCGATCTTGCAGCCGCGTCGCTTTTCCCACGACGACAAGCAGCAAGCCCGTGGCCATAGGGTCCAGCGTGCCGCAGTGCCCCACCTTGCGCGTGGCGAGAATGCGGCGGCAGAGCGCCACGGCGTTATGCGAGGTGAAGCCGGGGTCCTTGTCAATGGGCAGCACACCGCTCGGCTCATCATGTCGTAACGTGTTCATGCAGAAGAATCCAGAACAGAGCGAATCGCCTCCAGCACGGCGGATCGCACCTCGCCCAGGCTCCCGCGCATGCGGATGCCCGCCGCCATGGCATGCCCGCCGCCGCCGAACCGGGAGGCGATGTCGTTCACACGGATGGCGGGGTCCTTGCTGCGCAGCGAGATGCGGATGAGTCCATTCTCCAGGTCTTCAAAAATGAGCGCCACGCGCGCGCCCTGAAGCACGCGGATGATGTCCACGAGGTCCTTCGTTTCCTCGCGCCCCACACCCAGCTCGGCGCATTTTCCTGCCGGCAGGGAGTAGTGCACCAACTGCCCGTTTTCTTCGATGACCATGTTGTTGAGGACCTCGCGCTGCACGGCAAAGGCGCCGACAGGTTGCTCCTGGTACAGCCTGCGGTTCGTATCTCCCACGTCCACGCCGCACTCGATGAGGCGCGCAGCGAGCCGCATATCCCGGGCCGTGGTGCTGCCGTATTGGAAAGATCCGGTGTCCGTGCTCAGCCCCACGTAGAGAGCGCGCGCCACAGCCGGGCTGATCGGCGCCCCGAGCTCATCCAGCAGGGGCACGACCACGCAGGCGCATGCGGCCGCTCCGGACTGCACCAGGTTCATGTCGCCATACAGAGTGTTCGTCTCGTGGTGGTCGATGTTGATGGTGAAGGGAGAGGACTCCACCAGGCGGCGTCCGTCGTCGCCCAGGCGTCTTGGCTCCCCGCAATCCACGCAAATGACGCCCTCCACCCCGGCCGGCAGCGAGGAGGGAGGATCGACAACAGATTGTGCGCCATCCAGAAAAGAAAAACGCGCCGGCACGCCATCCTCCACCCACACGTGCACGCGCTTGCCGAGCGCTTGCAGAGCCAGCCCGAGACCCAGGGCGCTGCCGACGGCATCTCCGTCCGGTCGCATGTGCGAGATGACGGCCACCTCATTCAGCGCGGCTATCCTCGTCGCAATTTCCCGATACGTGTTCATTTCCCCCATAGCTCCGGCGCTTTTATACCATCCAACTGCCCCCGTGTCAATCAGGACGTGGCAAACAAATCAGAGGGAAATACGGGGGATGAGTTCCGCGCGCGGGCGCGCATTCCTTCCACTTCGTCCTCGTCTCGGTGGGCTCAGAAAGGAAAATCCTCAGTGCTCACGGGGTTTTCGGCCGGTTTTTCCCGCACGACTTCAGCGAGGAGGTGACGATGCCTCCCGGTGACCTGCATCGCCCGCTCCGGGCGCACCGGGCAGGCGTACGTGCAAGCCCCGCATCCGATGCAGAGCTCCGGCCTAAGTACCGGGATGAGCAGGCGCTGCGACGTCATGGCCCCGGATGGGCAAACGCGCGAGCACTTGCCGCAGGCGATGCACCTTGTGCGGTCGATCTGCGCGTGCATTCCCTGCTGCTCGTCGCCGACGAGCGAAATCGCTTTCTGCGGGCAGGTTTCTACGCAGGCGTTGCAGGCGAGGCAGAGAGAGGCATTGCAGGTGGGGAATTGACCCTCCTCGGTGGAGAGGGCTTTGGTGGGGCAATGCTCCGTGCAAGCGCCGCACTCCGTGTAATGCTGCTGCACGATGCAGCGGTCACGGTGGAATTCGGCCAGGGCGATCTGAGTGCGCTGTTTTTCCGCCAGATCCAGCGGCATGATGGCCCCATCCGGGCAGACGCGTCCGCAGATGTTGCAATCAAAATTGCAGAAACCCACGGTGAAATCCAGCCGGGGCTTCATCACCCCGCTCAGACCGTACTGCCAGGAGGATGGTTGGAGAACCTGCGTGGGACAGGCGGTGATACAGAGCCCGCACGCCGTGCAGGTATCCAGAAAACGCGGCACGCTCCGGCTGCCCGGCGGGGTGACGGCGGAATCTTGGTTATCTCCCGGCTCCCCGGGTTTGCCGGGAGGGGTCTCCTGCTCGCGGCAGCCGGACGCCGCCAGAGCGGAGGCGCTGCAGGCCAGCAGTCCGAGAAAGGCCCGTCGCGAGGCGGACGGCGGCGCTTGTTGCGCACTTTTTTCGACCCTGTTTTCCGGGTCATGTCGGCGGCGGAAGGGAAGCGTGAATTTCGGACGCAGACCGTGTTCACATGCCGACACGCAATCATAGCAATTGATGCAGCGCGTGGTGTCCACCCGGTAATTCTTTAAATCGATGCACCGCGCTTTGCAGGCGCGCACGCAGTTTGCGCAGTGCACGCAGGCGGAGGGATCCATCCCCAGACGAAAGAGCGGCGCCCGTGAAAGCAGCGCCAGAAAAGCCCCAACCGGGCAAATCGTGTTGCAATAAATGCGCCCGCGCCACCACGCCAGCGCCAACGGCACCAGCGCAACACCGACTACTGCCGCAAGCAGCCACCCGTAACGCGCCCAGGAGGGAGGCGCCTCCACCGACCCGGTAGTCAGGTTCCGGGCGGTCGCCGCGAGAGGATTCGCTACCCCGGCCATGAGACGCGCGCAGATGCTGTAGGGATCCAGCCATGCCACGAGGGCTGTGCCGCAGAGGAAGAAGGAGAGAACCACGATGCCGAGTATCGTGTAGCGCAGCCAGGGAAGGGGTTGCGCAAAACGCAGGGCCGCCCCGCTTCTCTTCCTGCCGCGCAACTTGTCGAAGCCACGGCGCAGGCGGATGACGACGTCCTGCAGAATCCCCAGCGGACAGATGAACGAACAGTACACGCGCCCGAACAGCAGCGTGAGCGCCAGAAGAGCCACCAAAACCGCCACCGCGCCGATAACCCCGCGACACGAGCCGAGCAGGGCAGGCACCAATTGCAGGCGCTCCACAAGGTGCTCCCAGGCGGCAGGTTCGAGATTCCTCAGGTTGATGAACCCGAACACGAAGAGCGACGCCACGACAACCGCTGCGACAATGCGTGCTGCGCGCCACATAGACGACTTCAGGCGAGAGTGATGCGGCGAATCGCCACCTTGCTGAGATCCTTTTCTCCCAGGCCCATTTCGGCGGCCAGATCGATGTGCCGAACGCTTCCTTCGTCGGTGCCCAGCATCCTGGCCGCCGCGGCGTCAATCGCCACGATATCCGTGCCGGCCAGCAGAGAATGCGTGGCAATCAGGTCGTTTTCATCCTTCCCCTTGGGACCGTTTCGCTGCATGGGCGTGAAGGCATCCAGCACATTGAGATCCGGCTTGCGGAGCAGCACGGCGTCCGCGATGCACTGGTGCAGGTCGTGGCTGTGGAAGAAGCCGCGGTCCCACACCAGACCCATGGCGTTCTTCATGCAGGCGGTCATGCGGGCTCCGCTGTGGTGCTTGAGTACCGGCATGTTGATGAAGACGTCCGAGTCCAGGATAGCAGTGTGCACTTTGGCTTTCTTGAGATTGCGGGCAGAGGGGTTCTCGTGGTCGCGGTACATGCTCTCATCCGCTGCGCTGAGCATCTTGCCGCCGTTGCTCTCCACGGCTTCCTGGATGCCGCTGTTGCGGTAGGAGCGCTGCCAGTTATCGCAGGTGTGGTCGAAGACAACCACCTCCGATGCGCCGGCGTCTTTGCAGAGTTTCACCATGTGGCCCACCAAGGAGGGATGCGTGTTTGCCCCCATCTCCGGCGTCTTGTCCCAGCCGCAATTCGGTTTGATGACGACACTCTGCCCCGGCTTGACGAAGGCGCCGATGCCGCCCAGAGCCGCCAGAGCAGCATCCAGCATTGCCACGCGATCCCCGCCGCGCACGGCAACCAGGGACGGCTTCCTATCACCGGCGGCAGGCTCCTCAGCGGAAGCCGCCGGGAAAAGTCCGCCAAGCGTGTCCAGCGAGAAGGCTGCGCCGACGCCGAACCCGAGTTTGATAAAATCTCTGCGTTTCATGTGTTCTTCCAGAATATCGTTTTTTTCTCCCTGGGTCAAGCTGTAAAAAAACGCCCGCAGGATTTCTCCTGCGGGCGTTCCAACTTACTACCTATGAAACACGGACTCCCTTTTGTACAGCACGCGACGCTCTCTCCTTCGCCACGTACGGGACTGATCCGATGTAGGAGAGACACTCCCCGCGAATCTTTCGTTCAATTTTTTTCGGAATTCATCGAATGGGCCTCAGCTGTAAAATGTTGCGTTTCCCTGAGTACGAAGCGAATTCGTCCTTCCTCCCGGCTCTGTCCCTCAAATTGGCTTCGTCCTCCGGCAAACGCGATGCTTTTGCCCTGCCACGGAGCGAAAATAGATTGCCTGGAGCCGGATGCTTGTGTACAATAGCGGGTGATGAGAAGACCACCCATACCGGGGCTCGTGCTGGCGGACAGCTGGCTGGCGCCCTACACGCAGGAGATCCGCGCGCGGCTGCGGCTATACGACAGTCGGGTGGAGGCATTGCGCAAGAAATACGGCAGCCTCATGGAGGCGGCGCGTGGGTACGCGCGGATGGGGTTCAACCGCGACCGCAAGACGCGCGAGTGGGTCTACCGCGAGTGGGCGCCCGGCGCCAGGGGCCTCTTCCTCGTCGGCGATCTGAATGGCTGGGACAGGACGGCGCACCCCATGACCCCGGATGAAGCCGGCAACTGGGAAATACGCTTGCCGGCGGATGCCCTGCGGCACGGCATGCGCGTGAAGGTCCACGTGGTCGGGGCGGATGGTCAGGGGCGCGACCGCATACCGGCCTGGATTCGCTACACGGAGCAGAATCCGGAGAATTTTGACTACTGCGGCCTCATCTGGGAACCGGAAAAACCCTACCGCTGGAGAAACACGCGCTGGAGTCCGGCGCGCATCAAAAACCCGCTGATCTACGAGGCGCACGTAGGCATGGCCGGGGAAGAGCAGCGCATCCACTCCTATGCCGAGTTTGCCGAGCACGTCCTGCCGCGCATCGTCAAACTCGGGTACAATGCCGTGCAGCTCATGGCGATCCAGGAGCACCCGTACTACGGCTCCTTCGGGTACCATGTCTCTTCCTTCTTCGCACCGTGCAACCGCTTCGGCACCCCCGAGGACCTCAAGAAGCTCATCGACGCCGCACACGGGGCGGGACTGGCCGTCCTGCTGGATGTCGTGCATTCCCACGCGGTGAAAAACACGGCCGAGGGACTGAATGACTTCGATGGATCAGGCGGGCAGTACTTCCACGCCGGGGAGCGGGACAGCCGGCACCCGGACTGGGACAGCTGCCTGTTCGACTACGGCAAGCCGGAAGTGCAGGAGTTCCTGCTCTCCAACCTCCGCTGGTGGCTGGAGGAGTACCGCTTCGACGGTCTGCGCTTCGACGGCGTCACCAGCATGCTCTACCTGCACCACGGTCATGAACCCTTCACCGATCTCAGCTGCTACTACAACGATCGCGTGAATGTGGACGCCGTCACCTACCTGCAACTCGCCACGACGCTGGTGCAGATGATCCGCCCGGGGGCCATCGTGGTGGCAGAGGATATGAGCGGCATGCCGGGCATGTGCCGCCCGGTGGATGAAGGGGGTCTCGGCTTCTCGCACCGCCTGGCCATGGGCCTGCCGGACTACTGGATCAAGCTCATCAAAGAAAAAAAGGACGAGGAGTGGAGCATGGGTGACATGTGGTACACCCTCACCAATAGGCGCTACGGAGAACCAAACATCGCCTACGCCGAAAGCCACGACCAGGCGCTCGTGGGAGACAAGACCATCGCATTTCGACTGATGGATGCAGAGATGTACACGCACATGGCGTGCGGGATGGAGAGCCTGACCATCGAACGCGGCATGGCGTTGCACAAGATGATCAGGCTCATCACGCTCGCCGCCGGCGGCGAAGGCTGGCTGAACTTCATGGGCAATGAATTCGGGCACCCGGAGTGGATTGACTTCCCCCGCGAAGGCAACGGCAATTCCTACCTGTATTGCCGCCGCCAGTGGAGCCTCGTGGATAATGATCAACTGCGCTACCGCTTCCTCAACGCCTTTGACGCCGCCATGCTGCATCTGGCAAAGGAATACGACCTCCCGGGATCGCCGCCGGCGCGCCCGCTGAACATGGATGAGAAGAATCACGCCATGGCCTTTGAGCGCGCAGGGCTCATCTTCGTCTTCTACTGGGGCGGGGAAAACGCGCTGCCGAACTACCGCCTCCCGGCTCCGGCGCCCGGCTCCTGGGAGGTGGCGTTGGACTCGGACGCCGCGTCCTTCGGAGGCCTGGGCAGGCAGGATCCCTCCGTGCGGCATGAGACGCTTGCCGACGGTTCCATTTCCCTCTACCTGCTGCCGAGGACCGCAACGGTTTTGAAGAAGTTGTGACCGCCACCCCGCCAGAAGCCGCCGCTGAAGAGCCGACCATTCACCTGATGGATGACACGCTGGCGAGTCGCGTGGCTGCCGGGGAAGTGGTCGAGCGACCGGCCTCCGTCATCAAGGAACTCGTCGAAAACAGCATCGACGCCGGCGCCCGCTCCGTGCGCGTCGAAATCATCCGCGGCGGCAGCGCCCTCATCAAGGTGGACGACGACGGCGACGGCATGAGCCGCGCCGACCTCGCCCTCTGCGCAAAAAATCACGCCACCAGCAAAATCGAAAAATTTGAGGATCTCTACGAGCGACGCAGCATGGGGTTCCGCGGGGAAGCTATCCCCAGCATCGCCTCCGTGTCGCACATGACCATCTCCACCCGGCGCCCCCGGGATATCGAAGGCTCCTGCATCATCTTCCACGGTGGGGAGGAGGAAGAACTCCGCGCGGCAGGATGCTCGCCCGGCACGCATATCGAGGTGCGCGAGCTCTTCTACAACACCCCGGCACGCCGACAATTCCTCAAAAGCGCCGAAACCGAGGCAGCCCACGCCGAACACCAGGTGCGCCTCCATGCCCTCGCCTTCCCGAACATGCGCTTCGCCTTCGTGCAGGAAGGCGGCGTCGTCTTCGATGTCGCCTCCACGCCGGACTTGCGCCACCGCATCGCCGAGCTCTTCGGGCAGGAGCTCGCAGAAAAGCTCCTTCGCCTCCGCCCCGTTCATGCAAACGGCGTCCGCGTAACAGGCTACATTCTCCCGCTGAACGAAGCGCGCCGCAACAAGAGACTTCAGTACATCTTCCTCAATGGACGCCCCATCGAGGATAAAAATATCCTGCGCGCCATCCGCGATGGTTTCGGCGGGTTCCCCACCGGCCTGCATCCCGGCTTTTTCCTGTACCTGGATATCGAACCGGCCCTCGTCGATGTCAATGTCCACCCCGCAAAGCGCGAGGTGCGCTTCCGACGCCTCTCCGATGTCATTTCCGCGGTCATTGATTCGGTCGCCGGCACCCTGGCGGACCGGGCACGGGCAGAACATCCCTCCGCCCCGCTCCCCTCGCCCGCCGCGCCTCCGTCCCCGGCGCAACCGCTCCCGCACGCGGCGCCGGTTCCCCCTCCCTCCTCCGCAGCTCCTCCCGCCGCCCCGCCCCGCCCCGCCGAATCTCCGGAGCAGGAGCCTCCACCGCCGGATGCCTTTCTCCCCCCCCTGAGGCTGGTCATCGAGCCGGAACAGCAGGAGCTGGAACTTCCCCCGGGCCGGCGTACGCCGCGCTCCGCAGCGAAAGAAGAGGGCTCTCCCGATTTTCCTTTCCACTTCTGGGGTATCCTGCCGGATCGTTTCGCCGTTTTCCAAAACTCCGAGGGCCTCGTCGTTCTCTCGGTGACATCGGCACGCGAACGCATCATCTTCGAAAGCCTCGTGGCGCAAAACAAGCATCCCGTGATGACCCAGCAGCTGCTCACCCCGGCCTTTGTGGAGCTGGATGCCCGAGATGCCGCCGTGGTGAAGGAGCTCCTTCCCCTCTTCGCTCGGGCAGGCTTCCGCGTGACCCTCTTCGGCGCCAAAACCCTGCGGGTCGAGGGCATCCCTTCCCTCCTCAATCTCCGCGAAATCGACTCCTTCGTCGCCGATATGATCGCCTCCTTCTCCGCCGGGGAAGTGCGCCTGAAACGCTCCCGCAACCCCTTCGAACTCTTCGCCGGTCGTATGGCTACCGCCTGCGCCAGACGCGAAAACATCTCCGCGTGGCTGGAAAACCCCCTCCCCCTGCTGCGCAACCTCCTGCGTTGCGATATCCCCTACTGCACACCAAGCGGAAAACCTACCATGATCCCCCTGCCCATCAGTGAGCTGAAACGTCGCTTCCGGGCGCTGTAACAAGCGCACAGGGTAAAGGTATCGGAGCAGTGAGCCCCCCGGAGATCCGGAAATTGCCGGGTGAAAGCGAAAACGACGGGAAGAACCGTGCGTGATGATTCGTGGGAAAGACTTGTGAAGCGCTTCTGCCGCCACCGCCGCACATTAAAAAATCTTCCCAACCGGGCGCCGATACATTTCAAAATTCGGCTCCGTAATTCATTCCCCCAAAAACCGCACTCACCCCGGAGAAGCAGTTTCTTGCTCCCCCGGGGTAAAAAAACTCAATCGGAAAAATCGAGCGGCGAATCAGATGGAATCGCCGAGCTTTTTCATCGCCTCAGCAGCGCGGTTGGAATAACCCCACTCGTTGTCATACCAGCCGCAAACCTTCACCATGTTGCCACCAACGACGTAGGTGAAGCCGGCATCAAAGATGCAGGAGTGCGGGTTGGAAACAATGTCCTGCAGCACCAGAGCCTCCTCTGAGTACTCAAGTATGCCCTTCAGCGGTCCCTCGGCTGCGGCCTTCATGGCGGCGTTCACCTCCTCCACGGTCACATCCTTCTTCAGGATGGCCACAAAGTCGGTCAGCGAACCCGTCGGGGTCGGCACGCGGAAGGATGCCCCATTGAGCAGCCCCTTCAGCTGGGGAATCACCTCGCCGATCGCCTTCGCCGCACCGGTGGTGGTCGGAATGATGTTGATGGCCGCCGAGCGCATGCGTCGCGGATCCTTGTGCGGCAAGTCCAGAATGCGCTGGTCGTTCGTGTAGGAATGAATGGTGCTCATCATCCCCTTCTCCACCCCAAAGGTGTCATTCAGCACCTTCACCATCGGCGAAAGACAGTTCGTGGTGCAGGATGCGTTGGAAACTATGTGGTGCTTGGCCGGGTCATACTCCTGATCGTTGATGCCGATGCAGAAGGTCAGATCCGGGTTCTTCGCCGGAGCAGAAATCAGCACCTTCTTCGCTCCCGCCTTCAGGTGCCCTTCAGCCTTCGCACGGTCTGTGAACAGCCCGGTGGACTCAAGTACCACATCCACGCCAAGCTCCTTCCACGGCAGCTGATCCGGCCCCAGCATGCCCCCCAATATCTTGATCTCGTGCCCATTCACCACAAGGATGTCCTCCCCCTTGATCTCTACCGTCCCCTTGAATTTACCCTGCGTCGAGTCGTACTTGAGCAGGTGCGCCGTCGTCTCAATGGGTGTAAGGTCATGAATCGCCACAACCTTCTCAAGCTCCGCCTGTGACATCGCGCGCAGCACGTTGCGCCCTATGCGTCCAAAACCGTTGATAGCGTATTTAGCCATAGTGTTGAAGTATGTTTTTCGTTGGTATTGTCCCCCCCGGACCCCACGGCCCGGCAAGGCGCATGCAGTTTAATCTCATACCCCTCTTTAGTCAACACAAATTTGTTCCCCTCTCCCCGAATTTACCCCCTCTCCCCCCTCCCCCGTCCTGCCCCCTGTCCGCGGATTTAGAATCCGCGGTTCGCGAGAAAGTTTTAATTTGTTGATTGTAAGACGAAATCGATTTCGCTCTTTCCCAAATCTTTCGCCGAAGTGGGTTTCGTGTTGGAGTTTGCAATGCCCGAAAACACTGTCTGTAGCAAATTTTTTTGCCTCCGAACGCTTTTTTGCTTGCACCGCGGATTCTAAATCCGCTATACTACACGCTGAGCGTGGGAGACGGCAGAGTCATGTTGCCTCTCCCGCGTGGCG
>CANRLM010000057.1 GCA_947631435.1 uncultured Akkermansia sp.
GCTTGTAGGGAGAGACCGATTTGATGAGCCGGGATGCGTACGTTTGCTCAACGCGGTGTATAGGTACTACGACTTGCTGACGAATCACTTTTACGCCAGCACGCGACTTATTTCGAAACATAGGGAGAAGAGCAGCGGGAAGTATATCCGCAAGTATGACAAGGCCCAGACGCCTCGCATTGCCTCAAAAATAAAGTCACCGAAGGAATGTTAAAAAAGAGAAAAGAGAAAATACGCGCGCCGGCGCGCATTCCTCCCGCTTTTCACTTCGTACTCTTTTTGACTTCGTACTTGTGTGGTGGGGGATGAATGTGGTAGGATAGCGACATGGCAACACCACCATTTGTCTATCAGGAAATGTTCCCCATGGGGAAAGATGAAACCACGTACCGGCTTCTCACAAGAGAGTATGTGAGTGTGGGCGAATTTGAAGGCAAGCCCATACTCAAAGTGGAGCCGGAAGGGCTGCGATTGCTCGCGGAAACAGCGTGGCACGACGTGGCATTTTACCTCCGTCCGGAGCATCTGCGGCAGGTGCAGGCTATTCTGAGCGATCCGGAAGCATCGGAGAATGACAAGAGTGTGGCGCTCACCCTTCTGCGCAACGCGGAGGTGGCGGCGTTGGGGGTGCTGCCGCTCTGCCAGGATACCGGCACGGCCATCTGCGTGGGCAAGAAGGGGCAGCAGGTGTGGACCGGCTGCAATGATGCGGAATGGATCTCTCATGGTGCATACGATTGCTACACGAAAAACAACTTGCGCTATTCGCAGAATGTGGCCCTGGATATGTACCGCGAGGTGAACACCGGCACCAACCTGCCGGCTCAGATTGACTTGTTCGCTACGGATCATGGCATGGAGTACAGCTTCCTCTTTATCGCG
Organism: uncultured Akkermansia sp.; assembly: GCA_947631435.1. Classification (GTDB taxonomy): domain Bacteria; phylum Verrucomicrobiota; class Verrucomicrobiia; order Verrucomicrobiales; family Akkermansiaceae; genus Akkermansia. The sequence goes on from CANRLM010000057.1 coordinate 883, forward strand.
AAGGGTGGTGGATCCGCGAACAAGACCTATCTGTACCAGGAGACCAAGGCGTTGCTGAATCCGACCTCGCTGAAAAAATTCATGGTGGAGAAGATGAGTACGCTGGGTACGGCTGCTTGCCCGCCCTACCATGTGGCCTTCGTGGTGGGCGGCACGAGCGCGGAACTGTGTCTCAAAACGGTGAAACTCGCCTCGACCAAATACTACGACAATCTGCCCACGAGCGGCAACGAGCATGGGCGCGCTTTCCGCGATCTGGAGTTGGAGGCGGAGTTGCGCAAGGAAGCGGAGAAGCTGGGTCTGGGAGCTCAGTTCGGCGGCAAGTGGTTCGCGCTGGATGTGCGCGTGGTGCGCCTGCCGCGGCATGGGGCATCCTGTCCGGTGGCATTGGGCGTTTCCTGCTCGGCGGATCGCAATGTGAAGGCGAAAATTACCCCGGAGGGCATCTTTATTGAGCAGTTGGAGAATGATCCCGGCAAGTACATTCCCGCCGAGCTGCGCGAGACAAGGAGCGCCGGCGTGCCCATCAACCTCGACCGCCCGATGAAGGAGGTGCTCGCGGAACTCTCTCAATACCCGGTTAAGACGCGGCTTTCGCTCACCGGCACCATCATCGTGGGACGCGACATTGCGCACGCCAAGCTCAAGGAGCGACTGGACGCCGGACAAGACTTGCCGGATTACATCAAGGAGCATCCCATCTACTATGCCGGTCCCGCCAAGACGCCTGAGGGCTGTCCTTCCGGCTCCTTCGGACCCACCACGGCGGGGCGCATGGACTCCTATGTGAACCTCTTCCAGAGCCACGGCGGCAGCCTCATCATGATTGCCAAGGGCAACCGCTCGCAAGCCGTCACGGACTCCTGTCAGAAGCACGGCGGCTTCTATCTCGGCTCCATCGGCGGGGTGGCGGCGGACCTGGCGAAAAACTGCATCACCTCCATCGAGTGCCTGGAGTACCCCGAGCTCGGCATGGAAGCCATCTGGAAGATCACCGTCAAGGATTTCCCTGCCTATATCCTCGTGGACGACAAGGGTCACGATTTCTTTGCGGATATCCGCGCCGGCTGGGCTTGCCCGGGATGTGCGCACTAAACTCCACTCGGATTTCGCCTCCCCACGACGATGAGCGATAAGCTAAAGACTTTTCTCAAGCGTTTACTGAGCACCATTCTTTTGCTGGTACTCCTGGCGGCAGTGTGCATTTTGGATAATGAGGTTTGGCTGGGAGCGCTCGTGGCTCTGCTATGCAATCTGGCAGCAGTCGAGTGGTTTTTCATGCTGCGCAAGAGTGATGAGGGAGGAAACCGCTGGCTCGTTGTGTTGGCGGGGTTGATATATCCGTGGTGCCTCTTCATGTCAACCCCTTTTGCCTACCCCCTAGAGGCTAATTATTCGGCCTGTCCTCTGGTGGGACTCATCTTATTTGTCCTCATCGCTTTTCTGTGTGAATTGGTGAGAATGGACTACATGGGGCGCAACCCAAAGGCAGCCCTGCGCAGCTTGGGAATTTCTCTGGCAGCGTTCATCTACCCCGGGTGGCTTTTTGCATTCGCCATGTTGTTTCTGAATCCGGCGACAGGTCTCTTGATTCTGCTCCTCATCGCTGTGACAAAACTCAGCGACATCTGGGCCTACCTCTGCGGGGTTCTCGTCGGGCGCCGTTTCATCTCGCGTCCCTTCAGCCCCGCCGTCTCTCCCAAGAAGTCATGGGAGGGAATCATCGGCTCCCTTATCCTCACCACTCTCAGTGGGGTAGCCCTCATACGATTTGTTGAGCCGGAATGCTCCATGCTGTTTGCCGCCACAATTTCCGCCCTGCTATTTCTCATCTCCGTAGCGGGGGATCTCGCCGGTTCGCTCATCAAACGCGGACTCGGCGTGAAGGACAGCGGCCACCTCCTCCCCGGCATCGGCGGTATTATCGACCTCATCGACTCCCCCGCCTTCACCATCGCGTTTTTCACGCCCTTTTTGCACTTTTGATGCTCGCACGCCCTTTCCTCCATGGAGGAGAAAAGTAGCTTCTCCGGTGAGCTCGATGAATCAGCGGAAGATGGGAGTTCTCAACAGGAGGAATGAACGCGGCTCGCCGGAAAGAGCACGGGCGTGTTTCTTCAAATCCTCGGCGCTGCGGAGGATGACGCCTGAGCCGGTTTGCTCGAAATGTTCGGCTATCTCTCGCGGCACGGGTTGCACGGCTCCCACAGTGAGAGAATAGGTTGCAAAGCGTTCCCCCTTCAGTCCAAGCACCGGGAGCATATCTATCCGGTTAATACGCGCCCTCCCTGAGCGAGCGAGAAATTCCGCCCAGATGCGCGGCATGATGGTGGAGCTCCCGGAATAGACGCCTCCCGGGTGATCCATATAGCCGAGAGAAGGACCGCCGGGCAGCAAGGTGACTGAGCATGCATCCCGGCAAGCCTGCAGGAGTTCTTCGACCTGTTGCGTGTTCTTGGGATCGAACGCCTGCCGCGTGCGCTTATCGGTATCCTCGGCAGCCCCCAGTCGTTTTTCCCAATCTCTCAGGATAAAGACAACCTCCGGGCTGAGTTTCCCTTCGTCCTGCAGGTAACCGCCGATGCGTGCACGCCGGATGTACTCAGTCATCGCTATCCCAAAAATGGTGCGGGCGTCTTGAATAATTTGAGGAGGAATGCCCGAGGAATCCTGTCCCAGGGCTTTGAGCGTGGCCGGCAGAGTCATACCCGCCCGGCAGTTCTTTGGTTTCTTGCGCACAAAAGTGCGGCAGAGATGCCGGGAGAGAAATATGGCTTCCCGCTTGACTTCCGCCATGGTGCGCAGGATCGGGGGAGCTTGATCATCCTTCTCAATTTGTCGCAGTTTCCTCTCGGCTTCCTCACTCGGCGCACAGTTCCCGGTTTGAGCTTCGGCAACAATTCCCTGCATCTGCGAAAGGTGCAACAGCTTGTCGTCCTTCTCAGCAGCTACGAGACATTGCCTAAAGGAGGAGTATTCCTGCAGGTTCGGCACCATCTGCCACATAACCCTGCGAATTTGTCCCGCCGCAGAAGGTCCGATCGCCCAGAGTGCCCGGCGAGCCAGACCGTCAAGGAGGAGAAACCTCAGGGGAGCAGGGCAATTCAGCGTATTGAGCCTGTTTATCTCATTCTCAACCTCCTGGGGGGTTAACGATCCCCACGCCCCTTTATGTTTGAACCAATCTGCGAGACCGGGCTCTCCAACGGAAGCTTCTTTGCTGAGAATCTCCAGTACTCTGCGCCCGGCAGGTAATGCGCGGCCGGCGTTCGAGAGATGTCTCTTCAGCCATCTGCCCGCTTCCTCAGCGCCTTCCGGGTTCGGCGCAGAGCTTCGCAGGCAGAGAAACAGCGCAAGGCGTGCGCTCCAGGCTCCAAGAGCCGGTTCGTTGCTCTCGCGGGAGATGCGCAGCAGCTCCTGCTCCGCCGCCGCCGTCTCTCTTTCCATCCTGCCGACCACTGCCTGCAGGGCTCGCATTTCTTCCCCCTGCAAATCGATGTTTCTCAGGGGAACCGGTTCCGGTTCTCGAAACAGATCAATTTTCGCCGGACTGAGAAACAACGCGAGAATGCCTCCCAGCAGCAGGGAGACGGCGATTGCTGCCGCGTTGTGTGCCAGGCGCCTCCACCACAGACTGTTGCCCAGACTTGCCTCGAGCTTCTGCTTCCTCAGCTCCCCGAGAACATCGTCAAGTTCTTCGATGAGCTCACCATAATTCGACGGCCTCTTGTTGGGCGAAAAAGCGGTCATGTGGTCCACCAGATCGCTGAGCACCGCCGGTGCTTCAGGCATTTGCTCGGCGAATGGAGGTCTGTTGCGCTTCAGCTCCAGCAGTTGATTGACGGTTTCCACCGGTTCATCGAATTGCCCCACCCCGGTGAGCAAAAACGACAACGTGATGCCCACGGCATAGATGTCGGCGCGAGCGTCTTCCTGTTGACGATTCAGAGTCTCCGGCGCGGCGTAATAAGGCGTAGCCCACAGAATCTCCTCCGTGTCTCCCTGTTTATCGGCAAGGGCAAGCCCGAAATCAATGACCTTTGCTTTGCCTCGGCGAGTGATCAGGATGTTGCCGGGCTTCATATCCCGATGCAGCAATCCGGCTTTTTGTGCGGCTTCCAGTCCTCGCGCCACCTGCTGCACGATGCTCACGGCCTCCAGGGGTTCGAGCGGCCCGTTCCTCGTGACGCGGTGCTCCAGATTTTCGCCCTCTACCAGCTCCATCGCGATGTAGAACTGGTCATATGCTCGTCCGGCAGAGTAGACAGCGGTGATGTTTTCGTGGCGCACGCGCGCCATCATGGCGCTCTCTTTCTCAAAGCGCTCGATGCGTTCCGGATCATTCCGAAAATCATCGTTGAGTACCTTCAGAGCAAGGGGGCGCTGCAGGGATACATCCAGCGCGCGGTACACCACACTCATGCCGCCGATGCCCAGCACCTTCTCCAAGCGAAACCCGCCGAGCTGCACGTGCACGCGGTCAACGAGACGGCACTGCGGACAAACCACCTCGGCGTACAACCCGAGCCCGGTAATATCCACCTGCGCGCCGCAACGCGGGCAAGTCCAGATTTCGCTGCCCTTCTTAGCCATGCGTGGCGGAGTATCGGGTACCCAATGCCGTTACTTGACGATTTTCGGAAGTGAAGCGGCTGCCACTGCCTGTCCGTGGCGCTTGGTACGCTCGTCCGGTACGCAGAGGTTGATGCTCAGCTCGGGGAATTCCCCGTGCAGAACCTCCGTTGCTTTGTCAATGATAATCTGTCCGCCATCGCCCGTAGCCACGCGCCCCAGGAAGAGGAGATTCCTCACGCTGTAGAAGCGAGCAAAGTACGCTACGGAATAGCCGAATTCAATGCCGATGGTTTCGTAGATCTTCCGGGCGCGCTCATCGCCTTCCGCCATGGCGGCCTGCACCTTCTTGAGCTGCTCCGGGAACGGCATGTCGCCGAAGTCAAATCCCGCGCGCGGGGCGAGTCGGGCCACTGCCTGCTGGGAGAAGTACATGGCGCCCACGCCTTTGTCCTTCGACCACTCATCGACGCCGCCATCTTCCTGGTAGTCCACCGGCACGAAGGCGAGCTCATTGAGCCAGGGCATGATATGCCCTTCCGGATCCACGTAGCCGGAGGCGAGAGAGGTGCCCATGGCAATGCCGAGCACCGAGTCGTCATTCATCCCCATGGCCCCCGCCAGCGCCGTCACCTCCCCATCGTTCACCACCTCGAACGGCACTTCCTTCCCCATCCGTTCGCTCCACCGTTGTTGCAGCGTGTGGAACATCGGACGAATGACGCGGCGAAAATCCTCCGGGTCGATTCCCCGGAAGAGGGATGCCACACGTGGTTCATTGTTCACGTACACCCCGGCTGCGGATCCACCGATAGCGTCCACCTGCGGCAGGTGCTTCGCCACGCGCAGCAGAGAATCATCCACGCCCTCCAGGTGGTAGTTCGGATCCTTCTCATGGTACGGGTTCCAGACAACTTCCTCAGAGTAGACCACCTCGCCGTTTACCACAGCGGCGGCTTTGCGATCCGATCCCCCGAGGTCAAAACCTATGCGGTATCCGTCCAGGTTGCGTCCCAGCGAGATGGAGCTCAGGTGCTCCTCCGGCAATTCTGCCGCGCCGGCCACCTTTACCACTTCGATGGGCTTGTCATAAATCAGTTTGCCGATGAAATCCCAATCAAACTCCCTTGCGCCACCCTTGCAGTAGGTCGATGCCAGCATGTCCGCCACCTTGTCATCCCCTGCCACCATGATGGTGCAGCCCCCCTTCATCCACAGCAAAAACTTCACAATGCGCTCCACGTACCGGTTGTTCAGTTCTTCATTTTCCGCTCCCTCCGGCAGTAGCTGCCCCTTCCAGCGGAAGCACGTGCCGTCCTGCCGCGTAAGCGCCAGTTCTACCGCGTGGCTCCCCGGCGTCGCCGCCACTTTCTCCTCAAAGGCCTTGTTCCATAAAACCGGTGCAACGAAGTCCGGATCCAACTCGGGTGTGTATTTCGCTTGTATCTTCATGAGAGTTCAGCCACCCTTATAGCACCTTCTGCTCCCCATGACCAGAAAAAAACAAAGAAAACATTCCCGCGAGCTACCGGGCGCTTTCTTCCTCCGCGTTGGTTTGGATTCTCAGAGGTACCTGCTCAACTTGCAAACCTGCTTCGTCCAGCGTGTCGAGCACCTGCAGCAACGCCCCGAGAGAAGCCTCGTCGGCAGCGGCTACCTGGAGACGCGACTGCGGCTCGTGCTCCAGCAGCTCGCGCAGAGCCGTAAAAAGCTCTTCACGCGGAAGTTTTTTACCCCCGAGGGCAAGGGTGCCATCCGACCCCACTTCGAGTAGAACCTGGGTATTGTCCCCTTTCTCTCCGGCGAGGTGTTGCGTGCGCGGCAGAGCAATATCCAGCACGCTCACCTGGTGCTTGAATTCCGTGTGCACGATGAAGAAAATGAGCAGGATGGTCAGGATATCCAGCATCGGCACGATGGGGATGCCCGGCGCTCCCGCTGCTTTGCGATAGATGTTCATGAGCTTTCGGAGGAGTATGTCACTTTCTCTCGTTGGCAAGCAGATCGGTGAAGAACCGATCAATGCGGGCGGCACGGCGTTCCAGCCCACGTTCAAAGCAGGTCAGCGCGATGATGCCCGGCACGGCTATAGCCAGTCCGAATATCGTCGTATACAGAGCGGTGGATATCCCCATGGCGATGCCGGGCTCGGCGCCGGTTCCGCCAAAAACGCCGAAAATTTCCACAAGCCCCCACGCGGTGCCGAGTATGCCGAGCATGGGCGCGATATTAGTGATCACGTTGATGGTGGCCATGCCCGCTCGCTGGGAATCGATCAACAAGCGCAGACGGGATTCCATCTGCTCCTTGATGTGTGGCTCTCCGCAGTGCTGGAGCACAAAGATCACCTCCTGCGCCAGGGGCGAGCTGTCCCGCAAGCAGCAGTCGCTCAGCGCCGGTGTGGGGTCCGTACCGTTCTCGTGTGCCTGGGATAAGGCTCTCTGCAGCTTCCCCAGCAAGCGTCCGTTGCCCGTGAACAGCAGGTGGTAGATGATCGCCGCCACGAGGATGAGCGAGCAGGCCAGCAAGGGGTAGCCAAACGGCCGGCATGCCTCAAAAAATCGAAGGATGGTTTCTGTCATGGTTTGTGATGGGTTAAGTTGTTAATCAAAGTTAAAGGTAAAAATGAGTTCCAGAAGGTCGCCGTGTATCTCTCTCTGCACCTGCCGCGGCATGGGTGGCAACGATGCGTTTCGGATAGCTCCGAAGGTGAAGGATTGCTGGATCACGCTCGCCCCTCGTCTTCGCACGAGCTCCATGTTCTCCAATGAGCCGCCGGTGTTGATACGCAGACTGATAACGACGCTGCCCGGGATGATATCCCCCCGATGCTCATCGCACGCCCGATACCAGAAATACGCGATCCGTCGATAGATTTCTTCCTCGTAGCGTCCCCGCGGGGTGGACGCCACATTCAGCGATGGTCGGCTGCCTACGACAAACCTGCCGGTGCTGCGGGTAAGTCGTTCATGCGTGCGGAATCCCGCGCCGGAAGGCTGGACGCTGTCCGCCAGAGAGGGGTCATACACCACTCCCTGTCTGCCGGGAGAGGGTGTGCGAATGGGCGCCGCCGCGGGTTGAATGCGGATTGGGGCGCCGCCGCCCTCCTCCCCTTCCCCCGGCTGTTGCGTGGCCAGGCGTATCGGGGTCGTGTCCGCTCCCGCTTCCTTTTTCGGCGGCAGTTGAGCCGCGGGAATTCCGGGGGATCCCGTCCTTGCCTGCTCCCGTGAGCCTCTCTCCGTCGTGGGGCGTTGTTGTGGCGGCGGAGGAGCGGTTGCCACGGCGGGTGGCGCCGGCGGCGGTGTTGCACGCCGCGAGATTCGGTTGTCCTCCAGGGGTCCCCTCTGCGCACGCCGGGAGGAGGTGACAACTTCTTCGCTCTCCTCGCCGTTCTGTGTGGGCAGCGGGGCATCACTCCGCCGCTTGGGCGCAAACTCGGATGAGCTTTCCTTACTGTCCCTCGCGCCGACAAAATCCGCGTGGGCCGGCGTTTGTTCTTCTCGGTCGGGGTCAGTCTTGGCGAAGGGAAGTTTTTCTTCCTTCCGCTGCTTCTCCTCTACCCGAGCGATGCGTAGCACCCGTTGCTTCCCCTTATTTTCCGGCACCGCGTCCCCCCTCTTCTGCGCCGTCCCGCCAGATCCCGCTACCACCAGCAAAACCATTATCATCAGGTGCACCAGCGCGGAAAGAGCCATGCTCAGCGCCACACGCCCGAGCATCCATCTCTTTCTCTCTCCCTCTCGCATACCTCTCTTTTACCACACTTCGCCTTTTCTCGCAAGCCTACCAATGATTTATCCTCCGCCTCCTCAGAGTCGCCTCAGCGCACAGCTCCACCGGGAGCAGAACCCGTCTCGCCTCGTTCAGCAGAAGTCGGATGACTCGCGCGCATTTCGTACCTCTTTTGCCGCGGGCATGGTTTGTCCGAGCTTGACGAAAGGCTCCCTTTCGTGTAACCTGACACGCATGAGTAGCGTATACCGGGCGCCGGCGAAGATTAATCTTTCCCTGCGCGTGAAAGGAAAAAGGGCAGATGGCTACCACGATGTGGATATCATCATGGCCAAACTGGATCTGGCCGATGAGCTGGATTTTCACAACTCACGCACGACAACTCTGCTGTGCGAAGAGCCGGGCATGCCGACTGATGAGAGCAATCTTGTGATGCGTGCAATTTTGGAGTTTGAGAAACACTACGGACGCAAGGCAAAGCAGCGCATCTCACTCACCAAACACATCCCGCATGCGGCAGGACTCGGCGGAGGCTCCTCTGATGCTGCCACTACTCTGCTGGCTGTCAATGAAATCCTCGGCACTCAGTACGGTCCGGAAGATCTTTCTGCCATGGCGGCTGCCGTGGGAAGTGATGTCCCCTTCTTCCTGAACCCCGTGCTGAGTCGTTGCACCGGCCGGGGTGAGCAGGTGCGCCCGCTCGTTCCCTTCGCGAGCTGGACCAGCCCGATTGTGCTGATTAAACCGGGCTTCGGCGTGGCAACGGCGGAAGCGTATCAGAAATTCATCGGCTCCCGACGACTGAAAAATGTGATGTACGACGTGCAGACTGTGAAGGGGCTCCGGATGAGCAATGACCTGGAGCGTCCGGTCTTTTCGAAGTTCCCTATCCTGGCGATGATGAAAATGTGGATGCTGGAACGCCCGGGAGTGAACGGCGCGTTGATGAGCGGAAGCGGCTCTTCCCTCTTCGCCCTCACCGAAACCCCTGAGCAGGCCTGTCAGCTCGCCGCAGACGCCCGTGAATACTTTGGCGACGCGTCCCTCTTCACGTACTGCGGCACTGTGAACCCCCAATGAATTCCTCCCTCGCGGAAGATCCCGTCAACCGCCTTCTCCTCACGATTGCCGAGGATCGCCTGTCCGGCTTCCATGAGCGTCCGCTGGAGGTGCTGGCGAGCCGCTGCGAGCTCCCGACGCAGGAGGTTAGAGAGCGTCTCGTTTCCCTGCTGAGAGCGGGAATTATTCGCGCCGTGCGGCAGACTCTGCCCTCCACCTCGTTCACGCGAAGCTGTCTGGTCGCGTGGCGTCTGCCTGAAGATACTCTCGGATCAGCTTTCGATTGGCTGGTAAGGCACGACCCCTTCTCCGGTCACGTTGTCCTTCGGGAGACGGAGGATCCTTCCTCCCCCGGAGCCGAATTCCGGCTGTGGACCACGCTGCGTCTGCCTGCGCCGGAGGGGAATCCGGAGGAGCACTGTCGCATCCTATCCCGTTGCATCGGCGCGCAGGAATTCGTCTGCATGCCCGTAGTCGGTATGTTTCGTCTTTCCGTCGGGCATTTGCGGCGAGTCGGACTTCCCCCCGGGGCGGTGGAGGATGAATTGCCCGTTATTCAGCGCCCGAAGCAGCTTGAATTAGATGAGGAGGATCGCCGCGTCCTGCTCGCTTTCCGCGCCCCTCTCAGTGAGGAGGAGTTGGGTCTTGAGGAGCCCTGGCTCCCCCGTGCAGCATCCCTCGGTCTGGAAAAGGAAGATTTTTATTCCCGCGCGCATCGCCTCGCGCAATCAGGCGCTTTGGGACGTTTCGCCGTCGTGCTGAATCACACGGATTCCGCTGCCCGGGCTGTTGCCGGCACCAGCGAAGCAGCCCTGCTCATGTGGGCGGTGCCTCCCGGGGCAGAGGAACGTGCCGGCGCCATCTGCGCGCACCATGTCTGCATGACCCACTGCTACTGGCGCAGCGGAGCAGAAAAAAAATTCGGAGGCGTGCGGATCATGGGTATGGTGCACGGCCCCACGAGATCTGCCGTACGCGATCACAAGAAGGCGATAGATACCGCTCTCTCCCAGGCTGGCATCCCCTTGTTGCTCTCGCAGATGCACTGGACCCTGCGCGCCCGCATCCGCCCTTCAGAATTTGATCCCGTCGCTTATGCCGCATGGAGGCATACCGTGCCTGAAATCACCGGTATCCGGTGATGTGAAAAGAACGGGCAATTAAGCATAAAAAGAAGCCGAATGCGCGCCGCGAACGGCTCACTCACAGAAGGAGACGGGAGCCCCAGGAGGAAGGGCGCGCAGGAAGAAACGTCCGTAAGTCTTGGAACAAAGTCGGGAATCCAGCAGGGTGACCATGCCGGTGTCAGATTTGGAGCGGATGAGACGCCCAACTCCCTGGCGGAACTTGAGAACGGCCTCCGGCAGGGAATACTCGCGGAAAGGACTGCCGCCACGAGCACGAATATCCTCGCAACGAGCCTCCACCAGTGGCGTGGAAGGCGAATCAAAAGGCAGTTTCACCACGATCACATGGGAGAGGGCTTCGCCCGGTACGTCCACGCCGGTCCAGAAGCTGTCCGTTCCCAGCAACACGCTGCCTTTGCGATCGCGGAAGAGTTTCAGCATATCCGTGCGTCCTATGCCGTCGCCCTGCACAAAGAGCTGCCAGTGACGCTCTGCGCAGAGTGGGCGTATGGCTTCCGCCACGCTGCGCAGGGTGCTGTAGCTGGTGAAGAGAACAAAAGCGCTGCCGTCGGATTGCGTGAGGGCGTTGCCGACGGAATCACAGAGGGCAGGAAGATAGCGCTCCCGGTCGGTGGGGTCCGGCATGTTGCGTGTCACATTGACCCGCATTTGTTTTGCAAAGTCAAAAGGACTGCCGATCTGCAGACATTCTGCGCTCTCTGCGCCGACGCGACCGGCAAAATAGCCCATCCCCATGTCACCGGCAGAAAGCGTGGCGGACGTGCAGATGCAGGCGCGCCCCCGCTCAAAGACTTTCTCGCGCAGCAGGGGAGCCACGTTAATGACAGCTGAGCGCAGGGTGAGGTAGCGCCGGTCGTCCTGCCTGCCGCCGAATTCCGCCCAGTAGACAGAGTTCTCCTGCTCCGCGAGGCTGATGATTTCCCTGGCAGTTGCAGAGTACGCCTGCAGGTTGGCTGCCGCGTCGAGAAGCTCGGTGCGAGTGATCTCATTCTCCTCTTCCCTGGCCATGCCCACAATTTCCTCCGTCAGGTTGTCCAGAGGCTCCGTAAGCACATCTTCGGTCCAATTCGGCCGGCGAAGCCTCAGTTCTCGTGTGTCCGCATTCTCCCCTTCCTGCCCGGATTTGCAGTCTTTTGCCGCCCGAGTGAAGAATTCCTCCGCCGCCATTTGCGCCTCTTCAATGAGCTGCAAAAGACGCGGTGTGGCAGCGTGCCGCAGGCTCCCTTTGCGCGTGCGTGGGTTGTAAAGACGCCACAGGTCGCGCCGTAGTTCAAACTCCGGCAACGCTACCCCGAATTGATGCGCCGCCACACTCTCAATGGTATGCGCCTCGTCCAGAATCACAAAATCATCCGAAAAGAGGAAGCCGTCCGCCTCTTCCGTATCATCGGATTTTACAGCCTGTTGCATATCCATGCTGCTCATCAGACCGAAGAAAAGCGTGTGATTGAGCACCACGAGTTCGGCTTCCTCTGCCTTGCGCCGCGCCGCCTGGTACGGGCAGTTGAGTCCACAGTTGCGCAGAGAGCACACGTGGCTTTCGCTGCAGATTTGCGCGCGTACCTTGTCGGTGATTCCCCACTCGCTCGGCAGCTCGGAAAGCCACCCCTCCCCACAATCCTGCGCCCACTCGCGCACGAGCTTCAGTTGGCGGCGTTCTTCCTGGTTGAAGAGATCGTTGGCCTGGTCGATCGCGCGCTGCAGTCGCGTGCGGCAGAGATAATTGGCCCGTCCTTTGAGCAGAGCAGCGCGAAAAGTCAACCCCAGGGCCTTAGCGGCAGTGGGTATGTCCTTGCTGAAAAGTTGCTCCTGCAGGTTGATCGTGTGCGTGGAAATGATGGCTTTCCGCCCATGCCCCAGCGCAAACCGCACCGCCGGCAGCAGGTACGCCAGAGATTTGCCCACACCGGTGCCGGCCTCTGCCAACAGGGTCCGCTCCTCCTGCAGTGCAGCCGCCACCGCAGCGGCGAGTTGCTGCTGCTGGGGCCGGTATTCAAACCCCCGTCCCCCGGACAGCACGCCTTCCGCAGAAAAATCAAAGAGACTTTGTTCAACCAGATCCTCCACGAGCCGAAAAATGAGGACAAACGGGAAAAGATAGTATCACTGCAGCACTCGCTCGCCGGACGCGGGTAGCGGCAGATGGAGGGGAAGGTCCGGAAAAAAGGCGCGCAGAGTATTGATATCCGTGTTGCCATCCACAAAATACCACTTGTTGATCTTCGTCTCGTGCGTGGTAAATCCATTGCGGTCTACCGGCCCGTTCACCGTTTCATCGCGAATCGCATAGATGTGCCCCCGTCGCTCTACCCGCTGTACCTCCCCGGCCCGATCGGGACAGCTTACTACCAACGTCGTAGGAAGAACTACCAGGCGACTGCGCTCACTGCCTCCCTGCAGCTCCTCCGCAGAGATTCGTCCTTCCCTGTCTCTCTGCGCCGCGCGCGCCAGCCCCGTATGCGGCGTGAGAACGTACTCCGCCGTTGGTTCTCGCACGCTGAAGGTCTCTATCTTCACCCCTCTCTTCTGCATCATCTGGCCCATCTTCACGTAATGTTCGCGCAAAGCGCGCAATCCTTCCCGGTACCGTTGCAGCGCCTGCTCGGGGTTCTCCTCTGTCAGTCCCATGATACGCCGCGCATTCTCTGCCTCATGCCCGCTGCGGTTGGAAAATTGCTCAGCGTACACCCTCTTGAGAGGAGGATACATGAAATCCAACGCCCAGCCCATATCGCAGGAACGCACTGCCGCCCCGTAGCTGCGCGCCGCTTCCACTGCCCCACGTGCTGTCTCACTCACCGCTGCCGCCAATCCGTTCGTTGCAAGTAGAATTGCCAAAAGTGTGATGTATCTCCGAACGTTCATGCGCTCATCCTACCACATCCCCGTACTTCTTCACAAGCAGGAATTCAAAATTACAACCTCAATGCTCATTGTTATCCCTCAGGCAAAACAGAACCCGGAACGCCTCCCCGGGTCTGAAACGCCAAATACTCCCCTTCAAATGGAATCCCCCGAAACCCGCAACAATGTGCGTGCAGGCTCTCGGAGAATCTTCCCCGCAATGCGATGAACGCCGCATCCTCAAATGCATATTTTCGTAATGCCTCCGGTGAAAAATCTTGCCCTGCACGAACTCATCGGCTAGAATGTCCCAGCTCCTCCCGACCAGGATGGGTGGCAGAGTGGTTGAATGCAGCGGTCTTGAAAACCGCCGAAGGGAAACCTTCCGTGGGTTCGAATCCCACCCCATCCGCTACATAACGTAGTAATCATCAACTTATTGCATCGAATTTGCTCCGCGCTTCGGAGCAGAGCTGACGACACGACTCTGCATGTCCGCAGACCTTTCCGGTCGGTCCTCGTCTGTGTGCTTCCGCCCGGCACCTCAGCTCCCGCTCCGCAGTTCCCGAGCCTTTGACCCGCCAACTATCTACCTCGCGCTTCAAATTGGTCGGGACCGGCATCACTTGGCTGCGGCAGCCTTCTCATCCATCCGGGCGCGCACCTTGCTCTCAATCTCAGCGTATAGTTCGGCATTGGCGCGCAAAGCGTCCTTGGCAGCGTCGCGCCCCTGAGCAAGCTGGTTGCCATCGTAACTGAACCACGAGCCGCGCTTCTGAATGATGTCGTACTCCATTGCGAGGTCAATCAGGCTGCCGACAGAGGAAATCCCCTCGTTGTACATGATGTCAAATTCGCACTCGGTGAAAGGAGGCGCCACCTTGTTTTTCACCACCTTGAGCTTGGTTCGGTTTCCCGCTACGGCGCCGTCTGCACCCTTGATCTGACCAATGCGGCGAATATCACAGCGCACGGAGGCGTAGAATTTCAGCGCCCGCCCGCCGGGTGTCGTCTCGGGATTGCCGAACATGACGCCGATCTTCTCGCGGATCTGATTCGTAAAAATACAGATCGTACGCGCCTTGGCGATAAGCGAGGTGAGCTTGCGCAAAGCTGCGCTCATCAATCGGGCCTGGGCTCCCACCGTGCTGTCGCCGATGTCTCCCTCCAGCTCCTGCCGAGTGACGAGAGCTGCCACGGAATCCACGACAATCACGTCGATAGTGTTGGAACGCACGAGAGCTTCGCAGATCTGCAGAGCTTCCTCGCCACTGCCCGGTTGGGAGACAAGCAAGTCATCCAGATTCACGCCGAGCTTGGCGGCATAAGCCGGATCCAGCGCATGTTCCACATCGATGAATGCCGCCAGACCTCCCGCCTTCTGCGCCTGAGCAACGGCGGTGAGTGTCAGCGTGGTCTTACCGGATGATTCAGGACCGAACACCTCCACGATACGCCCGCGCGGAAAGCCTCCCACGCCCAGCGCACGATCAATCAGCAGATTCCCCGTCGGTATCACCTCCACCTCCATGGTCTTCTTATCTCCCAGCCGCACGATAGCATTTTCCCCAAAATCCTTTTGAATTTGCAGCATAGCGGCATCCAGCGCCCTCTGTCGCGCTGCGCGCATTCTATCATCATCCTGTGTTATTCCCTTACTCATATACAAGAGAGATTACCTGTTCACCGCCCGCCTTGCAAGACAAAATTCCGCCAGCAAAAGAAGACACAAAATTCGTTCAATCCTTCGGCTTCCCCCTTCGCCGATTTGATGTGTTAAAATGCGGAAAACTGCGGTAAAATACCCGCAGTTGCGGAAGGAGGAACAGGGAACATTCCGGAACCTCTGTCCCCGGTTCACGGGAGGCTCGTTTTTTCGCACCTCATGCTCCAAAATGTCGCGTCCGGCACCGGCCTCATGGGGACCAATGCCGGACGGCGTTTCTCTTTTTTCTTAATCCTCGCCTCACGGCGACGGAAATCTTTTTCTCTGCGTTTCCTCAGAAATTGACGCGGTA
>CANRLM010000058.1 GCA_947631435.1 uncultured Akkermansia sp.
ACTCTAGCATGCTTTGAACTTCTTGGCACCCCTTTTTTGTGCCAAGAACCTGTTGCATTTAATTTTGCAATCCACACTCAAAAATAACGAAAGAAAATAACTGGACAGACGGCTAAGGAAAGGATAAGCTGGAGAACGCTTTGGATGCAAGATGAAGTGTAAAGTGGGGTGGCATCTTAAGAAAAAACTGTCACTGCTAACCCGACACTACAATGATCAGATACACACTGAACGTGACCATGGTGCGCTGCACTTGGATCGTCATCGCCTTTTTCCTAACACTGAATGCGATGAGTACGGCAGCTCCGGCAAGCGCGAAGACAACGGCGCCAACCGGGCTCACCGCCGAACAGCGCAAGCAGCTTACCAGTGCACAACGGCGAATCAATACATTCCCGAGGGATTCAAAGGAGGCCTTCATCTGCGAACAGCTCGGTCTTTGTTTCAAAAGGGACGGTAGCCAGGGGATGCGCTGCGACAACGGCAAACCGGGCACTTGGAACGACGCCTTTTTTGTGAACAGTTCAGGGCGAGCAATTAACTGGGGAGAGGCTCATAAGGCCTGTGATATGGAAAAATGGGATCGCGCATACAGGGCCTTTGCCAAAGTCGAAACGGAACTCGCACTGGCCCCATTCAAGAAAGATGCAGACAAAGCGGCGCGCAACACAGCGCGCTATTTGCTCAAGACGATGCCGAATGAACTGCGCTGGGCCATCCTTGCCTCCATGGCCAAACTTGTTTACGGGGAAGATGGAGCCTGTGCCTGCCTAGACGATGAAACCCAACAGACCATGGAATGCGGAATACCCGTCACGATTCGTACGCACGAGAGGAAGAATGTATTTTATGTAGACCCGGCGGGCAACACGCACGAGTTGAACGAATTGTACAACAAAGATGGGGGCATGAAATGGTGGCGCTGGGAACAAGTTCTGTGGCGCTGCGAAAATCTCATCGGCACCAAGGCGCTGCTTGCCCTCTATGCGGCAGAAATAGACAAGATGCGCAGCAATTATAAAGAGCAAGCGTCCGAAGCAGAAAAGAAATTTGAGATCAAGTTGAAAGGGATGCTGTCTGCAGCAGACGATTTGCTGTCTCCCCTCCCGACCGAGGAGCGACAAGCGTTTATCGCGGAGGCTGTTGGACTGTACTACAAACACCCGCACGAGGCGGGCTTCAACGGCACTTATCAATGGCTTGACCCGAATGTGAAAATCTACCTCTGCGATGGCAAAATTACCGGTGGATTGAAAGGCACCGGCGACACGCGACCGGCACGTGATTTCCTGCACGACATACCACACGCCGCCTTGCTGGAACATTTCCACGAGGAAGTCTCCCTCATGGCTACTTTCATGGCTAAAGACCGCTTTGAGAGCATGCCATCTCTGCTGCGCGACGCCCTGCGCGCCGAGTTTGCCGACCAACTGACGACGCACGATGGAAAACCTGCTGTGGACGGCATGACGGGCATCAACATTCAGGCAGCCAATCACTGGGTGCGCATTCCCCGGGCGAATGTGCTGAAAGACAAAGCCTATTTCGTGGATTCAACAGGGAAGGAATACCCATACAGCTCTATCGCCAAATTCGACGCGCCGTACAAGCAGACCATCTGTCTCGCATACCTGTGCGCTCATATCCTCGGCAAGGAAGAGATCCTCAAACTGATTCCCGGGAACGCCCCCAACGAGGGATTCCCCGCCAATAAGAAAGCTGGGGACAATGCCCCGGCCGGAGCCCCAACAACCGACAAAGAGACCTCAAAAAAGCAACTGAATTGGGCGGTAAGCACCATCAAAAGCTTGCCGGCAGAGCAACTCCGCGCATGGATAGCCGAGAGTCTGGGTTTTTGCTACTCCCACAGCAATCATACCGCTTACACCCGGGAACACGTGGCGAACGAGCAGGCCTTCTTTGTTGGGACGGACGGGCAGGAACACAAACTGACAGAAGTTGCGGATAAGGGCGCCGCAAAATGGCAAGCCGCCATTACCGCTGCTCAATCTGTCGGCTATCCGGCTCTCGCCACCGCCCTGAGCAAAGAGATGAAGGCCCTCGCCGCCGAGACATCCCGTTCTATCCTCGACTCCATGCCGACCGAGCTACGCACCGCTTGGCTTGCAGAAAACAACCGCCTGTTCTTTCATATGGACAAGTCTGCCGCATACCACGAGAAAGAGGTCGAATCCCGCATGGACAGCGGCATGTCTCGAACCACAGCCCGAGTCACTGATTCCAATCTCTTTTACTTTGATAAAAATGGGAAAATCACAAAAGTTCCCACCGTAGATTGGAACACCTGGCAGACGCGCTGGCACATTTTGTACTACTGCGCCAACGTGGCGGGGATGAACACCATCAACGAAAGCTTTCAAACCGAAGTCGATGCCATGCGCACCGCTTTCGATAAATCCTCTTACTCGCTGAAATAAGCTCCCTTTCTCGTGCAACGCGCGCAAATTCTGGAAAATCGTAAATGGAGAGCTGTTCTGCGATTGCTCGGTTTTATACATCGTTTCTAACTAGGACGATCGCATTTGAGAGAAGCAGGAAACAAAAAGAAGTTCGAATGAGGTGATATAACTCGTTTTGATCGCCAATGAAGGAGTTGAAAACATATACATTGCCCATTGCGAAGAACGGGCAAACGATGTTACATGAGAGGCGAAGGACGAAAGAAAGACAGGAAGTTTCAAGAAAGACTTCTCCGGACGCATCACTGGATACGATAAAAACGGGAGAAAAAAATGGAAACTACATGCAAAAGCGTTAAAACATAAGTTTACTCATTACTGTGGGTGAATCATGATTTGAAGAGTTTAGCTCAGCTCAAAGCAGGGGCAACAGCAACTCCCAAGCAAAATGTCAGTACCGTTGGAAAGTGAAAGGGAAAGCTGCACATGGCAGCGACGGGGAGCATCTGCGCGGTGCAAATAGTCTTTGGCGGAACGCATAAAATCCCCTCGGTCCTCTTCACATCAATCCATTTTTTGCCTCCTCTTACCCGTCAATTTGCTCAATCTTCGGTATTCTTAGGAATTCATGGTTCATTATTTCAACATTTGTTTCTTAGTTAAAAATTGAAACGGAGCGCAGCAGAATATTGCCAGCCGGTGAAGCCTCGTTCACCCATGGCATCGCGACCGGAGGTATGGGCGTACTCGGCGCCGAGCATGATCCGGGCCAGGTCGACCTTTTCCGGATCAAGGTAGAAATTGACTCCAAAATAGAATGCCTGCGAGAGGTCGCAGGTGGAGGAATACGTGCTATTGGTGGAGGCGTAGCGACCGCCACTCTCCACGGCGTTGCTGCCGATGGCTAGAGCATATCGAAACACCGCCTCCACCCGTGGACTGATACGGTAGGTGGGGATGAGCGAAATGCCGCCCACGTTCTCCGCGTTCTCTCGCCTGCCTGTGGATGCCGTCACATTGAAACCCGTCATCGCTTCCGCCATGAAGCCGAACTTGCCGCGTTTCGCCTCCCATGTGAGCGCTATAACATCCCGCGCGCCCGGTCCCTCGTAGGATGCGGATTCCTCCGTGCAACTCTCGTCCATGAAAGAGTGCATCCAATCAAGATGCATCCAGTCTTGCTCCCCAAGGGAACGACTGACAGATACGCCGGTCATCGCGTTGGTGCCGGTATGGAAGGTAGGTTCAAGCCATAGGCTGTCGCGTTGCCCGTTTAACCATACGCCGAACAACCAACCCCACTTGGTGTCGGTATCTGAGTTGCTGAAAGAGAATCCGTAGAGGGATTCCGGCGCGAGCTGGCTCACCAAGTCACTGCGTTCAATCGTGGGCAGCTTGGAATCCGAGATGCGGTATTCGCCGATGAACGTCGGCTTGCTTTTGCCGAGTGTAAAGATAACCGGCTTAAAATTCCCCTGCACATACAGCTCGTACACCGCTGCTTGGGAACGACCGCGCTCCCACCGACCATCGCTGTGTTTGTACCGTCCGTTCAATCCACCAATATCCCAATCGCCGAGCAGCGTGAAATACCTCAGCGCCTTCGCCTGGACGCCGATGCGGAACCTTCGCCATTCATCATTACCGCGTCTGTCGGCCCCGGCAGAAGATCCCTTCACACGGCCCGCACCGCCTGCGGGGTCCACATACCCCCACTGATACTGTGGACGCATGCGCAGACTGACTTCCTGGACGTATGGATTATCCGCACGATCACGCTCAGCATCAAATATTTTGAATGAACGCGCAAGGGCATTGCCCCAGCTCAACCCTCCTTCGGAGGCCGAAACCGCACACACCGAAGTCAACAGTATGGAATAGAATGGTGCTTTCATCATCATACGCCACCACATTAGGTGACGTCTCTTTTCTACCGCAAAAATCCACTATCATGCAAATCATGTAGTGTGAAACTTCCGTCCCATGCCACATATCGAAGTCGCCACTTATTTCAACAAAAGCAGAAGCCATCGATGAAATACAGACAGATCCCGAAATGATTGGGTACAGAGGTACTGTTACGTCCCAGCTTATTCCGTATGCAAAGGAGCAATGGGATGTGGAAAGGTTGGGCAAATTAGTCGGTCAGCTCGGCGGGAAGTTGACTGATGGCAAACAAGGGAATGTCAATCAAGGTACAGCTGCGTGAGGTCCCGTCCGTGTCGCTATAGGCGTAGGAAGACACGCCGTAGTTGTGCATGGAGGTGCGTGCAATTTTTTCGGGATTATAGCGGTTGCAGTAACTGCGCAGACTCTTGGCGCGCAGGTTCCGTTCAGCCTTCGCCTCCAGAGGCACCACTCCCCGCTCCGTTTCCAGAAGAAAATCTATCTTCGCCTGCGCTTTCTCTGCCAGCCAGAAGTAGGGCTGTTGTTCGCACTCGGCCAGCAATTGCTGAAAGACGTACTGCTCTGTGAGAGCTCCCTTGAATTGTCCGAACACCGCATTCTTCTCCACCAGCACGGCGGAGGCCAGTCCGGCCTGTGCCGCCAGCAGACCTACATCGAGAGGGAAGAGTCTGAATTGTTCATCTCGGTACCCGGAAAGAGGCAACTGCGGTTGCCTCACATTGTATGCTGCGTGGAGTAAGCCTGCTTCTTGTAGCCATGTGATGGGTGCGCGGTAAGTGGACGATTTGGCGCCACGCACGATATCCGCCAACACAAACCTCTTGTTATCAGCTAACTGAGTTGGGATGGAGTCCCATACGTCACACAGACGCACCACCTCGGACTCCGGAGCGTGCCGACCAAAATTGGCTCGGTAATCCGCGAGCAGCCCCATCTGCACTCTTCGCACTTGCACAAATTGACCGGTCTCCAAATACGCTTTAACCGCCTCCGGCATGCCACCGATGTAGAAGTAGTTCCGCAGCAGGTTCTCGTACACGTCTTGAAAGCGCGTGATGGTTTCCCAGTCCCGCTTTCGCAGCAATTCCACGTAACGCTCATGGCCCGTAGCCGTCAAAAATTCAGTGAAGGTGAGCGGATAAAGCATCACGCGATCCACCTTTCCCACGGGAAAGCCTATACTGCGATGTAGCTCCACGCCCAGCAGCGACCCTGCAGCGATGATATGGTATTCCGGCGCTTCCTCGCAGAAGAATTTGAGCGAAGACAGCGCCGCCGAAGATTCCTGAATTTCATCGAGAATGATCAACGTATCGCCAGGGCGTACCTCCACCCCACAAATCAGCTGGATATCCTCCAGAAGGCGTTTTACATCCGAACTGCGCTCGAAAGCTTCTCGCATTGCCGACGACTTGTCGAAACGAACATAGGCTACCCCCTGATACTGTCCCTTGCCGAACTCCCTTGCCAGCCACGTTTTTCCCACCTGCCGCGCCCCCAGTAGCAGTAAGGGCTTGCGCCGCGGACTCTTGTGCCATTCTTCCAGTTTTTTGATAGCTTCTCGTTTCATGGCTTCAGTTCGTTTTTCATCGTAACCATAATGCGTTGATTTGTCAATATAATTTCCCAAAAGTGAAGGAATTTTACTTCATTTTGGTCCCAAAACAGAAGGAACTTTGGTCATTTTACTTCCTAAATTCAAAGGAAAATTTATCCTATTCGGTCGCAAAATCGAAGGAAATAGAGCAAAAACTCACTAGGCAATCGCCCGTTTGCTCCCTCCGTAAAACACCGGAAGCGGCTTGGAGCAAGGAGCTGCCAAGCCGCTTCTGAAATGCTTTCTCTTCCTATGGAAGGAGGAATAGGGAGAATCTGAAATCAGCGATGACTGTGGTAGATCTTGCTGATGATCTTCCATCCCTCCCTCGTCTTGATAAGGTTGAACATATCGGAGTAGCGAGGTCCTCCCTGCTTGTCGGTTTCCACACGAGCCTGAGCGATGTCCTTTTCAATCACCACCGAAGAGATCACGGCCGACTGATCGCCGGCGCCCGGGGCGCTGTCAATGACGTCGAAGAGGATTTGAATCGGGCCGCCCTTCAATTCCCCGTTTTCCGTCCAATACATGGTAGCGCCATCGTGGAAGGCAGGCTTCATGATGGAACTTTTTCCCCGGGCACATCCCTCGAGATAGAGTCCTATGGTGTGACGAATAGCTTCGTAATCAGAGACTTCAGTATAGCATGTCGTATTCATGTTGGTGTGATTGGTTGGGAGTTCAACCGCCGCCAACATGGCAGCGGAACAGATGATGGTGAGCAAAAGAGATTTGCGCATAATGCTTACTCTATCCCTTCATGAACCTTTTGTAAAGTATGCACAATTTAGTAATATTCTATATAAAATCGTATTTACTATGGAAAAAGAAAGTAAGATAATTCCGCATCGCACTTGACTTTTCAGCTCTTTCGAATACAATTTTCCCATGCGGAAAAATAAATTTGCAAAGTTTCACTGCACCCTGGAAGCGACACAAGCGATCATTGCAGGCAAGTACAAGGCGCTCATCATTTGGCACCTCAATGATTCCGACGTCATGCGCTTCAGCGAACTCCAACGCGAGCTCCCGCAGGCAACGGCTAAAATGCTCACCATGCAACTGCGCGAGATGGAGGAGGACGGCATTATTCACCGCAAACTGTACCCTGTCGTCCCTCCCAAAACAGAATACCGCCTCACCCCGCTCGGGGAAAGCATTGTTCCCATCATCCTCTCCATGTGCAAATGGGGCGAAAAATATTTCCGCCATCTGGGCATTCCTTCCCCGGATGAACGGTGATGAAAACTTCATGACCAACAGCAGGAACCGACATCCGCTGCCTTCGCATCATCTCTCATTGAGCATCGCCGCGTAGGGAGCGTAGGCATAGACACGGTTGCGTGGCGTGTTCGTCTGTTGGTGCACAATACCCTGTTCTTCCATTCTATCGAGGATTTTATAGACCGTTGCCGGCGCAAGATCCGATTTCTTCGCGAGATCGAGCGGACGGCATACCACGCAGTGCTCAAGGATGTCCAGCAGCTTTTTAGCATTTTCCCGCGCTCGTCCCAGTCCGTCCGTCCAAGAGTGATGCTCCCGCACCGTGCGTCCGATCATCCGCAACTCATCGACAGCTTGCTTCGCCGTGGTCGCAACAGCCTCCATGAAAAACTCCAACCACGGTTCCCACGCCCCCATTTGCCGCACGCTATCCAGCAGGCGATAGTAGTCTCCCCGGTGCTGCTTGAAATAGAGGCTCAGATAGAGGAGGGGCTTGTGCAGAACACCGCTGCGGCAGAGCATCATCTGGATCAGCAGACGTCCCACCCTGCCATTGCCATCCAGGAAGGGATGAATGCTCTCAAACTGCACATGCACCATCGCCGCCTTCACGAGCAAAGGAATCGCGTCGTCGTCCCGGTTGATGAAAAGCTCCAGGTCACCCAAACATGGCATGAGTTCCTGCGGAGGAGGTGGCACATAGGCTGCATTCCCCGGTCGTGTTCCGCCGATCCAATTTTGACTCTGCCGAAATTCCCCCGGCTGCTTTCCGCTGCCGCGTCCGCGCCTCAGGAGCTCCGCATGCAGCTCGCGTATCAATCGCAGCGTGATCGGATATCCCTCCCCCAGTCTCGCCATCCCATGCTGCATCGCCGCCACATACCGACTCACCTCCTCCACGTCTCCCGATGCCTCACTTCCTCCCTGCTCGTAGAGAAGAAAATCATTCAATGTCGATTGCGTCCCCTCAATCATCGAGGATAACACCGCTTCTCTGCGTACACAGGTATAAAGATAAACCGCGGCAGACGGCACCTCCTCCCCCATAGCGTCCAGCGCCCCCAGCGCTCTTTCTGCTTCCGCATACCTCATCATCCCCACCCCGTTCAATTCCGGTAGCGGCTCCGGCGGCAACGGGTCCGGCACGTATGCCTGAACTCGCTCCCCCACGATGCTAACCGTCACATATCGCCCCGTCTTCTCCCGTCTCATTCCGCCACCCTATCCTAAAATTAGATTCTTGTCAATTTTAATTTAAAAGAATAAATTAAAATTGTGGATTGCGAAATTAAATGCGACAGATTCTTGGCACAAGAAAGGCTGTCCTATCTGTCTCTCCCGTGGCACGGGCTGATTTTGTGTCGAGAGGAAAACGAAACGTCATGTTCTCGGAATTGACTTATCTGGTGTTTTTGTAAAACTGTTGCACTTTTAGGGAATAGAAGTGAGTTTTTCCTCGCTATCAACGGAGCTATCTAGTAAAATTCGCCTATCGTGGATTAATCAACGGACAACGAGAGACGAAGAGCACGAATTCTATGAAGATAAAAGTCATCGAACAACTCTGTGAAGAGGGTGTGTTGCAGCGAAAACAACTGGATCGCATCCGCATGGAAGCAGAGAAAGAAACTCCTGCCACGCGCCGATGGCTGGCGACGTGTTTAGCCCTGCTTGCGGCGGCTTTGGTAGCAGCCGGCGGGTGGATGCTGATGGAAGGGTATTGGCACTTATTTTCTCCGACCGTACGCTGCATAGGTGGCATGCTGCTTATGGCTGCGGCTTGGGTCGGTTGGTATATGCAGCAGGAAAAACGTCCGCAAGTAGCGCAGGGCTTGGCACTTCTCGGGGGAATTCTGTGGATGAGCAACATCGTGCTCATTTCAACTCTGTATCAAATTAATGGCACGACGCCGGATTTCCTGGCAATCTCGCTTCTGGGTCTGGTTTTTCTTCCCTTCCTCACGCGTCAGGTGCTACTGATCGGACTGGTGGCGGGTCTTTCGGCCATCCTCTGGTTGAGTATGGTCGAAAGCCGGGAGGACACCTTCTTGGACTTACATGACTTCGCACAGGAGCACGGAATTATCTGTTACTACATAAGCATCATTCTCTGGTTGTTCTGGTGGCTGGCTGGGGAAAACTGGCGCAGCAGCCGCGGCCTCTATCGCGGATACAGATGGGTTGGTGTTGTAGCATTGAGCTATTATTTACCCTGCGCACTGCAGTACCTCACCGAAAAAAACTCGGATGGAGGCTCGCCCTATCTCGGAGCGATATCGCTGGCAGTGCCCGCTCTATGTGCCCTTTTCAAGCCCCGTGGAGCAGCGTGGGGACCATGGATGCTCTTCGGGATCACCACGGGGATTTTTGCGACCTCGTGGGAACTGAGTCAACTTCCCTTGGAAGAGAATGTGCGTTGCGGACTTATCCTGCTCATCGCCGCCGTGGAAGCCGCTGTATTGATGGGCACGGGGGTGGTTTTGCGTCGGAGTTCCTGGGTCATTATCGGCGCATGTTTTGCGGCCTTTCTCGTACCCGTCATGGTGATCAAGGAAATATTCCCGACGCAGGAGATGACCGGTGAGGTTCTGATAGAACTCGCGGTATTACTTGTGTCCGCAGCTTTCCTCATCAGTCGAGCCAAGCGCAAAGAAATTCAAACGAAGGAACCATCCGATACCAGCAGCGCCATATGAAAAAGAAAATCGCTATCTCCCTTGTTTTTCTCGTCTTGCTCGCTCAGCTCGCCTACCTCGTCTTCGCCCTCTGCAGAGCGAATCACGATCTGGTCGTGGCTCCGCGTATCATCGTGCACCTCGAACCATGTAGGCTCACCAGTCTTTCCCTTGAATTGAATGAAATTCCCCTGAATAAAGCGGACGAACCACGTCTCGGACGTTCCCTCTGGTGGAACAGTGAACCTTGGATCACCGCCTGCAAAAAGGCGCACCAAAATCATGACGACACAGAACCTCCCGACTGCGTGTCGCGTCCGGTCCCCAACAAAAAGGAAGTACAGGGAAGCATCGAATTGAAGCCGGACTCAGGGAGCATTGGACTGTCTGTCATCTGGCGACGCGGAGAGAATGGTCTGTGGAGCTATCGTCTGGAAGCTCCCGGCAGCTCGGAAGACGTATTACGCGAGGGAGAACTACGTTCGCCGAAGGTACAGTGGCATCCCAATTCCCGGAAATGCACTATCGATGGATACACACTTCATTGCGAATACAGGATAACTGAAAACGATCGAAACATTTTAAAGACATGGGAGGCAAACCACGAGCAGGAAGCGAAACCCCTGAAAAGGAACGGCGTGACGATTGAAGTGGCACTGCAGGAGAAAGCGCGACCGACGATCACACAAATTTTTCTGAATGGAATACCGCTGCAAGAAGCGCTCAAGATGATGAAAACCGACACCTTCCCGAGCGAAAACCCTGAAAATAATCCCCACTGAACACGACGATGAAAATCGGACAAGATAAACTGGATCAACTCTGCACGGAGGGCGTTATCACCTCAGAGCAATTGGAATGCATCGTGCAGCGCGAACAGGATGCAAAGCACTCCTTTCTGCAACGCGTGCTCATACTGAGTCTCTCCCTACTATCCGCAGGCTGCTTTGTTTGGGGAATATGTCTGTTGCTTGGACAATACTGGGAGCAGCTGGAACGCCTCGGGCAAATCGGCGCCTTGGCTTCCTCGCTCCTGCTGGCATGGGGCGGCTTTTTCCTGCTGCAAAAGAGGCAACCTGTGATCGCCCAGGGATTTGCTCTCGCCGGTGGCGGACTCTGGTGGGCATGCCTGTTATTCATCAATAAACGCTACTTGCTGAATTGGCAGAGTTCGGAGTTCATTCTCCTCATCTTCGCCGGGCTGGCGCTCATCCCATTCGTATCGCGGCAAGTGCTGATGATCGGCGTCGTCGCTGCTCTCTCGTTCATGTTGGTCACAATAACCTTCGACGATAACTATATCCCCTTTTATGGCGCGGTACAAATGGGCAAAGAATTAGCATTCCTTGTCCCCATGCTTGTGGTCTTGCTCTGGTGGCTGCTGGCGGAGCATTGGCGCGAGAGTAACAGTCGCTTTCGAAGCTATGCATGGATCGGCGTGCCGGCTTTTCTGGTTTTCCTCGCCAAGGCGCAGTACTACGCCCTCTACGACAACCACGCAAACGCCGATTTCTCCTTGTTTCCGTGCAGCATCGTCGCCGCAGTCGGCGTAGCCCTTCTGTTTGCCTTTCTTCGTCCTTCCTCCGCTTCAACAAAAGTGTGGCGACTTCTCGCCGTTAGCACGGGGTTGATGCTCGGAACCTGGTACCTTGGCTTCGGTCCCGATGCAGCGATCCGAGCATTTTTCCACTGCGACAGTTTCATGTTATGGTCCTCAACCTCGTGGGAGCACAACCTTGCCACGACATGTTTCCACTGCATCAGCGTCGTCGTGTGTGCAATGTATGCCGCTGTGCTGATGTACTGTGGGGTCATGGGAGGACGTCGCTCGTGGGTAAACTACGGAGTATTCACGGCAGTAGCAACCATGATTGGACTGATGAGCAATATTCTGGACTCACTGACGCAATCAGGCGCAGCCATGCTGCTCATAGGTCTCGCACTTTTGCCGGTGGTAGGACTTGTAGAGAAAGGTCGAAGAACCTTGGTGAAAGCTGCCGTCAAAAATCAACAAGAACAATCAGTCCCTCTCCAGCAAGATGTCCAATAAACCCACGCACAGCCACATAATGCTTGCGCTCATCATCATAGCGCAAGTATTCTTCATCGTCCTCTTCACCCTGCAATACGAGCGAGAAATTGCCTCAGCTCCGCACATTGAAACGCCCGGGGAAATATCCCATACCGGCATTTTCCTCCCCTATCAATTTTACACAGATGAAAATGTCGCGCGCCTGGGACACTCCATCTGGTGGGACGCTTTAACCGATGACGACAACCGGGAGGGCTCCTCTCGTCCGCGTCCGGATGAAGCCGCGTTACCAACCTCTATCAACCTCTCCGACTTCTGCAACGACTATAAACTTGTTCGGCTCTGTGCCATCTGGACCCGCGGTGAAAATGGAATTTGGGACTATCGACTGGAAGCGTCGGACTCCGTAGAAGCGCAGCCGCGTGAGGGAGAATGGCGTTTCCCTGCCCTACTTGAAGTGCAACGACAAGCTCGCCGGACCTATCAACCGATCATCGTCAAACATCCCTCTGCTGCACCGGCAACACGTCGTGATGATCCCGAAAAGCTAGAATACCTCCTCAAAGTCGATCCCCTGGCATGTAACAATACGACCGCTCGGTACTTTTATGACGAAACCAACCGACATTTTTTTGCCCTGAGTACGGATGATGCCCATATAATCTCTGAGTGGATGGAACGACACTCCATCAGTGATGAACAACTTCACTGCACCATCATTTTTTCCCTGCGTGAAGGCAAATCACCCATCGCTGTTACAGCAAAAATCAACGGCATACCGATTGGGGAAGCCATCCGTCGCATGCGTGAGGATTCTTTCCCCATTCCCGCTTCCACCAAATGAAACCGGTGCAAACGCATTAGGAAATGCGTTTGTCCTGGAGTGAGACAGGGTGAGCAATTTGTCTGCCTCATTGTTTTATTTTCTGCATCAAATTATGTAAAATAATGCAGAAAATGCACAACTTTGACTACACCGAAACGCCTCGAAAACTTGTCAACGCACACGTCGGACGTCTTTTGACTCGCATCTGCGAGTTGAAGCAGCGCGTGAGTCGAGCGTGAGTTATCAGCCAAAGGCTGCTCCGGTCATTCTCCCCTATTAGAACAGTCAAAGCCGGCTAAAGCTTCTTCTCTCCCGCATGTGGCGAAATTGTCATTCACGTAAACTTGTGTAGCCAACGTAACGGTGGTACAGGGAAAGCGTATGAATGAAGAAGATGATATGTTCCCGGCGCTCAGCCGGAGGGTGATTGAACTGGTAAGCCGCATCCGCTCGTGCTTGTTTGAGATTGACGCCGCCACAGCACTGCGACTGCGCGCGGAGTGTCATTCTTTGCTCAACGCCACACGAAAAGCCGAGGGAGAAAGCCGGGGCTCTCTGCTTGTCGGCATTTGCACGCCGGAGGAGCGCTTGCATTTTGTACGCGCGGCTCAACGCTTCAGTCGTCTCGGTCGCATCGTGCATCAAGCTGAGCAAATCGTAAGCAGCATCCCGGAAATTGCCGGAAAAGTTGACGTGCAGGATATCGAATCCTTCAAGCCCATCTACATGATGGCCGAGGTGGAGCTGCGTGATGCCGCTCTCTCGATCCTGCGGGACGACGCGCAACTCGCTCACGGGGTAGCAAAGAAGGACGAGGATTTGGACGCTCTGTACGCTGCAGAGATCAAGCGCATCTTCCAAAGCGCCTCGACCGCTCTGTTCTACGACTTCCGAGTGGGGACGAATCTGCTGTTTATATTGCGCGCCATCGAACGCATCGGAGACCATGCCAAAACGCTCGCCGTCCCCTCTTTTTACCTGCTCACCGCGCCGAAAAAGGGGTGCATTCCTGAACCAGTCTGCTAAACTATGTCCATGGAAATCCTGATTGTTGAGGACGATACCGACATCGCTGAATTGGTGGCGTACAATTTGGAACGACAAGGCTGGCATGCCTCCCTCTGCCACCACGGCAGTGAGGGACTGGAACTCATCCGACGTACCCATCCGGATCTCGTCATTCTGGACATCATGTTGCCGGGCATGGATGGTCTGGAAATTTTCCGCCGCATGAAGGAGGATGAATCCACGCGGGAAATCCCGGCTCTTTTCCTGACCGCCCGCGCTCAGCTGGACGACCGCCTCGCGGGGCTCAAGCTGGGAGCGGATGATTACATCACCAAACCGTTCAGCCCGAAAGAACTCGTTCTTCGGGTTCGCAACATCCTGCAGCGAGTCAATCGCTCAGCAGCACGACTCATCGTGCACAGCGGTCCTCTCTGTTTGAACAAGAACACAATGGTTGCCACCTTGCAAGGTGAAAATCTGAATCTCACACCCATTGAATTCAAGCTGCTCGCCTACCTCGCTGAACGCCCCGGGAAAGTACAAGACCGCTACGAACTGCAGCACATTCTGCTCGGCTACGCGGACGCCTCACTCTCCCGCACGCTCGACACGCACGTGAAACGCCTGCGCCAAAAACTCGGCGACCATGCCGCCTGCATTGTCACCGAGCGGGGCATCGGTTATTCCTTCAAGCCGCTACCCCCATCGGAAGTGTGATGAATTCCGTGTTTCGGTCAATCTATGGGATACCAATGGAGAGAAATTGGAATTTGACTATTTCTCCATAACATAGTTTGTGAGAAAAATACCTCGTCGCTCTACTTGTTGCTCCTTGATTACCTCGTACCCACGACTTTCAAAAAAAGGCTTTGCCGTAATAGATGCGTGTGTCGTGATTTTGTCAAAGCCACATTCCAGCTTATCGCATAATACGGTTGCGATTCCTTGCCGCTGATAGTCTTTGTGTACATATAGTCTATCAAGGTACCCTGTGTTATCTATATCTCCAAAGCCTACAATAACATCTTTTTCTACAGCCACGAGCGTTTTATGCTCCAAAAACGATTTGTCCCAAACGGATAAATCTACATCACCCGTTCCCCATACATCTAATTGTTCCTTTGTATAATCCTTGGCATTTACACTATGGACGGTTTCATAAAACAACTCTGCCAACCGCTCGCAATCTGATGTTGTGTATTCTCTAATCAACATTTCGGTTCCCTCCGTCAAATTGGATTGACCACTTACCGCATCCATTTGCGAATTTCAAGGACAAATGCAACATATGACAGAAAGATTTGAGATCATGCGGGGAGAGGCACTCGAGTAATGGAACTATAATGGATTTGGGTGTCCTTGTTCATAATTGGTTGGTCTTTGAAAAGTTAATATACCTTGCAGCGTGCTAATCGGCATCCTTTTTTGTGCCGATGACCTGTTGCATTTCATTTTCCTTCCATTGTTTTTGCAATTTTTACCAGCTCATCTCTTTTCAAAAGAGATGTACAGACAAAATTTTCGTTGGAGTTTATTTTTAAAAGATAAAGCGTCATATCTGAACCCCCAAAAAACGCAAGGCACACTTGAGGTAAAACAAACAACACATTCATAATTTCCTTGTTTTTAATATAATATAGATATCAAGACGTTAATCGCTTTTGAAAAGAGGTAGACTCGTCGCATCCCCCCAAGGAAGTCTATTAGTCGCATGATTCTCTTGGGGGTGTATCAACCATAACTCAAAACAAGTACTACCATGGAAAACATACTACGTATTCAATTCTCGGGACGTCTTCGTCGCAATCGTTTCTGGCCGACGAACATTACAGTTGCGGTCATTGAGATCGTTTTATCTGCATTAGCCAACATCGCTCTCATGGAAGAGTCTCCGATTCGTCTGATTTTCGCGGCGCTTGCATTCCTAGCATTTTTTTATCTAATCCTTGTCGGACTCGGTTTAGGTGCACGACGTCTGCATGACACCGGACGCAGCGGATGGTGGCTGTTAATAGGATTGGTACCCTACATAGGTGCAATAATACTCATCGTTTTTTACTGTCTCGACAGCAAACCGGGTTCCAATCAATGGGGACCGAACCCCAAGGAATTGGCTTAAACAAGCTAACGTTAATCTAATATCAGATCATGCCGTATGCTAACACGCTGCGGCATAACCTGATTTGTTTGGTCGTAGCATACGCGCGGAACTTCAAACCCAGATTCGACCGTTCGCTTTGTCGTTATTTTCCTTCTTCCACTTGAATGATGAGATAACGCAAAAGCGAAATCATTTGCCTCATTTTTCTTGTTTTCTGCATCAAATCGTGTAAAATGATGCAGAAAAATGCACAACTTCGACTACATCGAAACGCCGCAGATACTTGTCAATGCGCAAGTCGGGCGCCTTCTGACGCGCATCTATGAGTTGAAGGGGCGCGTGAGTGAACAGCTAAAAGCAGCTCCGACCATTCAGGAAAGCCTGCTGAAAGTTGCTCGCGTGCAGAGCACAGATGCCTCCAATCGCCTTGAAGGCATCGTGACAACCGATTC
>CANRLM010000059.1 GCA_947631435.1 uncultured Akkermansia sp.
TGTTTTGGTCGAAATGACTCTAGCATGCTTTGAACTTCTTGGCACCCCTTTTTTGTGCCAAGAACCTGTTGCATTTATTCTTGCAATTCACAATTGATGCCACGCGGAGAATCCACTCTTGAAAGAAAAGGAGGAATCTGATAGAATGCGCGCCGCGAAGCGTATGAGTGAAGAGAGCGCACCGGTCTACATGCAGGAGAACCCGAGCAAGATCCAGCGGATGTTTGGGGACTACTATCTGGAATACGCATCCTACGTAATTTTGGAGCGGGCCGTGCCTCATATCGACGATGGTCTCAAGCCGGTGCAGCGTCGTCTGCTGCACTCCATGGAAGGGATGGACGACGGGCGTTTCAACAAGGTGGCCAACATCGTGGGCGACACCATGAAGTACCACCCGCATGGAGATGCGAGCATCGGGAGCGCCCTCGTAACGCTTGGGCAGAAAAACCTGCTGATTGATACCCAGGGAAACTGGGGGAACATCCTGACCGGGGATGCCGCGGCGGCTCCTCGATACATTGAAGCGAGGCTATCGGCCTTTGCGAAGGAGGTCGTGTACAGCCCGAAAGTAACCCAGTGGAAACTCAGCTACGACGGACGCAACAAGGAGCCGGTTGCCCTGCCGGTGAAGTTCCCCCTGCTGCTGGCTCAGGGAGCGCTGGGCATTGCCGTAGGGATGAATTGCCTCATTCTGCCGCACAATTTCAACGAAATCATTGAGGCAGCCATCCACTACCTGCGCGGTGAACCGTTTGAACTCTACCCGGATTTCCCCACAGGCGGACTGCTGGATGTAGGCGGTTACAACGACGGCACCGGCAACAGCCGCCTTCGCTGCCGCGCACGGCTGGACACCTCCACTAAGCGGCTCATCCGCATCACGGAAATTCCCTTCGGCACCACCACGGAGTCTGTCATCCAGAGTATTGAATCTGCGCTGGAGAAGGGGAAGATCAAACTGGCAAAGATTGAGGACAACACAGCGGCGCAAGCGGACATCCTGTTGCACCTTCCGGCGGGGGCGGATGTGGAGAAAACCTGCAAAGCGCTGTATGCTTTCACTGAGTGCCAGGTGAGCATTTCTCCAAAGGCGGTGGTCATTCAGGACCGCAAGCCGGTGTTCATGGGAGTGAGCGAGATCTTGAAGGCGAACGTGAATAATACACGTGATATTCTGCGCCGGGAGCTGGAGGTGCGTCTCGGCGAGTTGCAAGAAGCCTGGGTGCAAGCCTCATTAGAAAAAATCTTCATTGAGAAGCGCATTTACAAGGTACTGGAGCAGAGCGAAAGCTGGGAAAACTCTCTCGCACAAATTGCTAAAAAACTTGAGCCGTATGTTGCAGACTTCATCCGGCCGATCACTAGAGAAGATATCATCCGCCTCACCGAGATTCGCATCAAGAAAATTGCCAAGTACGAGATTCACGAAGCGGAGGAACGCATCACCGACCTTGAAAAGCAGATGGAGCAGACTCGCAGAAATCTTGCGCAACTCACCCGTTTCACCATCCGCTGGTTCGAGGGCCTGCAAAAAAAGTACGGAGAAGGACGCGAGCGACGCACCGAACTGACCACTTTTGACTCCCTCACCCGCGCTGAAGCCGCCGTGGAAAATGAAACTCTTTACATTGACGAAGAGGGGTTCGCAGGCTACGGTGTAAAAAAAGGGCAGCCCATTGAAAAATGTTCCACCATGAGCGATATTCTGACCATCGACTCACAGGGAATCATGATGGTGCGACGAGTGCAGGAGAAATTCTACGCAGGTAAGAAATTACTCGATATACGCGTGCTGCGTCCCGGTGAAGACTGGGTGTTCAATATGATCTACCGGGACGGCAAGGAAGGCACTTCGTACGCCAAGCGATTCCGGCTGGGAGGCTTCACGCGCGAAAAAGAATACCAGCTCACCCAGGGCACGAAAGGCTCTCGTATTTTCTTTTTCTCTGTGCATGCCACCGAAGAAGATAGCTCCTCTATCAAGGTCAACGTTTTCCTGAAAAATCAACTCAAGAAACTGCGCCGCCCCGTGCCGTTTGATTTCGCCAAACTACGTGTGAAGGGGCGCGCCGTGCTTGGTAATATCGTTACAAAGAATCCGGTAGAGCGCATCGCCCGCGCCATGCCGGACCCCGCAACGGAGGAGAAGGAACAACAGGAGGCCGCTCCTGCCCCAACCCCGGAACCACAACCACCTGATCCGCAGAACGCAACGGTAGAGAACCCGGAAAAGCACGCTCCAGAACATGGAGGAGCAACCGGGGAGGACGAACAGATGAGCTGGGATTTTTAAAAGTCGTCACCCCCACTCACCGGCAAACACAACGAGGATTGACAGCGAAAAATTCTCATTATAAAAGAGGAAGATGGAGCAAATCATCACGAATGCTGCGAAGGCCGGCGTAGCAGAATGGGTATGCTGTCCGGGAACTCACAATCGGTCTTTTATCACAACATTAGAGCACTGTCCCTCAGTGCATCGCTGGCGGTCGTCGGACGAATGCGCGGCAGGATTTTTCGCACTGGGGCGTATCCAGGCCACGGCGCGACCGGTAGCAGTAGTAGCCGGTGACGGAGCGAACGCAGCATCACTCCTGCCGGCCGTTGTAGAAGCCTACTATGAACGGCGTCCCCTCATCGTGATGACACTGGAGTCCGAGCAACCGGGTAGTGGCGACTGCGGGGAATACGCACGCGCTGCCCAGGAGAATCTCTTTTCTGCCTTTGCCCCGGGCATCCGGATCGAGCTTCCCCGAAGAGAGGGTTGGCGAGATCCGGACCTCGTCTCTCTCTGTGCAGAGGAACTTCCGATACATCTGCATCTCACGTACACTGAGGATTTTGCGACATCGCCGAGGAATATGGGAGCGATACACGTAGCTGCCCCACCACCAAGGCCAAGATTCCGCGGGGATCTTTCTGAGCTCTCGAAAGTACTGCGCTTTCATGCGACAGAAGAGGGATTGGCTCTCGTGCTTGGCGGGCTGGACCCCGACGAGCAGGAGAGTGCCCTATGGTTGGCACGCACCACGAGAGTCCCCGTACTCGCGGACGCCACCAGCGGTCTGCGGGAGAAATTGGACTCTCAGCTTCTGTGCAACGGAAGTGACCTGCTCATCGACAACCCGCCGCGCTACGTACTACGCATCGGCGCCGTTCCGAGCTTTCCCTTCTGGAAAGCGCTCGAAGAAATGCCCCAAACGGATGTCTTCTCCATTACCCGCACCGGCTTCAGCGGTCTGAAACGTCCGTCCTGTATCATTGAAGGCGAACCCGAACAAATCGTTAAAGCTCTGGATGATGTGATACGCGTAGGAGACCCGTGCAATTATTTCTCCGCAAGCAGGAAAAGCGCCGGGCAATGGGAAGAATTGCTGCTCGCTTACCCGGAAAGCTCTGCCGCACTCGTGCAGGCCTTTGCGCAGCACGTGTGCCTGGCGGAGGTCCTCCTGCTGGGCAACCCCGGGATGCTCGAACTGTGGAATAACGCAACTCACATGCGCCACCCTCTCCTCTACGTCCGCAGTGTCTCCCAAGCCGGCGGAGAGAACGGCGTACTTTCTGCCTTCCTTGGCAATGCGGTAGACGCCTCTTTCGCCTGCGCGCTCACCGATGCTCCCACCCTGCTACGAGACGCAACGGGCGCCACTTTCCTCCCCCAGCTCCCTCCGGGTAAACGCGTCATCGGCGTCGTAAACTCCGGGGAGACCACCGACTCCATGTCCGATGATCTTCAGCAATTCGCACGCCTCTGTGGCGCAGAATATTATACAGTACGCAGCGAAGCAGACTTCGAAGTCATTGAGAGTCTCGAAGAGGACAGCTTTGCCCTGCTGGAAATTCTGCCGGACACGGAACAGACACTCATGCTCCGTGAAGCTTTCTAAAGTCGCCGAAACAGGAAAAAACAATCAGCCTGCAAGGGATCTTCAGATTCCGTAGATGCTGACATCGCCAAGGCTGCCACTGCGGATGCGTCGCATGATGGTGGATACATGGGCAGCCCAGGGCCTCCGACTCTGGCAATACACTCGACCGATCTGCGCCACCGTAACACGCCCGCGTGCCTTGTACCCGGCAAGGATGCTGCCGAGATGGCGTACACAATCCTCTTTGCTGGCATAGCTACGCTGACCGCGACGCCCCATGATGCCGGCAAGATTGTTCTTCGTGCGCGCTGCATGCGACATAGCATTCCCGGACTCCAAACGGATAATAGCCTCTATAAGTACGGGATCCACCCCTTTATTCTGCGCTACTTCTTTGATCACCGGGCGCAAATCACTCACCGCATCACCATAACCCGGCAAAACCACAAGCAGCATACAGAAAAACGCAAGTAAACATTTCTTCATGCCCGTATGTTAGCAAATGATATCTGTTCTGTCAAGTTAGTTCTCATAACCGATTAATATTCAACTATATGTTCTAACAAGAAACTTATAAGCCCGGCATGCCTTTTCCCACCAATTGCAACAATTCTTCAGCGGAAAGATCAAGCAGCAACTTCTCCAGGCCGCCGGAGAGGAGAGAATCCGCCATTGCCATTTTTCCCCGGAGCATCATATGGATATTTTCCTCAATGGTACCGGTGCAAATAAGGGGATGAATGAGCACGGGCTGGGTCTGCCCAAGGCGGTGAACGCGGTCGCTGGCCTGATTCTCCACGGCAGGGTTCCACCAGCGGTCGAAGTGAATCACGTGCCGCGCTCGGGTGAGAGTAAGCCCCGTGCCGGCGGCGCGCAGAGAAAGCAGGAAGAAGCGCGGTCCGCCCGGCGTGCTGAAGGCCTCTACCATTCTGCGACGCTCCGGTAATGGGGTTGATCCATTGAGAATTAATCCAGGAGATCCGAAGATATCCTTCAAAAAATCATGCAAGTAGGGCATGATGCTGCGGTACTGAGTAAAGACAAGGCAGCACTCCCCGGCACTGCAGATGCTGCCGGCAAGGTGTCCCAGGCGAGTAAACTTTCCACTGGCGGCAGGGTCGTAAAAACTTTCCCCTCGGTACTGAGCGGGATGATTGCATATCTGCTTAAGACGCCCAAGAATAGGCAGCATGAGTCGCAGTCGCGTGGGGGCATCCTGCTCTTCAATCACCGCGCGCAGAGCCTCCACCTCCCTGGCGTAGAGAATTGCCTGCTCGGTGGTGAGGTAGCAATAGCAGGGCTGCTCGGTCCTGGGGGGCAGATCCGGCAGCAGAGAAGAGTCAGTCTTGAGTCTCCGCAGAAGGAAGGGACGCACCAGCCGACGCAGTGGGGCAAAATCGTTCCCCATGCCACGCAGGAAATCAGCGTATTCCTTCTGTGAACCAAGCAAACCGGGGTTGAGAAATTCGAAGAGGCTGCGCAACTCCCCAAGTCCGTTTTCCACAGGAGTACCGGTCATCGCCACGCGACGCGGAGAATGAAAGCGCAAAATAGCTCGTGCACGTTGCGAGCTCGCGTTCTTGATCGCCTGCGCCTCATCCAGTATCATGGCAGAGTAGGATTCCTGCAACAGAGACTCCTCCCGTGCCGCGATGCCGTAGGTGGTGAGCACCACATCCGCTCGACGCAGTAAGTACTGAGGGGCAGCATGCAGCATGTTGGTCTCAGCCTGGCTTAACGCGTAGGGATGCAGCAGCAACACACGCAGTCGTGGGGCAAATTTCTTCAACTCCTGCTGCCAATTTGTCAACAGCGAGGCGGGTGTGACAATGAGAGCCGGGGCAGCCCGAGTTCCAAGAGTGCCCGTGCGCTTCAAATGCACCAGCCAGGCTATCACCTGCAAAGTCTTGCCCAATCCCATGTCATCCGCCAGGCAGGCCCCGAATCCTGCTTCCGTCACATTCAGCAGGAAACGCACGCCCTCATGTTGGTAAGGACGCAGAGTGGCAGCTAGTTCTGCCGGGAGATCCGGGAGTAAATTCCCGAATTTCAGATTGCTGATAGCCAGGGCCAGTCGTGCTCCTGCCACAGGTTGCACATCCGGCTCAAGCGGAGGAAGAGCCGGAGTGGGAAGCCCCCTTCTGGCGAGCAAAAAACGCAAACCGGAGAGCAGAGGAATTCCATCCTGCGCCATGCGAGTCGCATTCCACCAGGAATCCATCAGTCGCTGCAATCGCTCCTTATCCAGCAGCACCCATTCCCCGCGGAAACGCACGAGACCATCCTCCCCCGCCATGAGTTCTTTCCATTCCTCTTCGGTGAGACGGCTATCGCCCAGCACGATCTGTGGAGAAAAGCGCAGGAGAGAACGCAGGTTCAGCGAAGGAGAGCTGTTCGGGTGTCCCTCCTCCTTTTCCGGCAATTCCAGCTGCACCTGCAGGCTCACCCGCGGCGGCTCTTTTTTCCACAAATTCACCATGCGCACCTCAATTCCCGCCGCCTCCAACACGGGAACTTCACGCAGAAATTCCAGCGCCCGCCTCGGAGTCCATGCGCAGGGTTTGTACACCTCCTGCGAATTGATCAGCTCGTTCAAAAAAGGACTCTGAGCTGCGGCAACCTGAAGGGGACGCAATATCTCCAGCAGTGCAGCGTGATCGTTGGCAAGTTCCGTGGCAGCATGACCCAGTGGCAAGTGGCGTGCCTTGCCATCCTGCCCCACCTTGTGCACAAAAGTTGCGAGGAAGGCAAAAGGAGCCGTGGCCGCATTTTCCCCGCCATTTTCTGCAAGATGAAAGCAAACCGTGCCGAGTTGTTTCCATCCCTCACCAAGACGGGAAAGCCATTGCTCCGGGGTGCAACACTCACGCCGGGAAAGTTCCTCGAGCGCCCCCGGCAGCTGGGCCAGCCACCCCTTCAGCAGAGAGACCGAGACCTCTCCGGCACCGAGCGGTGGCATGCTCTCGAGCCAACCCGCCAGTTCGGCATCGGTCGGCAACGGAAGAGAAAAAAGATCATCCCCGCGGCGCAACAAGCGCAGACAGAGCATCATTCGTTCCCTGGTCTTTTGTTGCAACCAGTGGAGCAAAGAGGATGCCGAGGGCGGAACACCATAGCGCAACAGATCGAGCATACCACGCCCCGCCCCGGCGGAAAAAGCCCTCTCCAGGCGTGGATTTTCCCCCCGGGGAATCAAAGAAAGCGCACCATCCGTCGCGAGGCAAAGTTGTGTTTCACGGTACGGGGGCCCACTCATGGCAAGTGAAGGAAAGAAACAAAAATCAGAGGGACGGCACGGCATCCAGCAAACGCCGCGTGTACTCATGTTGAGGATGGAAGAAAACGGCATCGGCATCCC
This sequence comes from uncultured Akkermansia sp., assembly GCA_947631435.1. Lineage (GTDB taxonomy): Bacteria > Verrucomicrobiota > Verrucomicrobiia > Verrucomicrobiales > Akkermansiaceae > Akkermansia. The sequence goes on from CANRLM010000059.1 coordinate 7,231, forward strand.
CCTGCTCTACGATGCGTCCGGCACGCATCACCGCGATGCAGTCCGACACGTGGTGTACCACACCGAGATCATGCGAGATGAAGAGCATGGTCAGCCCCATATCCCGCCGCAAGTCCAACAGGAGATTCAGGATCTGACTGCGCACGGAAACATCCAGCGCGCTCACCGGCTCATCCGCCAGCAAAAGCCTGGGCTGCGGCGCAATTGCTCGCGCAATAGCCACTCGCTGACGCTGCCCGCCGGAAAACTCATGCGGGTATTTGAACATCTGATCCGGACGCAACCCCACGCGCAACATGAGTTCCGCCACGGCATCTTCTCTCTCCCTGCGTGGCAATGGAGACCGTCGGCTGAGAGCCTCCACAAGGGTGGAATAAATGCTGAAACGGGGATTCAGAGAAGCATAGGGATCCTGAAAGACCATCTGAAAATCTACACGACGGCGACGCAACTCTCTTGGCGAAAGGGAGGAGAGTTCCTCACCATCCAAACGCATCGTCCCGCTCGTGAAGGATTGCAGCTGCATAATAGCGCGGGAAAGCGAACTCTTACCACAGCCACTCTCGCCCACCAGCCCCAGCACTTTCCCTTTTTCCAGCGCAAGCGACACGCCATCCACCGCCCGCACCACCTCGCGGGAGATTCCCCACGCCGTGCGTACCGGATAATACACGCAAGCGTCAATGAGCTCCAAATAGGCCATGCTCTGCAGTCATGTAAGGATCCAACGCGTACCGCACCGCCGCTACGGCAAAGAACACCGCACTCTCTACCCTCAAAACGATGGGGCCAAGACTCACCGGCGAAAAGCCTGCAGCAGCGGCAGCAGCATTTTCCCCCGGTGTGAAATCCCCCTCCGGTCCCACGAGTACAACAGCCCCGGTTTGTCCCGCAGCGCGACCGGCCTCCAGCACCTCGCGCAAAGATCGCGCCCCCGGCACAAGAGCACAGTGTAAACGCAAAAGCTGCAATTTTTCTGCATCGCGCAAAAAATCGGAAAATGAATCGGGGATCTCTACAGTTGGAATACAATTCACCCCACATTGCTTGCAAGCCTCCAGCGCTGTACGACTCCATTTCTTCTGTTTATTTCTGGCTTCGTCGGAGGAGAGGCGGACAACCGTACGGCTCGTGATGAGCGGGATGATACGGCTTACGCCCATCTCCACCGCTTTCTGCACGATAAGTTCCATGAGAGCTCCCTTTGGCACAGCCACAGCAAGAACAACGCTTGCCGTACGTGGCGCCGGCGGCAACACACGCTCTACTTCAAACACCAGCTCCCCACCGGTTCTCCCCCGCACTTTCCCTTGCGCAGCGTGACCAACCCCGTCAAACACCTCGCAGTCATCCCCAACCTGCATACGCATCACGCGCAGGGCGTGGTGAGCCTCCCCTCCTCCGATCCGAAGAACCTTCCCGGGAGCATAACTTTCATCCGGCAGGTAACAACGGTGCATGACGAAACCGCGGAATAGGAGTTGAAATAACCAGACGACGGATCAGGACATGAATTTCTCCGCCCGCTTCAGGAAGGCAGCGCACTCCGGCTGGTTCGTCTCCGAAAGGGTGGACGTGAAAGAATCCAGAGCCTTCTTCTGAGCTGTATCCAGCTTCACCGGAGTCTCCACCTGCACCTCCACCATCAGATCCCCACGAGAGCCGCCTTTCAATGCCGGCATCCCCTTGCCGCGCACGCGGAAAATCGTGCCTCCCGAAGTACCGGCAGGCAATTTTAACTTCGACGCTCCATCCAGAGTCGGTACGCTGAGCACACCGCCGGCAGAAGCCAGCGCAAAGGGCACGGGCATGGTGTAGCTCAGATCCCTGCCATCGCGAGTGAAGACGTCATGCTGCTTGACCTCGATGAAGACGTACAGATCTCCTGTCTCCCCGCCGCGCAATCCGGCATCGCCGTTCCCGCTGGAGCGCAACTTGGTGCCGGTATCCACCCCCGGCGGGATGTGCAGTGTGATCTTTACATCCTTGTGGATCCTCCCCTCGCCGTGACATTTACTGCAGGGGTTGCTCAGCATCTGCCCCATACCGTGGCAGGTGGGACAGGTACTCTGCTGCACAAAAAAGCCGGATTGCCGCGTCACCACGCCGCTGCCATGGCAGGTGGAGCATGTCTTGTAGCCCTTCGCACCGTCCTTGGAGCCCGTGGCGCCGCACGCATCACAGGGGGCGAGGCGCTCAATCTCCAGCACCTTGTCGCAGCCGCGCGCCGCTTCCTCCAGGGTGATATCCAGATCATAACGCAGATCAGAGCCCGGTCGGCGCGGGTCAGCATGTCCTGTTCGTCCGCCACCAAAACCACCGAAGCCACCCATACCTCCGAACATCTGAGCAAAGATATCCATCGGGTCGCGAAAGCCGCCGAAGCCACCACCTGCCCCCGCGCCTCCCATTCCCCCCTGCTTAAAGGCCTCATGCCCCAGTCGGTCATAGGCAGCGCGTTTATCGGCATCACTGAGCACCTCGTATGCCTCACCGATTTCCTTGAATTTTTCCTCAGCCTGTTTGTCATCCGGGTTGCGATCCGGATGGTATTTCATGGCAAGTTTGCGGTAGGCTTTCTTGATAGCGGCATCATCCGCATCCCGCGTTACCCCAAGCACCTCGTAATAATCTCTGGCCATGGTCGTATCTCCTGCACTTCTTGAATCACTTCTGCTCCTGCTCAGTCCTCGGCGCTGCCGTCACCACGTTCACCGCCCGTAGCAGCTTCCCTTTCAGCCGATAGCCGGGGCGTACAATGCGTGTGATGCTACCCTCCTCCTGCTCCGATGGCTCGCTCTGGATGGCCTCGTGAATGTTGTGATCGAAGGCATCTCCCACCCGAGTCTCAATCTTTTCAACTCCCTGGGCTGCCATGAAATCCACCAACTGCTTCCTGACCATCTCCATGCCGACGTAAATCATCGACCCCTTCTCCGCCTCTGCCATCTGCATCCCCATCTCAAAGTTATCAACGATCGGCAGTAGCTCCTCCAATAACCCGCGCGTAGCATAGCGCGTGAACTCATCACGCTCTTTCACGCAGCGCTTGCGGTAATTGTCGTATTCCGCCGCCGTGCGCATGGCTAAGTCACGCCACTTGCCAAGCTCATCCGTAGCCTCCTGCACCTCGGCAGGGTCGGTGTGGTCCACATCCCGCTGCTCTTCTGATGGCTCCTGCTGCGTCGCCGCAGGATCGAAATCGCAGCTCTTCTGCTCCTGCTCCTCGGCAACTTTCTGCTCCTCTTGCTTTACTTGTTCGTGCATGTCGTCATTATAAGACACTCCCTCTCCGCCGTCAACTGCTCCCTGCGGCATAACAAAGCATTTGTACAGGAAAAATTGATGCCCCTCGCCGTGATAAGAGAACCCGGCGGGACATACCACCTGCTCCGTGATTCCTCTATCGGATATTGAAGGTGCAGCGCATGCGCAGTGTCATACGTTATGAGAACGCAACACACCATAGCATACACCATGAAGATCTTTTCCTATTTCATCGCATCAGTAGCAGGGGCGCTCCTCGCCACAAACACAGCTCAGGCTCTTACTATCTCCTGGAACGAGGACAGCGGAAACAGGCGAGAACGCCGCGAAGATTATCGAGAACACCAGCGCCGAGAAGCCCGGCGCCGAGAGCGAGAACGCAGGCAGGAACGCTACGACAGACGCCATGACAACCATCGCGATGGCGATAAACTGCGGCGATTCCTGCGCAATCGCTGATCCTTTCAGAACTTGAACACACCCTGCACCTGCAGCACAAAGGCTCCGCTGCGCGAAGTCTCGTGCACAGGATTGAAGATGTACTGCACATCCGGCTGGATGTAGAAGGTCGGCGTGAGCTGTACCACGGCAGAAAGCTCAACACCGTACTCATCTTTGTGGGCGTACGGCTTGGCAGACTCCGCGGCGCGCTCCCAGAGGACCCCAAGGGCGATTTGCTCGTTATTCGATTTGCTGCCCCAGCCGCGGGAACGAAAAGGCGCCTGCAGCACGAGACCGGCAGTGGCGCAAGCCCTCACGTCGCTCACCGTCGCCGCATCCTCATCCAGCACGCCACAGCGAGTGAAGAAGCCGAGGCGGGAATCGTGCCCGAGCTGTTGCTGGATGTTGAAGGCGGCGCCGGAACCATTCTCCCCCTCGTAGCGAGTGGCTGTGTACTGGAAGCGGTAAATGCCGGGCCCGAGGCCGAGGAAATTCTCGGAGATAAAGCCAATTTCACCGATGTGCACCCAGGCATTGCTGCTGATGTACGGGAAGGGATTGTGGTTGATCTGCCCATTGCAACCGGTCGTAGCGTACATAGTGTAGAAATTTTTTGTGGGCTGCCAGGCAGTCATGTAACCCCAGTTGGCCCACGCCAACGGCAAACAGGGGTTGAAGTTGAATGCCCTATTGGCAAGATTGCCACTCCAGCTTGCTGAATAGCCGTTCTGGTCCAGAAAATCCGTGGTGTCAAGAGTGCCGACCATGCCGACCCACTTGCCATTGAAACAACTGTAGCCAAGAGCGAGATTCGGAATAAAGGGACCATGACCGCCACGGGCGCTGCCCTGGGGATTGCTCAGTGAGCCAATGGACCCCTGAGCACTCCTGCTGCGCTCGCTGTAGCCGACACCCTGCCCCCAATCCAGCTCCACGGAAAGGAAGAAACCCTGGCTGTTGTCGCAATCCTTCGCGAGGAACCAGGTGGCATTCACCACGTTGTTGGTAGAGAGAAAATCGCGCCGCCCGTTCCCCATGTTCTGCGGCAGTCCCGTGTAATTCATGGAGAGGGTAGCCGTGTACTGCAAACCGTAGCGGGAAAGTCTGGTCTTAAGACTTTGCGCCGCGGTGGAAATTCCATCCTCCTTCGCCACTTCGCAGGGTTCAATGCAGGTATTGCCCGGCACGAAAAGGCTGTCCAAGTACGGCATAAAACGCTGCGGTCTCGCCGGAAAGAAACGCCAGCCACGGCAGCTGTTTTCCTTCCCGCTGCCGTCCAAATAGACCTCGACACGCCGCAGCAGCGTTTCATGTGTTGGTACACCGGGGTACCGCGTAGCCTGCTGCTCGCGCGGGTCGCTCATGCCTTCCTTAAGACTCGCGCTCAGCTCATGCTCCTCCAACAGGTACGGCAGATACCCGAAGAGTGTCTCGACATATTGCAGGGCAATCTGCGCTTGCGCAGAAGCACTCAATGTTATCATAATCAATATAATGCATGCATAAATCTTCCTCATGACAACAATGAGACGTCCGTCTTTTCCCACCTGTTGCATAACAATTAGCAGCAGAGAAAGCGTCCTCTTTTGACTTCACATCAGCGTGGGAGAGTGGTAAAGTGGGCGCATGGCAAATAAACCCGTAGTTCTCATCATCCGCGACGGCTGGGGACGCAACCCCAGGGGCCCCGAGGCCGCTCAGGAAACCGGCGATGCCACCGTCCTGGCACGCACCCCCTTCACCGATCATCTGCTTGCAACCTGCCCGCACGCTCTGTTGGGAGCCAGCGGACAGGATGTCGGCCTGCCGGACGGGCAGATGGGCAACTCCGAGGTAGGTCATCTCAACCTCGGCGCCGGTCGGGTCGTGTTCCAGGATCTCTGCCGCATCTCCAACGCCATTGCCGATGGTTCGCTGGCGGATAACCCGGTCATCAAAGAAGCCTTTGCCAAAGCGAAAGATAGTCGCCTGCACCTGCTGGGACTCCTCTCTGACGGTGGGGTCCACTCCCACATCGATCACACCATCGGCATCGTCAAAATCGCTGCGCAGATGGGCGTGAAGGATATCATGATCCATGCCATTACCGATGGACGTGATACCGACCCCAAGAGCGGCGCCGCATTCCTTGAGCAGCTGCAAAAAGCCACGGAACCTTACGGCGTCCGCGTCGCCACGGTCATCGGGCGTTTCTATGCCATGGATCGCGACAAGCGTTGGGACCGCGTGAAAATCGGCTGGGACGCCATCGTGCTGGGACGCGGCGAGCAGTACGCCGACTCCCCGGCGGATTACGCGCGCAAATGCTACGAAGAGGGCACAACAGATGAATTCCTCAAACCGGCTATCTTCTGCGAAGGAGACGAACCGCGCATCCACGACGGCGATGTGGTCTTCTTCACCAACTTCCGTGCGGATCGTGCCCGCGAGCTTTCCCGCGCCTTCCTGTACGAAGATTTCGACGGCTTTGAGCGCGAGGTACAGCCGAAGGTTCACTACATCACCATGTCGGAGTACGAGGCATGCTACCCATCGCCCATCGTCTTCGAGCAGGAGAAGCTCGACAACATCTTCGGCGAGGTCATCTCTCGCGCCGGCCTGCGCCAGCTGCGCATTGCCGAAACTGAGAAATACGCCCACGTCACCTTTTTCTTCAACGGTGGCGTAGAGACCCAGTTTGAGGGCGAAGATCGCATCCTGGTGCCCTCCCCGCGCGAAGTGGCAACCTACGATGAAAAACCCGAAATGAGCGTGGCGGAAGTGGCGGAGAAATTTGTGGGCGCTATCGATAAGTTTGACGTAGCAATCATGAACTTCGCCAACCCGGATATGGTCGGACACACCGGTTTCCTGAACGCCGGCATCGCCGCTTGCGAGGCGGTGGACGCCGCGTTGGAGAAGTGCGTAACCCGCATCCGCGAGCTGGGTGGCTGCTGCCTCATCTGCGCTGACCACGGCAACTGCGAAAACATGATCAACCCTGACGGCACTCCTAACACCGCTCATACCACCAACCTCGTGGACCTCATCTACTGCGGACCGGATCAGGATGCCGTCAAAGTGAGCAACGGACGCCTGGCAGACATCTCCCCCACGCTGCTGTTGCTCCTGGGTATCCCTCAACCGAAGGAAATGACCGGTCACAGCCTGGTGACTCCCCGCTGACAGCGGAATCTCCCCGCTCCCCTTTTCCAAAGTACCGCCCGCGCAGGTTTGTTCCTGCGCGGGCGTTTTTTCAGCAGCGTACCCCAGTGAAAACCTCTATCGGATAAGTTGCCGAGCCGTCTACCACGCGGGAATCATCCTCCCTCATCCGAGAAAGCAGCTCACTTCTTTTGATATATTAACAAAAATCGAGGAGCGGGCAGGATAACCCCATGCAGTTCTCCTTTCTATTTTCACCTCCCGTTTACGGGAGAGGACGATGCCTTGTACGTACGGGACCTTCTCCAGCACGCAATTCCGAACAGATAATACCTGTTTTTCATTCTGCAGAAATCGAGCGTGGATTGGTCTTTACGACAAACGCGAAACAGACCGCCCCATTTCCGCGAGGTACGCACCCAATTGTGCATCACGAGAAGTCGAAACCTCTCCCTCTCCTCAGGAGGAATATCCGATCGGGAGAGGATTTGCTGCTGCACAAAACGGATTGCTGGCATCTCGACACAAGCAAAAGCTGCGTCGTCGCCGACTACAAGTCCATACGCATTCTTGCAAAGCTCCAGCCAGAAATGTGTAAGAAACTTAATACGAAGTTTTACCAAATCATGCTCCACGTGGTACCGCCATATCAAATTAGCTATCTGTACGAGTTCCAACGCGCAACCCACGCTCCTGCGAGAGGTCCCGGTGATACCTTTCATATGCCGACGGTATATGTAGAGTTCCTCCGGCACAAAACACATGCGGGTTATATGCGCCGTATAGCACGAGTAGAAGTAGCTATCCTCAAACTTTAATCCTTCCGGAAAGCGCAATCCTTTGCTCTCAATGATTTCTCGTCGGAAAATTTTATTGCAAGCGCTCGGAGCGCAACGAAGCAACAGCTCATCACTAACTTGAACCTCCCCATGCCCGGGCAAACGGAAATTTGCCGGTGTATCCTTCCAATCTTCTTCAAATGCCTCTTTTATTCCGCAAACTGCCATATCTGCTCCACCCCGCATAGCCTCAAACATCTCCTCGCACATGGTAGGAGCATACCAATCATCACTATCACAAAACATGACGAGCGGCGCCGTTGCCTCGCCTACTCCCGTATTCCTGGCCGCGCTTAGCCCTCCATTCGCTTGCGTAATCACCCGAATCCGCTCATCTCTTGCAGCATACCCTGACAGGATCTCCGCACAACCATCTGTACTTCCATCGTTCACACAAATGATTTCCACATCGCGAAGCGTCTGATGCACAAGACTATCCATACACTTCCTCAGGTAGCCTTCTACATTGCAGACCGGTACAATAATTGAAATCTCGGGCATCTTGTCAACGTGGTTAAAAACGTGCAATCTATTGCCATACACGTATGGAGAAAGCAACCTCAGTACTCTGATTATCTCTTTTCGAAAGAGATTTGCAAGACAAAAGTCGTAATTAGTTTAAAGAGATACTGCTGGAACGGAAGAAGAAAATGTTTTTATCTCCATGCCCTCCGGGATTTTAAGACGCGAGATTTTTGAAATAATCTTATTACAAATGTATTACACGACATCACTCTGATTATCTCTTTCGAAAAGAGATACGCACGATAGTGCGTCTTTCCTTTTCGGGCAAATCTGTCCGTATTAACAACGGCAAATCCATCGATATCCTCTCAGATGAGTGTGCGGGCACCCGAAAAGAGGGTCTCGGTCAATTTCGCTGGAGGCGTAAGAAAAAGATTTGGCGTGTTTTTAAGAATAGATAGTCAATGTTATAGATACCGCAGCATTTACTTTGTATTCGTTTGATAGCTGCATTAAAGGATTCTATCTTGGCTGAATTAATTTTGTAACGAATGCCGTTGATGACTTCATTGAAACAGCCGCTGATACCACGTGCAAAGTTAATGAGGGGCTTTACTTTTGATTGGACCGCCATGGCTATCCAACGCATAAGACTCAATAGAGCCCCATTCTCACTCTCCTGCTTGAAGACGGCGCGAAACTGCTCTCTCATGGTGTATACCTTATAAAGAGGAATGT
>CANRLM010000060.1 GCA_947631435.1 uncultured Akkermansia sp.
TTTGGGTGTCTTGGTTCATAGTGTCTTGGTTGTTTTGGTCGAAATGACTCTAGCATGCTTTGAACTTCTTGGCACCCTTTTTTGTGCCAAGAACCTGTTGCATTTAATTTTGCAACCCACAAATCGCAAAATTTCAGCTTGCAAATCTTGCAGAAGGTGCGAGAATAATGGTAATGAGTGAGGATGCGTGTCAGCCTGAGCAGCCGCACCGGAAAGTTCCCGGCATCTTTGATTGGGACATGGTGCGCACGGCGTTGCAGGCGGCTGAGGAGGGCGTGTATTGCTGGGATATGGTGAATGACAAGATTTACTACACGGAGCGATGTTTGCGCATGATGGGCTGCCGTGTGGATGAGATAGGACCGAATATTTTTACAGAAACCGAAGGAACGATCCATGACGAGGATCGTGTTTTTTTCCGCAATACCGTGCAGAAGTACGTAAACAACCCGGGGATATCTCCTCTGCGGGTGGAGGTGCGGTTGCTGAACCAGCGCACGCGCGGCTGGAAGTGGATCCGCGTCAATGGCCTGCTGCAGTGTGGGGAGGATAAGAAACCCGCCCGTCTCATCGGCGTGTGGGTGGATATTACCCGCCGCAAGATGGGCGATCTGCACGCCATGGAGGATCGGGATCTCTTCCGCACCCTCATCAATTACCTGCCGGACAACATCTATTTCAAGAACCGCGAATCGCGCTTCGTGCTGGCGAACGATGCTACTGCGCGGAAGATGGGAGTGCCGACTCCTTCCGACCTCATCGGTTGTCGCGATACGAATTTCTTCTCTGATGAGACCACGAATGTGGCGCGGCGGGAAGAGCTGGAAATTATGAATACCGGCGTGCCCATCACCAACCGCGTCCACCGTGAACACTGGAAGGATGGGCAGTTTTCCTGGTGCCGCCTCTCGAAATTCCCCTGGTACGCCTCCAATGGCGAAATCAAGGGTATTGTCGGCATTTCTTCGGATGTCACCGAGATGGTGGAAACGCAGCACCGTTTTCAGGCTCTCGCCCAGAGCCTGGACAGCCGTAATCGCGCTCTCGAGAAGGAGTTGATGCTCGCGCGACAAGTGCAGCAAGCCCTTCAGCCGGGGAAAATTCCGCCGCGTATCTGGCGCAGTGCCGATGGTTCCGTGGAGCGTCGCGCTGTGTTCCATTATGTTTATCGCCAAAGTGTTGGCGTATCCGGGGATTGTTTCCATGTCTTTCCCGTCGGCGAGGCGGGTGTGGGCATGTTGCTGTGCGATGTGATGGGGCACGATGTACGCGCGGCGCTGATTGCCTCCGTGTTACGCGGGCTGATGGAGCAGGTGGGGAATCTGGCCGATACGCCGTCGTTGCTGCTCTCTGCGCTCAACCGGCACCTCTGCGCTATTTTCAGCAAGGCAGGCATCACCATGTTTGCCACCGCCTGCTTTTTGCACATTGATCTTGAAAAACGGCGCGTCACTCTCTCCGGTGCGGGACATCCGGCTCCTGTCGTGCTCCCGCGCAACGGTTCGGCCTTTATCCCGCTGCTGCCGCGCTCCCCGGCACTCGGTCTCATGGAGAATGCAACCTACCGCGACTACGAGCTGCACCCGGAGGAGGGCATGAAAATCATGCTCTACACGGATGGTCTCACCGAGGCATCGCGTCCGGATGGCGAAGAATTCGGCGCCGAGCGCGTGTTGACGCACTTGAATGAGACCCCCTGTGCGGATGTTCGTGCCATGCTGGAATGCGCGCTTGCCGGCATGCGTTCCTTCATCGGCTCAGAGGATTCGGATGATGATCTCTGCCTTCTCGGTGTGGAATTGGAAGAACAGTGAGGAGTCCTCCGTACTTCTCGCGGATTCGGCTGTGCTGCCGCTCCGCAAATCCGCGTGCAGGCGCGCGCGCCCGGTACTTCGTCCGCCAAATTGGCTTCGCCCCGGAACCTGCCGCTTGCATATCTTCAGCAATGATGCTACAATGAGCGCCAGAATGGGAGCGATGGTTCACAATTTCCGGCTGGGATGGCGATGGGTGCAGGCATTTGTGCGCGAGGGGAAGATAGATCCGCTGCCGGTTCGACATGCTTTTGCGGGTTACACGATGCGCAAAGCGGGTCATGACCTGAAGGCGGCGGTCGATGTGGCTCTCGTGGGTCTTCCTCAGGGGATGGCTTTTGCTGCAATGGCCGGGCTGGACAGCATATACGGCATCATGGCTGCCACGGTTGGCACCTTTATCGCGCCGCTTTTCACGCGTTGCTCGCTCACGGTGAGTGGACCGAGTAACGCAACGGCATTCATGCTCGCGAGTTTTTTTTTGGCGGCGAGCCCGGTCGTGCAGGCGAACCCGATGATCTACGTGCCAATCATCGTGTTCATGGCAGGTTTTTTATGTGTGCTGGGGGCATTTGTGAAGGCCACGGAGATGCTGCAATTTGTGAGCCGCAGCGTGTTGGTTGGCTACATTGCGGGCGCCGCCACGCTGATCATTGCATCCCAGCTGCGTTACGTGCTGGGGATCCATGATGTGAACGTCGGCAGTTCTTTCTTTTCAATGAGCTGCGCGATTCTGGAGAATCTCGACAAGGTGCAGTGGCAGCCCGTCGTGCTGGGGGTCATCTCCTTCGCGTTGTTTATCCCGTTGAGGAGGTATTTTCGCTTTTTACCGACCTTTGCGGTTATTCTGCTGGTGATGAGCGTGCTCAACCGTCTGTTGTGTCTTCCGGAGCTTGGGGGAGCGTTCAATAGCGTGCGCATGCTGCGGGATTTCACGATGAGCGATCTCATCTGCAGGCTGCCGGATTTTAAGGCGGCATCCGAATCCCTGGCGGAACTCCTGCCCATCGCGATCGGCATCGCCTTTCTCTCCACTCTGGAACAGACGGTGATGAGTAAGACCATCTCCGCTAAGACCGGAGAACCCTTGAATTTAAACCAGGACACCTTTGCCGTCGGCATAGCCAACATGGGGTCGGCTCTTACAACTTCCCTGCCGTGCTCGGCGTCGCTCACGCGTTCGATGCTCAACTACACTTCGGGAGCAGCCACACGGTTTTCCGGCATCTTCTGCGGATTAATCTGCCTGGGCATCACGTTCGTGCTGGCGAGCGTGCCGCTCATCTCGTGCATCCCGCACAGTGTGCTGGCGGCGCTGGTGCTGGCGAACGCGGTCTCTCTTTTCGACCGCAAGCTTCTGCGCATCTGCATCCGCTCCACACCCGGGGATGCCGTGACGCTGGTGATCACCTTTTTTGCGGCGTTGCTGCTGCCGCTGCACATCGCGATCTTCATCGGGGTGTTCATCTCCATCTCGTTTTTCTTGCGAAAGGCGGCGAGACCCGAACTGGTAGAATACACGCTGGATGATCGCGGCGCTCTGCTCCAGGTGAGCGACACGGCCAGGCGCCTGCCCCAAATCTCCATCGTGCACGTGGAAGGCGATCTCTTTTTCGGCGCGGCAGATCTCTTCCGTAAGCAGGTCTCTCGTATCGCCGAGGATCCCTCTCTCGCCGTCATCATCCTGCGCATGCGCAACGCGCGCAACCTCGATGCCACTTCGGTCTGCGCCCTGGAGGAGCTCATTCGCTTCACCGGGGAGCAGGGACGCCACCTCATCATTTCCGGGGCCAGTCGCGAGGTGTTCCGCATCCTGCGCAAGAGCGGCGTGCTCTCCCTGTTGCAGAGCGGCACCGACAGATCCATCGGGCAGAGCAATTTTTTCCTCATGGAACCCAGGAACCCTAACATGTCCACCCGACGGGCTCTGCAACGCGCGCAGCAGCTGATTGGCAGCAGCGTGGCGGATATTTCCATCTATACCACCCGCAGCAGTGATGAGTCGCAATCCTGATGCTCTTCCCGGTTTTGCGGAGACTCTTGTCGCCTGGTTCCTGCAGCATGGGCGCCGCTATCCCTGGCGTGAGACATGCGATCCGTGGGCCATTCTCGTGAGTGAAGTGATGCTGCAGCAGACAACCATTCCCACGGTGCTGGGGCGTTACGGCGAGTGGATGCGCCGCTTCCCGAATCCTGCCGCTCTGGCTGTCGCCGGCGAGCAGGAGGCTCTGCGCTCCTGGGAAGGCCTCGGGTACTATCGCCGCGTGCGCGCCTTACAGGCCACGGCGCGAGCAGTAATGGATCAGCACGGGGGCTCTTTCCCGCGGGATGAAGCGTCTCTGCGTGCTCTGCCGGGGGTGGGCGAATACACCGCGGCTGCTGTGCTCAGCTTTGCGTTCAACACTCCTGCGGTTCTCATCGATGCCAATGTAGCTCGCGTGCTGGCGCGCATATACGACGACTCCACCCCCGTCGATACGACCGACGGCAAGAAGATTTTGCGTCGTCGTGCGGAGCAGTTGCTGCACCGCGGCAACCCGCGCGCGTACAATTCTGCGCTCATGGAATTGGGGCAAACCTGGTGCACGCCGGGGGAGCCGCTCTGCCTGAATTGCCCCGTGCGCACCTTCTGCCGCGCGAAGCATCCTGCTTCCCTCCCGGCGAAAAAGCAGGAAAGGACGATCTCCTCTCTGGAGCATTGGGACATCTGGTGCCTTGTGGACCGGACACTTCTGCTGGATCTTCAGCCGCCCACGGCTCGGCACGCCGGCATGTACCGCCTTCCGCAGCGCCCGCGGGAGGAAGTGGAGGAGCTCCCCCATCTTCGTGACCAGCGCTACTCTGTCACTCGCTACAAGGTGACGCGTCACCTCCATCATGCCCTCACTCCCGTCGCGCCGCGTGCTTCAGAGCGATTTATTCCCCTTTCCGGCCTGGATTCTCTCCCACTTGCCTCGCCGGATCGGAAACTCATCCTCTCCCTGCTTTCATCTTCGGGTTTCCTCCTTCCTTCTTCCGGCGCCGCTCGGCAACGTTGAGACAGGCTGCAACATTGCAGCCGCAGTTGTGTGCAACGTTCCGGCTTCGCGCCTCACTCTCTCTTTCCGGCCACCCCTTCGCCACACTCCGCAAATCCGCACGCCGGTACTCCGACTCAACACCGCGTTATCGTACTTTCCTTTGGTTTCCCCCGCTCAATGCGGAGAGATATGCCGCAGAGCCTCGCGGATAAGCTCCTCCGCCGCTGCGCCCGGGTTGCTTTCCACCAGCGGGATAAGAGCTTTGCGTGCCTCCGTCTGCTTGAAACCCAATGCCACCAGGGCCAGTTCGGCATCTGCCGCTGCGGCGGTGGTGGTCCCGCTCTGGACGGCCCCCCAGGTTGAACCAAGCCCCACTTTATCTTTGAGTTCCAGCACAATACGTTCTGCTGTCTTCTTGCCCACACCTTTCGCACTTGCAATAACTTTCACATCCCCCGCCACCACGGCGTTTTTGAAATCTTCAACGCGAATGCCGCTCAGCAACGCGATGGCCGTGGCGGGTCCGATGCCGCTCACCCGGTCCACCAACAGGCGAAAAATGTCCTTCTCTTCATCCGTGGCAAATCCGTACAGCACCTGGATATTTTCGCGAACATGGAGATGAGTCTTGAGTTTGATCTTATCCCCAACCCGTGGGTTGAGGGCATCATAGGTAGAGAGTGGAATGAGCACCTCATACCCGATGCCGCCCACATCCACCACGATGCTGTTCGGCAGTGCCTCTGATACAATTCCGCAGACAAACGATATCATGCGCTCATGATAATCTGTCTCTCCCTTTCTGGCAAGGGAAATCTGGAAGCCTGTCAGGGCAAACAAATTTGAAGGAAGCGCGAGGCAAAAAGGATGCGCGCCCGCTCAACGCTCCGCGCTTCTTTCGGAGTTATACCTTCGGAGGATCAGAAGCGGAAATCTAGTTCGAGGGAGAGAAAAAGCCCGGGGTGGTAGTGGCGCTGGGACAGGGGGTCATGCTCCGAGTTGCGGCGGCAGAATTCGGCCATGGTTGCGAGGGTAGAGCCTACTGAGGCAGAGAGAACTCCCTTTTTTTCGTCGCCGGTCGGGGAGAGTTTATACTCTGCCGTGAGCGATGCCGCGAGAGAGCGAACTCGGAAGATGCGGCGACCATCCGGTGTGCTGACCATCCAGGCTCCTCCTTCGTTGCTGAGGGCTGGGCCGATGCGAAAGCGATCGCTGCAAGTGTAAAGGGCCGCCAGCTGGTAGCCGCGCAGGCGGAGTAGCCAGGAAGGAGTCGGTTGCCAGGCGAACGTGACGTAGGGGACCACGGCGTATTCTGCAAAGCGGGGAGAGACGGCAAGCCCGAGAGAGTAGGTGAGCCGTTCGCTGCGTCGTACCATGTAATCCAGTACAAAAGAGAGATCCCAGGCGTGCGCCGCACAATCTGCATCCCCGGCGTAGCGGGGCATGACCGTGAACATGAAGCGTTGCCCCTTCCTTTCCCTCAGCGGGTACACCAGGGTGATCGGCAGGGAGAAGACAAACATTTCGTCCCGTTGCAAATCCAGTCCTCCTCCGACATCCAGCAGTGTTATGGTGGCGTTTCCCTGGACGTTAATCCAGCACTTTCCGATGTGGCTGCGCCGTCCGTCTGCGATGGGAATGTTGGCCGTGTAATCCTGCAGCCCGAGGTGAGACCCCCCGTGCCGTTCTCCCATCCGCGACAGCCACGTCGCCTTCAGGTAACTGGGGAGGACGGTTGTATCCGGCAGGCGCAATGTCCAGAGTTCCTCCTGAGCCGCCGCACTCCCGATAAGCACGACCATGAGCGATAGAAACCACCTGTGCATGCGGGGGAGTGTAGCATGGGAGCAGAAAAATGCAAGAGATTTATGATACAGATGTTACATTTTGAGCTTCCGGGAAACAGTCCCGTGAAGCGGGGCGAAGTCACCTCGTCTCCTCTGCCAGCCGCTCATTCAGCGCTTCCAGGATATCCTCTTCCGGGCGGAAATTTGCGTCGTGGTGGGAGGAGCGGATGAGAGGACCGGAGGCGACATGGCGGAATCCCTTGGCCAGGGCAATCTCGCGCAGCTCGTCAAATTCCTCCGGGCGCACATAGCGGATCACGGGAAGGTGTTTCGCGCTGGGACGCAGGTATTGTCCCATTGTCAGCACGCTCACTCCGACCCCCAGCAGGTCGTCCATCGTCTGCTCAATCTCTGCCCGCGTCTCCCCGAGCCCGAGCATCATGCCACTCTTGGTCACTACGAGACCCGGCGACATTTTCAATGCCCGCTCCAGCACCTGAAGAGATCTGCGATACTGCGCGCGGAAGCGTACCATGGGGGTGAGACGTTCCACCGTTTCTACGTTGTGGTTGAGGATGTGAGGGTACGCCTTCATCACCTCTGCCAGCGCCTCCTCCTTGCCGTTGAAGTCTGAGATAAGCACCTCGATGATCGTTTCCGGACTCGCTGCCCGAATGGCCCGAATCGTTGCCGCGATGTGCCCCGCTGCGCCGTCCGGCAGATCATCGCGCGTCACCATCGTCACCACAGTGTGCCTGAGTTTCATGCGCGCCACGGCGTCGGCCACTTTTCCCGGCTCTGCGGGATCCAGGGGTTGAGGCTTCGCCGTGCTTGTGGCGCAGAATCCGCAGGCGCGGGTGCAGACCTTGCCGCAGACCATGAAGGTGGCTGTGCCGTGGGTCCAGCATTCTCCGCGATTAGGGCAGAGAGCCTGTTCGCAGACTGTGACGAGATCCTTCGAGCGCACGAGATCCTGCAGATCGCGGAAGACGCGTCCTTTTGGGAGCTTCACCTTGAGCCAGTCGGGTTTCTGTTGGGCTGGATGATTCATCTCTCCGAAAGTTATGCACCATAACGGGCCGTCATGCAAGCGTAAAGAGAGGGATCTCTGACAGCCTGAGCCAGAGGGATATGATTTTCCCGAAACTAGCAGATAGATTCTTACACGCAAACATATAGCAAGTTAGATTGCCTGTAGCAGGTGGGTATGCCAGATTTATACCCGGCAGATGGACTGCCACTCCAACAAACAATACGACCAGGATTATGACCCAGAGAAATATAACCCGATACACGTACGAAACGACATCCTTCCAGGGCTGGCGCTTGAGTATATGCCGCAAATGGAATCAATTCACCAAGTACTTCTCAGACCGTCAATACGGCAGTGAGGAGGCGGCTTTCCAGGCCGCTCTCGAGATGCGCGACAGAATTTTTGATGCATTGCAGCGCACGCCGGATGATCCGCGGGCTGTCTTTGAGCAATTCAAGAGCGGTACGGTAACCACTCCCCGCGAAAGTCGCGTGCAGAGTTGATGCTTTTTGAACAGGCGGCGAGGTTGGTCCGCAACCTCGCCGGTGTGACGATCCGCGTGTCTCTCCACACGCGGATTTTTTTAATAAAAGATAGACGCAGACCGGGGGAAGAGGTACAATGGAGGCGTGAGGTGGAAATTAAACGAAGTTGAATCCTGTGCCTCGACCCTCGATGAGGCGCGTCTCCTCCCGCCGTGGTCTGTCGTGCGGGCAGAGCGGCAGCTGAAGGGACGCGGGAGATTGAATCGGGAGTGGGTGGCGGATGAGGGAGGGTTGTGGGCGAGTTATAATTTGCCGTTGGAGGCGCCGGGGGATCATCCCTGGGGCTTTCTCCCCCTCGTGGCCGGGGTGGCTTTGATGGAGGCGCTGAAGGAGTTTGCCATCGGCGGGCTGCGTCTGCGCTGGCCGAATGACCTGCTCGTTGGTCGTGCGAAACTCGCCGGCATCCTGGTGGAGCGTCCCCGGGAGACAATGG
The DNA here is from genome assembly GCA_947631435.1 of uncultured Akkermansia sp. Taxonomy (GTDB): domain Bacteria; phylum Verrucomicrobiota; class Verrucomicrobiia; order Verrucomicrobiales; family Akkermansiaceae; genus Akkermansia. The sequence continues at coordinate 8,633 of CANRLM010000060.1, forward strand.
CCTCCGTAGGCATCGGAGTGAACGTGCACAACCCCGTTGTGGACTACTTTGATGTATTCTGCGACCGGCCGACCCGGCTGGAGGATCTCACGGTAAATTGCCCTTCCGTCGGCAAACTCTGCACGATGGTGGGAGAGAGTCTGGCAAAGTCCTTTGATACCTTCCTGAGCGGTGGTCCGGAGGCTCTGACTGAGGAGCTGGATGCCGCGTGGGGAGAGCCGAAACCTGTGGTGGTGATCACGGATACCGAGCGCATCTGTGGCCGTTTTGTCGGTGTCGCCCACGATGGATCACCCATTCTGCAACGGGCGGACGGCACTCGCGTTGAGGTGCCGGGTATCGGGGTCCTGCGGCTCAGGGAGCTTATTTAACCGTCCATCAAACAAATCACTATCGTGGACAGTAAGAAAATCCTGCCGTCGGTCCTGCTCGGGGTGGGGTTTGTCTGCATGGTGCTGTTGCTGAGTTCTTTCGTGCTGAGCGTAAACGCGCGAAGGCTCCCAAACGACTACGCTCACTGGGATCAGAAATCCATCCCCATTTCCCTGCAATGCGCGGCGTGTCATCCGGCGCAGTTTAAGGCCTGGTGCGGCAGTGACCACGCATGGGCGTTGCGTCACCAGATGGCGGAGCTGGATGATGAGCCATTCAGCGGCAGGATGCTGCGGGTGCATGGCGTCACCCAGCGTTTCACCACGGGGGAGAATGGGCAGAGGCTGCTGGAGGATTCGGCCGCCGGGCGCAAATTTCCAACGAGCTTTGTGGTTGGGCACACCCCGCTGGTGCAGTACCTGGTGCCCGGGGAGAGGGGGGCGTTTCATACCCCCAGCGCAGCGTGGGACACCGAGAAGCGGGAGTGGTTCGATATCTTCGCGGATGACGCGCGGCTCAGGGCGTCGGGCATGGATAAGCGTCTGCCGGGCGAGTGGGGACACTGGCTCGGGCGTGGCATGAACTTCAATTCCCAGTGTGCGCGTTGCCATACGTCCGGTTTCTCGAAAAATTACAATCCTGATACCGACACGTACAACTCGGCGTGGAAAGAGCCGGGGGTTTCCTGCATCCAGTGCCACCGCCTCGCGGCTGCCCCCGACCCCGGCGACGGCTGCCTCGTTGCCCCCAAACACCGCCGGATGACGGCAAAGCAGGTGAGCGATAACTGCGCCTCCTGCCATGCCCGGGCCGAGGAGCTGGATGACGCGTTCCGCCCGTGCGATCGCTTTGAAGATCATTTTCGGTTGGAGCTTCCGGTGGCGGCCGGGGTGTATTGGCCAAACGGGATGCAGCGCGACGAGGTTTATTGCGAGACAGGCTTCCGACTCAGCCGCATGGCGAAAGCGGGGGTCACCTGCGTGGACTGCCATCGGCGGGAGAATGGAGAGTTGATCCTGCCGTATGAGGACAACAGCCTGTGCTACCGCTGCCACGAAACCGGGCTCACCGAGATCCACGGCACGCGCGCGCCCATCTCCCACGGCGCCCCCGACAACACCTGCGATAAAAATTCCATCGGCGGTCGCTGTGTGGAGTGTCATATGCCGGATTCCGTCTACATGGGGCGTGACGGCCGGCGCGACCATTCGTTGAACATCCCGGACCCCGCGTTGAGCGTAGAACTCGGCATCCCGAACTCCTGCACCATGTGCCATAAGGACAAGGATGATGCCTGGGCGGCGGAGGTGCTTGCCCGCGCCATTCCCAGGCAGAAGATGGAGGAGCGGCGCCCGCGTACCCGCGCTGTGCATGCCGCGCAGCTGGGGAAGGGGAATACCGATGACCTCCTGGCTGTGCTGGAGAAGGAGGATATACCGGCCTGGCGCGCTACTCTGCTGGAGCTCCTCGCGCATCAGCCTCATGATCGGCGGATCGTCGATGCAGCCGGCGCCTTGTCGGCGGATCCGGATCCCCTCGTGCGCACGGCTGCCGCCGGAATTATGGGAGATCATGTGGCGACACTGCTGGAGGACGATGCGCGCGCTGTGCGCCACGTTGCAGCGTGGACCCTGCTGCAGCACGACTTCGCCCGGCTGGCCGGGACTAAGGCGCTGGCGGAAATCAAGGCGGCGGCGCTGCACCGCGCTGATCAACCGACCGGCGCCATGCAGCTTGCCTCCATTGCCCTGGCGGAGGGTGACACTTCCGAGGCGGAGAGGCAATACAAACGTGCCATTGAGATGGATCCCGTTTCTCCCGTGCCATACATGGATTACGCGGTGCTGCTGGCGCGGTTGAAGCGTCCGATGGAAGCCTTGCAGCAGATGCTCTCCTGCACCGCGAGGGTGCCGGATCACGCGGAGGCGCAGTACCGCCTGGCATTGATTCTGGCAGAGGTAGGGCAGTATCGTGCCGCGCTGGAGGCGCTGGAGCGGGCTCTGAAAGCGGATCCGCACCATCCCGCCGCGCTCGAGGCCCGGGAAACCCTGCAGAATTATCTTCGCGTGAATTCCCCCGGGTTTTAATGTTTACTCCTATGTCAATCATCAGTTCCCCCTGGATCGTGCTCGCCCTGGTCGGTGTCATCGTCGTGTTCATCCTCTTTTCGCTTTTCAAGGGCGTCATTAAATTGCTCCTGTTTCTGGTGGCGGCTGTCGGCGCTATCGCCTCGTGGATTTTTCTGCAAAAAAACGGGTTCACGTTGCTGTCCTTCATCACGAATAATCCGCAGCCGTGGATGGTGCAGGTTTGCGCGTGGGGGGCTGCCTTCTTTATTTTCGCCGTCTTCTTCCATGGCATGAGCTGGTTCTCGCAGCTCTTCTCATGGCATCGCGGCGGCGCCTCGACCGGCGGTATCCTCACAACCATCCTCATGTGCTTCCTCCTCTTCTGGGTGGCAATGGTAGGCGTCTCTTACTATAGCGATGTCTCCCTGATAGGTCACTACCATGCCCGCGCGAGCTCCGGAGCCACGCCGCAGCAGATCCCCTGGATTTCGCGCCTCAGCGCCAGACTGCACGAATCGCCGATCACCTCGTGGCTGTCTGAGATCAACCCGATGGATGACCCGGCTCAGACCAAACTCGCCTGCCTTGTGGCATACGGGTGTTCGCTGGATGAAGCCGGTCTCTCCCAGTTCTACAAGACCTGCCTCGAACATTCCGGCGTGCCGCAGCCTTCACGGTTCCTCGATCTTTTCCGCGACAAAGGTCTGCGCACCCTGGTGGAGGAGGGTCGCTTTGTCACCCTCCTGGAAAATGAGCACCTCAAGACCTTCCTGCAGCGACTCAATACCCAGGAGGTCCTGAAAAAAATGCAGCTTCAGTAACCGACCGTCGCCCTCACTCGCAGAGTTCCCTGCGCATCTTCAGCGAAATGAGAAGGGCCTCGAAGCGCCGGTAATCTTCCTCCCGCGTGCCGGAGGTCAGGATGTATTGGTACTCCCCGCGGCGGGCGGTTTCGATCTGTGCGTTGTGCAGGCGCAGTTGAATCGTTTCCTCGCTGTCGGTGGAGCGGTTGCGCAGCCGGGCTGCCAGCTCTTCCTGCGGGACGTAGATGAAGACATCCGCGTAGGCCCTTCGAATCGTGGGATGCCCGCAGCAACGGATGCTCCCGGCTCCCTGCACGTCGATATCCATCACAACATTGCTGCCGTTTTCCAGCAGCCGCACCACTTCCTCGCGCAGGGTGCCATAAGAATTGCCGTGTACGCAGGCGTGCTCCAGAAAATCTCCGGCGCGCACTCTGGCGTCAAATTCCTCCGGCGAGAGGAAGTAATAATCCACGCCGTCCTTTTCCCTGCCGCGTGGTTGGCGCGTGGTGCAGGAGATGGAGTAGGCAGTGAGTCCTTCCGCTTCTGCGCGTCGGCAGAGGGTGGATTTTCCCGAGCCACTGGCGCCCGAGACGATGAGGAGAGAACCGAGCATACTCATTCGATGTTTTGTACTTGTTCGCGGATTTTTTCCAGCTCTGTCTTGGCTTTCACAACCGCCTGGGCGAGCAGGGCAGAGTTGGCCTTGGATCCCGTTGTGTTGAGTTCACGGAAAATTTCCTGGCACAGGAAGTCGAGCGTGCGCCCCACCGGCTGGTCGCTGTTGCACAGCTCTTCAAATTGATGGAAGTGAGATTCCAGCCTCGCCATCTCTTCGCTCACGTCGCATTTGTCTGCAAAGATCGCCAGTTCCTTGATGAGCCGGTCGTCGTCGCCCCCGAGCGTCAGCCCGTGCTCCTCGAGTCGCTGCGTCAGAGTATCCCTGTAGCGCAGGGGAATATCTGCCGCCAATTCCTTCATCTCCTCCCTCATGGCACGCAGGGCGCCGAGCCGCGCCAGAAGCTCCTCCCTCAGGTGCGCCCCCTCCGTCGCGCGCATGGCGGAAAATTGCTCCGCCGCTCTCCGCAAGGTGTCGGCGAGGGCTCTCTCCCACACCTCCTCCGCCCGGACCTCCGGTTCAGCGTTGTCGGTGATGAGTCCGAGCCGGATGAGGCTGTCCGTGGTGATTTGAATCGGTTGCCCGATGATGCCGGTCGCCCGGTCCAGCAGATGCCGAAATTCCGCGATCTTTTTTTCGTGCAGGGCCAGTGAGGACGCGCCCCCGGCGTCGGAGGGTTGCAGAGAAACGGTGACATTCGCCCGCCCGCGGGAGATGGTGGATGCGACGTACTCCCGGATGCGTTGCTCCAGCTGGGACCAGGCTTTGGGGAGAGAAACGACAATTTCCGTCTGCTTGCGGTTCACGCCGCTGATTTCGATGTGCAGGCGGATGGCGCCGAGTGGAGCCGCAGCGGCTCCGAATCCTGTCATGCTGTTCATAGAGGTGTTGAGCCAATGATCTGGGTGAAACGCGCGTCGAGCACCAGCGCCTCCTGCACGTTGAAGCTGAGATCCCGGCTGAGCTCTTCCACCGCCCTGATGCGGGCGAGAAGATCGGGCACGCTGTGCTGCTGCGCTACCTGCTCCAGCTCCGGCGCCACCGGGATGGTGTCCACCGCGTGGCTGCTGATCAGCGCCGCTTGCCCCAGGCAGAGCTGGAGCAACTCGATCATCTGAACTCTCGCCCCGAGATATTCTGTCTCAATGAGCGCTGCGGTGGTATCCTTCTGCCTGGCCTCCCAATCTCGCACATCCGTTCCTTCGGCGTACGCCTTGGCTTCTTCTTTGAGAGCCTGGTTGATGCGTTCGCTGATCTGCTGCCTCTCCTGCTCCAGGAGCGCCTGAAAATCGGCGCGCAAAGCGAGAGCCGCCACATCCGATCCCATGTGCGCCAGGGCAGACCGCACCGCCGGCAGAAATTTCTGCTGGATGGGCGTGAGATGAACGCCGGTGGATGCCGGCTCCATGAGATCCAGGCGGATGCAGCGCGAGCGGATCGTGGGCAGCAGGCGCTCCGGCAGGCTCGTGATGAGTATAATCAGCGTCTGGGGCGGCGGCTCCTCCAGCGTCTTGAGAAAAGCATTGGCCGAGTCATCAGAGAGCCGATCAGCTTCGCACATCAGTACAACTTTGGTAGCTCCTTCCTCAGCCTTGGTTGCCAGAAAAGGTTCCACCTCGCGCACGGCCTGGATGGTGATGGTGCGGAGTTTTGAGCCGGGCTTGATCACGCGGCACATGGGGTGCAGCAATTTGTCGATGCCGGCAGCCTCCGCCCCGGTGAGCGTGTGCGCCAGGCGGAGTGCCAGTGAATACGTGCCCGCCTCCGGTGATCCGGTGATAAGCAGCGCGTGCGGCATGCGCCCCCGCTGTGCCGCGCTCAGTATCAGTTTCTCAGCTTGCTCCGCCGTGAATGCCATGTCTTTACAGTTCGGGGTAAGAGCCGAGCACCTTCACCATGGGACAATGCTGCCGCAGGTCTTTCAGGCAACTCTCAAGGGGCTCCGTTCCCTCGTGCCCTTCCACGTCGACGGAGAAAAGATACTCCCACGAGGAATGCCGCGAAGGACGCGAGTCGATGCAGTAGATGTTGATGCTGTGATTTTTGAAGAGAATAAGGGCGTCGGCCAGGGTGCCGGCAGTGTGAGGCACGCCGAAGCAGATGGTCGTCCGATCTTTCCCGGTTGGCCGGGTGTTCTGCTTCCCGATGATGGCAAATCGCGTGGTGTTCGTAGCGATGTCCTGCACATTGTTTTGCAGCACCTTGAGACCATAGAGCTCGGCGACCAGGCGGCTGCCCAGGGCGGCTGCTCCCCGGTCGGCTTCACGCAGGGCAATCTTCGCCGCCGCAGCGGTGGATGCCGTAGAGATCTGTTCCGCGTTCGGGTAGTTTTGTTGCAGCCACAGGCGGCATTGCCCCAGCACCTGCGGGTGCGAGTAGATCACCTTGATTTCCTCCGGCTCGATGTTGCCGAGCAGACAATTGCGGATGCTCTGCATGCTCTGCGCACAGATGCGCAGGCAGTCGCTGGCCATCAACAGGTCCATCGCCTGCGTCACAAATCCCGCCGTGCTGTTCTCGATCGGAACGACGGCGTAGTGGATCTCTTCCCTCTCCGCCGCGGCAAAGACGTGCTCAAAGGAAGGGTAGGGGGTGAGTTCCGCGCTCTCGCCGAAACGCGCCAGCGCCGCTTGGTGGCTCCATGTCCCCTCCGGCCCCAGGTACCCCACGCGCAGCCCCCCTTCCACCAGGTACCCGCAGCTGATGATCTGGCGGTAAATGCTCAGCAGAGCATCCTCCGGAAGAACCCCCGCATTGAGCGCGGCGAGCTTCTCGCGCTGAGCGCTCTCCCGCTCCGGCACAAAGAGGGGAGAGCCTTGCTCCTGCTTGATCTCCCCCACGCGGTGCACGCATTTCATCCGCTCCTTGAGAAGTTCCACGATGGAGGCGTCAATGCGGTCGATTTCCGCGCGTAAGTTCTCAATTTCCCTCATGCCGCCACCACTCTACCACATTCCTTCCCCCTTTTCAAGACAATGGAAGAAAGGAAAAGCACGAAGTGTCGAGCCCGCGTGCCGGAGACTCGGGAATTCTACCCCCCACCCCCCTCCGCTGCGCCCCGGAAATTCGTCTAAGCTTTCCCGCTCCGCAAATCCGCGAGCAAACGCGCCCGCGCGCTACTCGCACCTCATGCTCCCAAAATGTCGCGTCCGGCACCGGCCCCTGAGGACCGATGCCGAATTGCTTTTTCTCTTTTTTCTTAATCCTCGCCTCACGGCGACGGAAAT
>CANRLM010000061.1 GCA_947631435.1 uncultured Akkermansia sp.
GCGTATCTGTCCCCGGCGTATCTGTCCCCGGCGTATCTGTCCCCGGCGTATCTGTCCCCGGTGTATCTGTCCCGGGATCATCCGAACCCAAATCGATGGGGGCATCCGGGAGGTCGGCACCATTTCCGGCTACCACGTAGAGTTGGACAAGCCTTCCTTCCTTCTTCTTAACGACCAAGTACGGATCCTCGTAATCGTCCACTTCTACCGTCACATTCTCCTTGAGCCACTTGTTGAGGTCTGCCTCGCTGTTCTCATCTGTATATTGTTTCAACAGGGTGAACCTCGTCGTGTAATTCCCCGTCTCACTGTACCCCATAGACGTGAGAACGATACCGTTTGCCTGAATGAGAAGCTGCTTCAAATCCTTGCCCGGATTCTCCGCGAATTCCACCCGAACGGTCAGCCTAGTTAGGTCATGTCCTTCCCATGTTGTGGTCGACAGATTGATGGCCCCGGAAGCTGTAATCTTCGCTCCCGTCTCACCCTTGCCGTACTTCATCACCAATTGAGACCTATCATCCATGCGGAAGCTGAGTCCCCTTCCCCCTGTTATGAAAGGTGCATCAATTTTCGGATCCCAGATATCAGTGGGATCGGGATCATCATCAGGCTGGACAGAATACTTGTCAAGGGTAACCTTGGTGCCTTCTTCAATTGACAGCGTGTCTGTTATATCAGGAACCGGCGGAGGAAGAATTGCAACATATCCGATCGAGTATGCATCACCCAAAACTATCGCTTGAAACTCGTTCTTTGACCCGGCAAGAATTGCATCTCCAAGGCTCGTCTCCAATACCGTTTCCCTCGCTGTAACGTTGGAGAAAGTTTGTTCCACAGATCCCCATATGCCCCCCGTGACATCCATCCACCCAAAGCCCTCCACATTCCCTTCAAATAAACCTCCGGTCCCATCAATGGTGATTTCGCCATCATACCAATCTTCAACACTTCCTGCAAATCGAAGGGTTCCCTTTCCATTCAGGGAGGAGCAAAATACGCAATCTCCTGCAATGAATTCTCCCCCTTCTTCGATCGTTAAATTCGATATGAAAGGGAAATCATCCGACATAATCTTCTCTCCTTTCTTCACAGTCAGATCGCCTTCTCCTTCCTCGGCAAAGGAATATTCCTCTATGCCGTTCGACCCTGTCAATTTTTCAAGGTTTGAATCCTGATCACCCACAGTCACAGTGACCGTGCCAAATGCCATTGTGCAGCACAAGAGTGCCGCCAGTAGGGCATTGCGTAAAAGATGAGGTAAATGAAGTTTCATAGGAATGTTTTTGCTGTATGAATTTTCCCTCCGCTCTCATCATGTGTCCATGAAAGCTTCGGTGCAGAAGACGTATATCTCTTTCCAAAGGAGATATACTCTTTCCGAATCCATAATTTAATGATAATGAATATTTTAAAGAGTTTATTCATTCAATCTTTCTCCGTCCTCTCCAAAGCATGTTTTCTCTGCTTCTTTTTCACAAGTCGTGCAAATTCATATTGTTTTGAAAAAAAGACTGGACATCTCCTTTGGAAAGAGATTTACACACTAACACATCCCTTAAAATCTCATTATCAAATAAAAACATAATATTTAACAGAGACATCGAAAAAGATAATAGGATCCGGAATCAGCACTATTCTCTCCATAAATTATTCGCCGGGGTGGAGGAGATAATTGTTGCTTCGTGGCTGAACAGACTTGCTGAAAAAGCTATGTCTTGGTAGAATGGAGGCATGGAAGTCACCCTCAAGGCACCGCTGGATATGCACCTGCATTTGCGGGACGGGGACATGTTGCGGCTGACAGCCCCTTTGAGTGCAGCGCATTTTGCCGGAGCAGTGGTGATGCCAAATCTTGTGCCCCCTGTGAAGGGAAATGCCTCTCTCTGCGCGTATGCAGAGCGTGTCCGCACGGCCATCGAAGAGGTGGACGAAAATTGTGCATTTGCACACTACATGACGCTCTTTTTCCGCCCATACAGCGAGGAGGAACTTGCGGCAGCCATGAGGACGGAAATTTTCTTCGGCATCAAGCTTTACCCGGCCGGAGTCACCACCAACAGCGCAGGAGGTCTCGTTGATTGGTCTGCCGCCGAGCCGACGCTGAAGTGTATGGAAGAGTTGGGCATTCCGCTGCTGGTGCACGGAGAATCTCACGGTTTTGTGATGGATAGGGAAGCGGAATTCCTGCCGATCTACCGACGACTGGCGGAACACTACCCCAAGCTGAGCATCTGCATGGAACACATCACCACTGCGGGAGCGCTCCGACTGCTCGAAGAGCATGAGAACCTTTGCGCCACAATCACCCTGCACCACCTGCTGCTCACGCTGGACGATGTCGTGGGCGGTAGCATGCGTCCTCACCTCTTCTGCAAGCCCATTGCCAAGCGGGAGGAAGATCGGGAGGCTCTGCTGGAAGCAGCGCTCAGCGGGAACCCACGCGTGATGTTCGGCAGCGATTCCGCTCCCCACCCACGCGAGGCCAAGGAGTGCTGCGGCTGCGCCGCCGGGGTATTCACAGCGCCCATTGCCCTTCCCTGCCTAGCGGCTCTTTTTGCAAAGCACGATGCACTGGGGCGTCTGCAAGCTTTTGTTTCTGATAACGCTTGCCGTCGCTACGGACTCACGCCGCCGCAAAAGGAGATAACGCTGCGGGATGAACCGATGCACGTGCCCGCCTCCTACCGAGGGTATGGACAGACCGTAGTGCCACTGTACGCCGGAGAGGAAATACCCTGGCGCGTTGTAAAAGACCGATAAAATGGAGGAAGCTCAGATACCGAGTGGAGAAGATTTGCGGCGTCTCATTGAGGAGATCTCGGAGATGCACATGCCCTTCGGGATGTACGGACCTGCAAAATTTCCTCCGAACGGCTGCCCCATCACTGACCTGCCTGCCGAATACCTCGATTGGTTCTCCCAGCGCGGCTGGCCGAAGGGGAAACTCGGTCGTCTCATGGAGCAGACATTCCTCATCAAGAACTGTGGGCTGGACAAACTCTTCGATCCCTTCCGCGCTGCCCGAGGCGGATTTCGTCACTATCCCCGAAAAAAATAATGTTCGCCGATTCCTTACGTTCTATATTCCTCGCGGCTCGTCCCAAAACGCTCCCGGCAGGACTTGTCGCGGTCTGGGCAGGATTCGTCGTGGTCGCCAAATTCTCTGCTGCCCTCGCTAATTCGCCCTTTGCTCCGGACTACCGGCTCGCCCTTTTCACCGCGCTCAGCTGCGCCTGCATCCAGATTTCCTGCAATCTCTTCAACGATGCGCTGGATGCCGGGCATCACGCCGACACGGAGCGCCGGCAGGGACCTCTTCGCATCACTGCCGGCGGGCGCATGAGTCCGCGTGCAGTGAAATGCTGGGCTCTCTTTTTCATGCTGCTTGCGGCGCTGGCGGCGATTCCTCTCATTGCAGCGCAGGGATGGGGTGTAATCTGCATCGGAGTCCCCTGCCTCCTCTGCGCCTACATTTACACAGGCGGACCTTTCCCCCTGGCTTACCACGGTCTCGGAGAGCTTTTCGTGCTACTCTTTTTCGGCCTGGTGGCCGTGGTCGGCACGGTGTTTGTGCAGATCGGCTGGCAGCCCGCGTACGCCCCCATCTATGCTGCTGCCATCATGCTGGGGGTGATTTGCGGTCTCCTTTCCTGCGTGCTCATTGAGGTGAACAACATCCGTGACCGGGCAGAAGACGCCACTACCGGCAAACGCACCCTCGCAGTGCGCCTCGGTGATAAACGCGCTCGCGGCCTGGCCATGGCCTTTCTCGTCGCCCCCTACGCCGTCACCCGCCAACTCTCAGAGGTTCTCCCCGGTGTTAGCTGGAATTGGTGCTGGCTTGCCGCGCTGCTCATCGGCGGCATCATCCTGCATAAACTCGCCACCACCCCGGCAGACAAACACATGAACGTTCTGCTCGGTCTCTCCTCCCTGCACATGGCGCTCTACATGCTCTCCATCACGCTGGGATGAGCTGTAAAACCGGGTTGACTTTGAGCGCACAAATGCCCACTACCCTGCAAAGGGGGCGACGTGGAGCTAAAGCCGTTTCCACGGGAGGGCGGAAAGCAGATCATCAAAGCCAAGGCCGGTGCCCCCAGGGACACGGAAATCCGGGACGATATCCATGCCGAGGACCTCAGAAAAGGGGGTAGGACGATATACGTGCTGAGTGACGAGTCCGCAGAGAGGGATTTGGTCGGCAGCTTTGCCGGTGTAGAAGAGTGCAGCGCAATAAGCCGCCCAGCATTGACCAAGCGGATGATCCAGATTGCTGGTGAAGACGGGAAGCCCGACGGTGCTGTGGTGACGCACAGGTTTCACGATGCGCATCATGGGCTTACGGGTGCGCTGCGGGATGATTTTTTCATTGTGCAGCGGAGTATCGTAGCCCAGAGGCATGCCGACATCCTGCAGGGCCTGCCACTCGTCGACGTTGTAATAGCAGGGATCCTCCACGAAATCGATGCGATCCTTGAGCGCCTGCGGGAGCATCTCCCAGAACTTCAGCGCCTCCTCCAGCGAAAGGGTGCAGTCAAAATCAACGCGCCATTTCCACTCCGGCACCATAGCTGCAAGATTCACCAGACGCTCCACCGTGCTCGCAAGCTTGGGAATCACCTTGATCTTGCCCACGCGAAAGCCCTTTTGGTGGAGGTTGTACACCTGCGAGGGAGTCACACTCACGGGAAGGGTCGCATGACTGCGCGGCACACTCAGTCCCTCAAACAGAGATATACCCTTTGCACGCGCCTCGCCGTCAATCTCCATGCATTTCAAGGCACGCTCCCCCAGCAGCAGCGGCGCGCCATCCCGCAGAGCATCCAGTTCGTACTCCAGCGGAGAATCTCCAAGCTCCGGCCACGCCTGCAGACAGGCATAGCCGCCGTTATCCCCTTTCAGCAGAACTCCTTCCCGCGGCTGCGCCGCCGCACGCGCACTCAGTGCCCCCACAGGTTGTAACGTATAGCTCGAATAAAACATCTCGCCCCACATTTAATCATATTTTCCCCTTTTGTCACGTCCTTTTCCTTCTGCTCTTCCTCTTCTCTTTTCAAAAAGAATTTTTTTCTCTTGACGAACAGGTAGACCGGCCTTACTATGTATTTATATTTGATTGATTATTCATCTATAAATCAACCTATGAAACAGCAATACGAAATCGAAGTAGATTGCGCGAATTGCGCAGATAAGATGGAACGAGCCGCCAACAAAGTGAGCGGAGTGCGTAAAGCATGGGTGAACTTCATCCAACAGACAATGCTCGTGGAGTTTGAAGAGGGGGAGGATCCGCGAACGGTGATGAGGGGCGTGCTGAAAGCATGTCGACGCGTGGAGCCGGACTGCGAGATTGTCCTGTAAGCGAGGGGGAGGCGGGAGAAAGGGACGGTAAAACATACTTTCACCTTGAGTCGGTGGTGATAAAGAGTATGATAGCCGGGAGGAAGCACGCATGGAAGAAGGCAACATGAAGAAGAGAGTCTTCGTTCTCCTGACCGCCCTGGCGATCAGCGGCTGTGTGATGTACCGACCGCAAACGATAGACCTGCGGCGGGATACAGAGCAGTGGCTGACGATCTCGCAGGAGGTGCTGCCGAGGGGATGTGTGCTCGAACAGCGACGCATGCGGCTCATCGGACTTCTTTTTAATCCGCAGCTGACGGAAGCCAGGCTCGGCTGGCTCAACAAGCGGAAAGCGGCGCGCTATGCGGGATTGTGGGAAGACCCGGGACTTGAGCTGGGCGGCGAGAGGGACATTACCGAGCGTCTGTACAACTTCTCTGTAGCTCCCACACTGAGTCTGCCGGTAACCGGCGTGCCGCGTCTTGCCAGGCGGGTGGCCGAATTGTACAGTGTCAAAGATTTGCAGGAGCTTGGCGCTATGGAACTGGACTACCTCGTGCGGCTTGACACCCTGGCAAATCTCATCCGCACCTCACACGCCAAACTGACCATCATGAGGGAGAGGGAGAAAATGGCGACGGCAGAGCTGGAAAGCCTCAGGCGCCTGCAGGGGATGGGCGAAATCACCCCCGCCGATCTCTATGAAGCGGAGCAGCGCTCCATCTCCGTCGTCAAAGAACGGCAGGAGGAGGAAACGAATCACCAACAGCGGCACCTGGAGCTCATCTCGATGCTGGGGCTGCACCCGGCTGTCGGCGAAATCGAAATCGGCGGGGAACTGCCGGCCGCACCTCCCGCCCCCGTGCCGATGCCGAGTGAAGATGAACTGCTGCGGCACCCGCGAATCTGCGCGGCTCTCGCGGCGCACAAAGCGAGTGAGGAGGAGCTGCGCATGGAAATCCGCAAGCAGTACCCCAATCTCGAGCTTTCCCCGGGATACACGCGAGAGGACGGCGACAAAAAGCTTACCTTCTCAGTCGGTTTTACCCTGCCCCTCTGGAACCGGAACCGCGAGGCAATCGTACGCGCGGCCGGCGGGCGCCAGTTAGCCGGGGTGAGTGCCATCCGACAGTGGCGAGAGCTGCTGCAGGAGGCGCATGCACTCTCGGCGCGTCAAAAGCTGCTCACCGAGCATTGCCGCGCCGTTCATGAACGACTGCTGAACCTGCAGCAGAGTGCGGAAAGCCAGGAAAAGCTCTATTCACTCGGGGAAGTCGATCTGACTATTCTGGCCGCCACGAGGCACGAAACTTACACGAGCCGTCTCGCCTATCTGGATTGTCTCGCACAGCTGCTGGAAGTACGCACCGCCCTGCTTTTCCTCCGCGTCGGCTCTCCCTGGGATCTAAAACGCCCTGAATCTTTTAATCACTAATCACCAATACCATGGACGAAGAATTAAAACAACTGGGCGAACGCCTGCGTGGTCTTCGCGACGTGCTTGATGTCCCAATGAACGAGATCGCTGAGATAATCGGCATCGACGTGGAAAAATACGCAAAGATTGAAAAAGGCGAATTGGACATCACCATCTCCAATCTGATGAAGATTGCCCACAAGTACGGTATGTCTGCGGAAGAACTGATGTTCGCCGAGACCCCGCACATGAATTCGTACTCTGTCGTGCGCAAGGGGCAAGGCGTATCAGTGAAGCGACCAAACGCCTACAACTACAGCAGTCTCGTGAGCGGTTTCAGAAACCACAAAGCGGACGTCTTTCTCGTCACTGTGGAGCCAAAACCGACGGCCCGCATCATCTACAAGAGCTCGCACGCCGGGCAGGAGTTCAACTATGTCCTCGAGGGGAAAATGAACTTTTACATCGGCAATAAGACGATTGAGCTGGACGAGGGCGACAGCATCTATTTCGACGCAACCAAGCCACACGGCATGCTTGCCATCGGAGATAAGGCGGCAAAAATTCTCACCTTCTCTGTCGAGTAAACGTGAAACCAACACCGAACCAAAGGTATGATCGAACGATTTTTAAAGCAGACCAGCTTTGAGTCTGTGGAAGATTACAACCGGCATCTCGAGTTCATCATCCCGGAAAACTTCAACTTTGCCTATGACGTCATGGACGCATGGGCTGAGGAAGCCCCGAAGAAACTTGCTCTCCTCTGGAGCAATGACCAGGGAGAAGAGATCCGCACGACATTCAGCGCATTGAAGGAACAAACCGACCAGGCCGCCGGTTACCTGATGTCGCTCGGCATCGGCAAGGGCGATCCCGTGATGATCATTCTGAAGCGCCGCTACGAGTGGTGGGTGGTGATGCTGGCGCTGCATAAAATCGGCGCTGTCGTAATCCCCGCTACCCATATGCTCACCAAACACGATATCGTGTACCGCAACACGCGGGCCTCGGTGAAGGCCATCATCTGTGTGGATGATCCCTACGTGGTGCAGCAGATTCAGGAGGCACGGGCTGAGAGCCCGACGGTGGAGCACTACATCACCATTACCGACCACGGCAAGCCCATCCCCCCCGGATTCCGCGACTGGCAATCAGAATGGCGCAAGGCTCCCGGGTTCGTGAAGCCGGATTTTGTGAACAGCAACGACGACACCATGCTGATGTATTTCACCAGCGGAACGAGCGGCGAACCGAACATGGTGGCCCACGACTACCTCTACGCCCTCGGACACCTGACCACGGGCGTCTTCTGGCACAATTTGCACGAGGGATCCCTGCACCTCACTGTGGCGGATACCGGCTGGGGCAAAGCCGTCTGGGGCAAATTCTACGGGCAATGGTTCGCCGGGGCAACCGTGTTCGTGTTCGACCATGAAAAATTTAACGCCGACACCCTGCTGCGGCAGATTGAGAAGTACAAAGTGACGAGTTTCTGCGCGCCACCGACCATCTATCGCTTCATGATTCGCGAGGATTTGTCGAAGTACGACCTCTCAAGCCTCGAATACTGCACGACCGCCGGCGAAGCTCTCAATCCCGCCGTCTTCGAAAAATTCAAAGAAAAGACGGGCATCAGCATGATGGAGGGATTCGGGCAAACGGAAACCACCATGACGCTGGGAACCTTCCCCTGGATGCAGCCCAAACCCGGCTCCATGGGCATCCCCAACGCGCAATACGACATTGACCTGCTGCGCCCGGACGGCACCCCCTGCGAGGACGGAGAAAGGGGGGAGATTGTCGTTCGCGCGGGCGCAGGGAAGCCGATCGGCCTGTTCAAGGAATACTACCGCGACCCCGACCTGACCCACCGGGCCTGGCATGACGGGATCTACCACACGGGCGACATGGCGTGGCGCGACGAGGACGGCTACTACTGGTTCGTGGGGCGCATGGACGACATCATCAAATCCAGTGGCTACCGCATCGGTCCTTTCGAGGTGGAGAGCGCGCTGATGACCCATCCTGCCGTGGTCGAGTGCGCCATCACGGGTGTTCCGGACGACATACGCGGCATGGTGGTGAAAGCCACCGTGGTTCTCGGCAAAGAATGGAAGGACAAGGCGGGGGAGGCGCTCGTCAAGGAACTCCAGCAGCACGTCAAGCGCGAAACGGCTCCGTACAAGTACCCCCGCATCGTGGAATTTGTCGATGAGCTTCCCAAAACCATCAGCGGCAAGATCCGCCGCGTGGAAATCCGGCAAAATGACGCAAAAAATGAGTAACCGCATATTCACCTTTTCCTCAATGAAACCAGCGCACAGTTGCCTTTCCCTGCTGATTCCCTTTTTCCCCCTCGCCTCGTCTTCCCCCGGGCAGACGTCGGAACCGGCGCCGAGTGGGCACAATCACGCTGCCGAGGCAAAAATAGTGGAGGTGGATTCATACTCCCGCTACATTGTGAACCTGCAAGTGGAGACCATCCCCGCAACCACTCTGGCGCTCTCACGTTCCCTCTATGGCTACCTCACGGCACCGGCACACGCCATGCAGACGTATTCCCTCCCGTGCAGCGGCAGAATTCACCTCATGGTGAAGAGCGCGCAAGCCGTGAAAAAGGGGGATGTGCTCTACAAGCTTACTTCACCGGTCTATACGGACCAGGCGGCTGCAGTAGAAGGGGCAGAGGCGGATCTGAAACGCTGCAAAACGGAACTTTCCGCCCTGAGAGAACGTATCCTGAAACTTTCTGAAGCCGGGGCAAAAAACAGCGAATTGGAAGCGCAACTCACTTTCAAATTAGCAGAAAACGCCCGCGCTGAACGGGAGCTTTCCATCGCGCAGACACGACTTCGCTCTCTCGCGCCGGATGCCGAGCAAACTACGGAGAACGATCTCCCCGTCCTCCTCATCCGGGCGCAATCCGACGGCATCGTCAACAACATCGCCGCCACCCAGAATAGCTGGGGAGAACAGGGAGCGCCGGTCATCACCATGAGCGATCCCGCTGCCATGGAAATTGTCGGCTCCCTCTACGCAGCCGACACTCCGCGCATCGCGGATGTACGAGCCTTCCTGCCCATAGGGCGCGAGAATGTCCAGCTTACAGGCACGTGGCGACTCTCCGACCAGGTGAATGCCGACACCCAGACGCGAAACCTCTACTTTACCCCGTCCGCCCTGCCGCAGGAAGCGCGCGCCGGGCAACTCTGCCGCATCGATCTGTACAACTCTCCCGCAGAGCCGGGCATGGTGAGCATCCCGGAATCTGCCCTCGTGCGCGTGGGGACGGATGATGTGGTTTTCATCGAGTTGAAGGAAGGGAAATACGCTATGGTGAAGGTGCACGCCGGGGAGAGCCATGCCGGGATGGTTTCCGTCGCAGGTCTGAAGCCGGGGCAGAAAATCGTCGTCAAGGGCGGCTATGAACTCAAGTACAGCATCCCCTCGGCAACGGGGCTCAAAAAGGTGGGGCACTTCCACGCCGATGGCAAATTCCACGAAACGGATGAGCACGACGAACACGAAGAGGGCGAATCCGGGGACGCACATGAGCATGAGCATGAGCATGAGCATGACCACGAACACGAGCATTGAGCCATGAATTTCCTCGTCTCCTTCTGCCTGCGCAATAGATTGACCGTCCTTCTTCTGGCTCTCGTCCTAGCCGTATGCAGCGCGCTGGTTGTATGGCGGCTTCCTGTGGATGTATTTCCGGAGTTGAAGGTTCCGCGCGTCACAATTCAAACGGAGGCCGGAGGCTTGAGCGCGGAGGAAGTGGAGCAGTACATTTCCATCCCGCTGGAATCTGCCCTGCGTGGCACTACGGGTGTAAAGGAGGTGCGCTCTTCTTCCGGCGCGGGACTTTCTTTCGTGTGGGTGGACTTTGACTGGAACACGGATGTGTACCGCGCACGGCAGATCGTCTCTGAACGGCTTGCCGTGGTGCGAAGCTCTCTTCCTCCCCAGGCAGAGACAGAAATCGCTCCGATCGTTTCCGTGACCGGGGAAATTATGCTCATTGCCATCACCGGGGATGCTGGTGCACTGGAGATGCGGCGCGTTGCAGAGTACCGCCTGCGCAATCGACTGCTCGCCATCCCGGGAGTGGGGCAAGTTACGGTGCTGGGCGGACGCCTCCCGGAGTTTCAGGTTCTTTATGACCCCGAGAGGATGCGCCAATCCGGCACGATGCTTGACGATTTGCGCAATGCCCTGGAATCCGCCGGCAGCACGGCCCCGGCAGGATACCTGGAAGATGTCTCGGGGCAGGAACTCCCGGTGCAGCAAGATTCGCGAACCATGACGCCGGATCACCTGGCGCGCACTCCCATCCCGGGACGCGCAGACAGCACACTGCGCGTGGAGGATGTGGCCAGGGTTGTGGTCGAAGGAGCCCCGCGCCGCGGCAACGCCGGTTTCAATGGGCAGCAGGCCGTCATCCTCTCCGTCCAGAAGGCACCGGGAGCCAACACGCTCAAACTCACCGAGGAATTGGAAGCAACGCTGGAACAATTTCGCAAGAGCGAGCTGCCGAAGGACATGCAACTGCATGCGGATGCATACCGGCAGGCGGATTTCATCACGCTTTCCATGGAGAACGGGAAGCGCACGCTTCTCATTGCAGCCGGGGTAGTCATGCTGGTCATCCTGCTTACCCTGCTCAACTTACGCACGGCCATCATCACCCTGCTCACCATGCCCCTGTCCGTGCTGCTCGGCATGGCGTGCTTCCCCGCATTTGATCTGGCGGTCAATATCATGACGCTCGGCGGCCTGGCCGTGGCTGTGGGCGATGTGGTTGACAACGCCATCATTTTCGTGGAAATCGCGTGGCGGAGCCTGAATGCGAATGCCGCCCTGCCCCCTGAGCAGCAGAAATCGCGCTTTGAGGTACTGATGCAAAGCAAGGGGGAAATCATCAATTCCATCACTTATTCCTCCGTCATCATTCTGCTTGTCTTTGCCCCCCTGCTCTTCCTGAGCGGGCTGGAGGGGCAGTTCTACCGTCCCCTCGGCATTTCGTATATGCTGGCGATGGCGGTTTCCCTTCTGGTGGCGCTCACTCTTGTTCCCGCTCTCTGTACGCTTTGGTTTAAGCCCTTGCGACAAAAAGGCGGGGAATCTCAAACCGTCCGTCTCATGAAGCGCCTCTACCGACCTGTTCTGGAGTTTTGCCTGCGCTTCCCCCGCACCGTCGTCGGTTGCCTCATGCTGTTGACCATTGCCGCCCTCTGGCTTGCCTCCACCTTCGGCACAAGTTTCCTGCCCCCCTTCAATGAAGACTGCTACACGGTCTTTGTGAATACCGTGCCGGGCACCTCGCTGGCGGAGACGCAGCGAATCTCGGACCGCGTGATGGTTGAGCTGGGGAAAATTCCCGGTGTCAAAAGCGTGGCGCAGCGAACGGGACGCGCGGAGAATGATGAGCATGCCGAGCCTGTGAGCGCCTCTGAGCTGTTGGTGCGCGTGGACCTCTCCCACGACCAGGAGACGCTGCAAAGGGATATCCGCCGCGTGATCCACGGCATTCCGGGCGCCGGCGGCATGATTGGCTTTCCTCTCGCCCACCGCATCAGCTCGGCTCTCTCGGGCTCGAACTCCGAAATAGCCATCAACATCTACGGCACAGAACTGGAGCAAATCCGCAAGGCGGCTGAACGCGCCGCACAGATTCTCTCTTCCATGCCGGAGGTAGCGGATGCCCGCGCGAATCGCGAGGTGCTCGTGGACTCCGTCCGCATCAATTACAACCGCGAGGCGCTTGCTGCCTACGGTCTCTCCATGGCCGACGCCGCGCAGCAGGTCTCTGCCGCGCTGAATGGGCTCGTCGTCGGCTCTATCACCCGCAATCTCGACCACTGGAATGTCGTGCTGCGCCTTGACCCCGCTTTACGCCGCAGTGTGGACGACATTCGCAATCTGCAACTCGTCGCCCCCGGCGGACGTGCCCTCCGCCTCGGCGATGCTGCGCAGGTGTACCGCGAGGAGGTCACCAACCTCATTCTGCGTGATAATTCCCTGCGAAAGGCAATGATCTCCTGCAACCCCTCGCCGAACTCCAACACGGGCGACTTGGCACGCGCCTGCCGCGAGAAGCTTGAACCCGCCATGCATGAACTCGGCTGTAGTGTGGATTACTCCGGCACCATCAAGAGCCGCGAGCAAGCCCAGATGCGGCTGCTCATCGTCGGCGGTATCGTCTGCGTGCTCATCGTGATGCTTCTGGCCGGTTCATTGGGAGGCATGCGCCGCGCGCTCATCACTCTCATCAACATTCCGCTCTGTCTCGTGGGCGGCATTGCGGCAGTGTTTCTCGCCTCGCCGGATACCCTTTCCTCGCTTCTGCACGGCTCCGCCTACATCCCACCCATCCTCTCCGTGAGTTCTCTCGTCGGCTTTGTGACGGTGATCGGCTTTGCCATCCGCTCCGGGCTTATCCTGCTGAACCGTTACCGCTCGCTGGAAAGGGAGGGCAATGCGCCTGAGACGGCTATCCGCATCGGCTCCCTTGAGCGGGTGGTGCCTATCATGATGACGTCTCTCACCACCATCCTCGGCCTTCTCCCCCTCGTCTTTGCAGGGAACCAACCCGGAGGTGAACTTCTCGCCCCCCTCGCCGTTGTTCAGCTCGGAGGCCTCATCAGCGCCACCATCCTCAACCTCCTCGTCCTTCCTGCCGTCTATAAAATCTCCGCTCCCTACCTCAGGGAGAGCCAATAATCCGGGAAAAGAAGGGGGCTTTTCGGACGCTTCTATCTGCGAACGATTAATGCCTCCCTCAAACAGCATATCATCATCGCATCCCGAAAAAAAGCAGGCGAGGCTTCACGAAACCCCGCCTGCTTTGTGATCACCGTTTTAAGACCATCAGAACTGGCAGCTGTAACCCAGTCGCACGCCGAGGTAGAGCTGGGAACTAGATCTTCCCACAAGCACCCGATCAAACGTCGGACGTCCGTATAATCCCTGCATTTGTAGGGCAACAGTTACGGAGCTGGTGCTCGTTACCTCCTGCGCCACGCCAATTTCCGCGCTCCACGCGAATCCCCATTTGTCCTTGCTCTCGCTCAATGTCTTCCCATAAGCACTTGCCTCCAGCTTACCCTTCGTCTGAGCAACACCGACATTGGCGCCCCCGAAGAAATTCAGGGAATCGGTCAGAGGCATCGTCAGGCGATACCCGGGCATGATGTAGATATTTTCCAACTCAGCTTTTACATTAGCCGGGACAACAAAATAATCGCCGTTCATATATCCGTCATAATACACCGTATTAGCATCATCGCCCGTTGTGTAACCAAAGCGGATATTCACGGCATGATGCTTGTTGAAAGCGTAGAAGGCGGTCAAATCCACCCCATACGTATCCACCGAATAGGCAGGCACCTCTTCACTACCTTCTGAAAGATCTCTCAGCGCGAAGTTGTAGGCGGCGTTCACCTCAAGACCAAATCCGCTCTTCTTCTGCTCTTCCTGTCCGTATGCGATGCCGAGCGCGGCACACGCCAATAATGTCAAAGCCGTCTTTTTCATAGGATCGCTGTCCATCCGGACAAGGCGGAGTATAAAGCTTTCAGAATACGCATGTCAAGCTACCAGTCAGAAAAATTCTTTTCACGGAGACTTGCATAACATGGTCAGCACCTCCGGCAGAAACAGGCGTTCAATTGGTGTTTGCCACTCACTTCATTGTGAGCAAGATGAGCCAAAGCCACGCGCATTCTAAATGCGCTAATCACTCCTTCTGGCAGAAATTCCACCATTCACACACTTCAACACCGCCGCGCGCAGCCGCAGAGCCTTCTCCATCAGCCAGGCAAAATACTCCTGCCAGCGTTCCCTGTCCGCCGGGTCAGCCCCAGGCAACACGAGTTCCGCTCTTCCATCCCTGCTCATTTCATACCACGAAAATGCTTCCCCCATTTCACGGTCAATCTCCTTGCTGTGAGACTTCAGTCGTTCGTATAACTCCCGATTACCATCCACATACACCATGATCTTCACATACTTTTTCATGGTGCTGAGACAACACACTATACTGCTTGTACCGACCCCAATATGCATTCCATACCCTGTACGAGGCAGCGGTTTTTGCAGGCGGAAAACCTTACTAAACTCGGCATTTTCTTGAGCTGTCTCCTTAAACGCAGTCCAGAAATCGAGGTAGAGTTGACCGGTGGTACTTGTGGTTTCAGTCCGTCTCTGCTCTTTGATCCAACCATTCGGCTTCTCGACGACCTCAAACTTCGGAGCAATGGCGGAGTCTCCGATGCGGTAGAGCTTTACCTCGCAAAGGAAAAATCCGATGTTCTCATCCGTGTGGTTGTTCAACCACTCGATGGCGGAGCGATGTTCCTCTCGCGCGCGCCGCACCACCCAAACGATAATCTCCGCATCTCTCCCGGAAGCGTAGGTGATGATCTTGCCCAGGTGATCATGATTCGTATCCTCCAGTTGATTTTCAACGACAATCCGCCGCCCGCTTCCCGCCTCGGTGGCAACAATGTCCGCCCGGAAATCGCCCACGGATGCTTCCTGCTCCTCCACTGCAATGTCGATATCCAACGCCTCCCCAAGCAGAGCCATATTCTCCTCTTGAGCCAACCACGTTGTGAACTCGCGTGCCTCATGCGTCCACACCTCGCGCAGATTCTTTATTTCCTCCAGCTTGCCTAACTTCGGGATGTTCATGGTGGGTATTCTAACGGGAACCCAGCAACGATTCAAGCGAGAAAAGCATGGTAGCAAAAGCTGCGCATTGCCTCAAAAATAAAGTCACCGAAGGGTCGCCAAAAACGGGAAAAGAGAATTTCCTGAAAGCTTGATGCCT
>CANRLM010000062.1 GCA_947631435.1 uncultured Akkermansia sp.
TCCGTGATAGGCGGTGCGAATGCGACGCTGCGAGGGGACTCGAGCGAGTTTTCGGGCAGTGTGGGGCTGCGCTTCAACTTCTGATTTTGTACGGTTCTGAGTAGTCATGAAAACTCCCGTCGGTGCGGCAAATGACCGCATCGGCGGGAGCAAAGGCAAAGGGAATTGAACTAGCGTGCTGTTGCGCGGATTTGCGGGGCTTTAGCGTAGCCGCTTTTTGAAACACAGCGGGTGGGTAGTTGGAGAGGTCTGTGAGGAGCTAAGCCGGAGATACAGCTCTGCATGACCACAAGGCTTTCTAGCTAATCGACACTTGCGTTTTGGTCCACCACCTCAGCTTTCGCTCCGCAGTTTCCGAGCCTTTGTCCCTCTTGCTCAATATTTCGTGCTTCGTTTTGCTGCGTTTGCTCCGGGACAGACGACCATCACATGAGTCTGCCGGCAACGGGGACTCATAAGCTCTGATGAAAAGGTCCTGATGAATGCTCTGCAGCCGGTCGTGCTGAGAGGAAGGAATGTTTTTAATAGACGTCCTTCTGGTAGCGTCTTTGGTTTTTCATTGCGGCGAGGTAGTCGGCGGCTTGTTGCGCGTCCATCTTGCCTTCCCGAGCGATGATGGCGAGCAGAGTCTGCTCGACGTCTCTGGCCATGCGGTTGGCATCGCCGCACATGTAGACGGCGGCTCCCTTCTCCAACCATTGCCAGATTTCTGCGCCGGCGGCATCCATCAGATGCTGAACATAGATCTTGTGATCCTGGTCGCGACTCCACGCGACGGAGTATTTCAGCGCGCCGTTGGCGATGAGAGGTTCGAGTTCATCCTCGTAGCAGCCGTCTGTCGCTTTGTACGGGTTGCCGAAGAAGAGCCACATGGGGCCGGTAGCATGGTCGGCAATTCTCTGCTGCCAGAAAGCGCGGAAGGGGGCAATTCCGGTGCCGGGACCGACCATGATAATCGGAGTTGCGCCGTCTTCCGGCAGGCGGAAATTCTTGTTGCTGTGCACAAATACACATACCTTGTCCCCCGGCTTAATGCGGTCCGCCAGGAAAGTGGAGCATACCCCTTTACGGGCGCGCCCCAGGCTCTCATAACGCACAGCGCCGACGCAGAGGCTTACCTGGCCCGGCACGGCATCCGGACTGGAGGCGATGGAGTAGAGGCGAGGAGTGAGTTTCGGCAGGATCGCCACAAAATCCGCTGCACTTGCGAAATGTGCGGTAGTTTCCGGGTCGTTTGCCACATCCAGCCAGTCGCGCCCGCAGCAATACGCCTTGAGCGCTTCTTTATCTTCCAGCAGGGAGGTAAGTTTCGCGCTTTGCGCCACGGCGTTCCACTTGGTGAGAGCTCCTTTCTTTAACGCGGTGATATCGCAAGTGTCGATGAGAGCTTTGCGTAAAGAAGTCTGCGAACCGTCGGGGAGGGGTATTACTTCGTCTGGTCGCAGCTCCAGAGCGTTGATGAGAGCATCCACGAGTTGTTCATCATTCCGGGGAAACACCCCGAGGGCATCGCCGGTGGTGTATTCAAGACCGGAGCCTTCGAGAGAGAAATCGACGTGGATTGTCTCTTTGGCACTGCCCGGTTTCGTGATGTGCCGTACGGTACGCACCGTGGCGGGAAAGGGATTTTTCATGCTGTAAGGTTCCATGGCAATAAGCGTGTGTTGATGGTAGAAACTCTACCTGTTGGAGGCTGAAATGTCAAGCCAGAGAGAAGCCAAAAAGAAATGCGTTTGCTTTGAGGAGGCGACGAGGCAAGAACGAAGGATGCGGTGCGAAGCATGGGAATTCCCCGCCGCCCGGTGCGCACACCGCGAAGAAAACGACCGCCCGGAATCACGGAGAGATTCGGGCGGTCGCTCGTTTGGAAAATGGTATTCCGGGGTATCAGAAGAGAGCGCCCACGCCGATCACGATGCTGTGCTGACCGTAGTTTGCATTGAACTCATCATCGATAGCTCTTCCATAGAACGTGCGGCTGAACTCATAACCGGCCTTGACGTAGATGGACTCCGAGCATTGGATCTTGATGCCGGCGCCCAGGGAGAACGTGAAGCCGCCAATGGTGTCGCTTATCGATCCGAGGTCGTTGCCTTCGATTTCTCCAAAAGCATAACCGGCTTTGGCACCGAGATCGAGCATAACATGGTCTGTGAGGACGATGTTGGCATCATAGCCCAGGGTGATGGGAATGCGGCTGAGCTCAGTCTTGAATCTGAAGCCTTCCTCCGTGAACGTGTCGCTGCCGCTCTCGTAGCCGGCGTTGATGGAAAACTGGTGGCGCACGGAGCTCACGGCGTTGTTGTAGAGGCTGAAGTTGAGGCGCGCTCCGTAGGTGTCCGGCAGGGAATCTCCGTCCACAAAGCTATAAACGCCCTCAATGGAATAGACCGGCTGCCAGTCATAGGGCGTTAACGAACCACCGGAAGGCTGCGGCATGTAATAGGGCGCTGCGGAGGCCGTGCCGACCATCATGCCCAACAGGGTCACCAGAGAAAGAATTTTTTTCATAGCAGCTTCCTTCTAGCATATTCTGCGCCTCCTTGCAAGTATCTTTTGCTCTTTTGTGCATAAAATCATCTTTCCTGTTTTTTCTGCATCATTTGCTTTGCCGGATTCCGTCCCATAAAAAAACCGCCGCAGGGAAATCTGCGGCGGTTTGCAAGAAGGTTTATTGTGCCCGGGCAGGCAGTTACTTCTTTTCGCCCTCTTCTGAAGGGCTCCACTCCTCTGCTTGCAGGGAGGCCAGATTGAAGGCCTGCTCCAGACCCACCATATCGCCGGCACGCACGGTTTCGAAAGCCACGGTTTCGCGTCGGAGCTGTTCGGCATTGTAGTTCACTGCCTTGATGGAAAGGCCTATGCGGCGTTCCACCTTGTCGACCTTGATCACGCGAGCCTGCACTTCATCGCCCACCTTGATGACATCCTTGACGCGTTCCACGTGGTCCTCCGAAAGCTGGGAGATATGGATGAGGCCATCGATATCGCCATCCAGGTTGACAAAGGCGCCGAAGGAAGCAATCTTGGCCACTTGTCCGGAGACGAGATCACCCACCTTAAAGCGATCGTCGATGGTTTCCCACGGATCTTCTTCAAGCTGCTTGATGCCGAGGGAAACACGCTGGTTCTCCTTGTCGATATTCAGCACGCGTGCTTCGACGACGTCCCCCTTCTTGAGCACTTCCGAGGGATGGTTGATCTTGCGCGTCCAACTCATATCCGACACGTGGATCATGCCATCGATTCCCTCCTCCAGAGCCACAAAGGCGCCATAGGGCGTGAGATTGCGCACAGCGCCGGAGATAACTGTGCCCACCGGGAAACGCGCCTCGATGGCATCCCACGGGTTTTCTTCGAGCTGACGGACACCCAGAGAAATTTTCTGTTCGTCCACGGAGATGTTGAGGACGACCGCTTCGATTTCCTGATCCAGGGAGAGCACGTCGCTCGGGCGGGTGATGCGCTTGACCCAGGAGAGTTCGGAGACATGCACCAGCCCCTCCACACCGCGCTCCAGCTCCACGAAAGCGCCGTAAGCCAGCAGCTTGGTGATGCGGCCCTTGACATGCGAACCGATGGGGTACTTCTTCTCGATATCCGCCCAGGGGTTATCCGAGAGCTGCTTGAGCCCGAGGGAGACACGCTCCTTCTCGCGGTCGACATCCAGAATCAGCACGGTGAGTTCCTGACCGATGTGCAGGAGCTCTGAGGGGTGATTTACACGCCCCCAGCTCATATCTGTGATGTGCAACAGGCCATCCATGCCCGAAAGATCGACAAAGGCGCCGAAGTCCGTAAGGTTTTTGACGAAGCCCGTCACCTTGTCGCCCACCTTGACGGTTTCCAGGAAGCGTTGACGCTGTTCGCTGCGCTCCGCCTCGATCACTTCGCGGCGGGAGAGGACGATGTTCTTGCGTTCATCATTCACCTTGACGATTTTGAATTCATAGGTGTTGCCGACATACTCGTTGAGATCCTTCGGAGGGATGATATCCACCTGGGAGCCGGGCAGGAAAGCCTCCACCCCCACGTTCACCATAAGACCGCCCTTTACGACGCTCTTGATCTTGCCTTTGACCAGGCCTCCTTCCCTGAACACAGCGACAATCTTGTCCCAGTTCTGTTTGTGGGCGGCTTTTTCTTTGGAGAGAACGACGTGACCGTCTTCGTTTTCAAGAGTTTCAAGGAGCACTTCAATTTGATCTCCCACCTCGATCTCTTCGTCCTCGAATTCGGAAATGGGGATGACTCCCTCAGATTTGTAGCCTATATCGACGAGGACGACCTGGGGACGTATTTCAACAATAGTGCCATTCACGATATCCCCCTTGCGGAATGACGGGAGCTTGGAGGCAATGAGGGCCTCAAGTTCAGGGTTGCTCATGAGTTTGTTTGGGTTAGAATGAGATAAAAGCTTTCTTTCTCTGAGGCCCATCCTGCGGTAGTTAAGCGGGCGCCTGTGAGCTACCGAGCGAAAGAAAGCCGCGCTATTCTAGCTCATACACACCCTGGTGGCAAGCTAATTTGCGTTATTTTGCGCCTTTTTTACGTCATGTTTATTTGCTTCGTGCATCTCACTTTTTTTTTGTTGCAAAAGCCGCGTTCGGGGGATAAGATGCGCCGGTGGGGGAGCAGGGCATTTATCGAGTTTTGCCTCCCTATTTTCAGATAACACGTAGAACCCATACCGAAACGATGGCAACAAAAAACGAGACTAACATTGTAGTGACCGGTAGGCATATTGAAGTGACGGATGCTATTCGTGATTTTGCCGAGAAGAAAATCCAGGCGATCCATATTGATTACCCGCGTATTGTGGAGGCCCGGGTGATTGTGGATGTGCAGAAAGATCGCCACGTGGCGGAGATCGTTTTGTTCTGTGCAGACCATATTACCATTCAGGCATCAACGACAGGAGCTGATCTTTACGCAGCTATTGATGAGACCGTCACCAAGATCATGCGTCGCATGCGCAAACACAAGACACGTCTCATGAAACACTTCCGCCCGCATCGTTCCCAGAGCATCCGAAAACTTGAGGAAAAGGTGTACGAGGAGGATGTATTGGATTACGACGTAGATATTGATGCCCCGGAGGATCCGAAACCGGTGCGGATTACTCGTGAGGGCTATGAGCTCAAGACGATGTACAAGGAGGATGCCATTATGGAGCTTGAGATTTCCGGACGTCCGTTTGTGCTCTATCGGAATGCGCGGCGCAATGTGCTGCAGATTGTTTATCGCCTGCACGAGGGGGAGTATTCCATCATCGAGCTGGGCAGTGAGCTCAAGGCTTGACCCGACCTGCCTTTGAGCATCCTATGAAAGAACGCCGTGCGGAAAGGTGTCTCTTCCTTTGACCCGTTGGGGCATTGATCCTTTCTGTGCGACTGCAAAAAAGCAGGGCCTCTCGCTCTATCGCGGGAAGCCCTGCTCGTTTTTTCAAGTTGTTTGTGAAAAACGCCTACCCTTTTGAATCGGCATTCAAAGAGCAGCTCCTTGTTTGCCTTCAAGCGCTTTCTTAGCGAGGTCCACCACCGCTTTGAAGGCCTCCGGGTTGGCAATGGCCAGTTCGGAGAGGGATTTGCGGTCCAATTCAACGCGGGCGGCTTTTAACCCCTCTATGAAGCGGGAGTAGGTGAGACCCTGCTGCCTCGCAGCAGCAGAGATACGAGAAGTCCAGAGGCGGCGGAATTGTCCCTTCCGTCTCTTGCGATCGCGATATTCATACTGCCACGCTTTGTAAACGGCATCCTTGGCATAACGGAAGAGTTTACTGCGGAAACCGCGGAACCCCTTTGCGCGTTGAAGGATACGCTTTCTGCGGGCGCGAGAGGACGGCCCATTTGTAGCACGTGCCATAAGTTAACGAATTATTGTCTGTGAGGTAACGAGCTGTTCTTCCTCACCTCCCTGCAGTCTCGCTCGTTGCTCCTCCGGAATGGGAGGAAGGCTGCACGAAGGCTATCCGAGAAACGGACAGATGTTTCAGCCGAAGCGCGGCGTTCCATCGGTCTTAGGCGAAGGGCATGTTCTGCTTTACTGCCCACACCTGCGTATCGTCCACGAGAGCGGGTTTGCCCAGGGCGCGTTTGCGCTTGCTGGATTTCTTCTGCAAGATGTGGCGTTTGCCCTGCTTGCGGCGCAGAACCTTGCCCGAGCCGGTAACCTTAAAACGCTTGGCCACGGCCTTACGTGTTTTATTGATACCACCTTTACGGGTCATGGTGGGGCGATTATATACGCCTTTTTCCGTTTGGCAAGAAAAATTCGTCGATTCTTGTTATTTTCCTCTTTCGTCCTGAGAAAATACTGCGAAGCAGGGAAAAGGGGAGTAAAGATCGGTTGTTTTCCGGAATATGACGCTCAGTAATCGGAAGGGCTGTTCATTCAATTACCTTTTCTTCAGTATCGCCGAGAGGTCTTCCTGCACTTTTCGCAGCAAAGTTGCATAATCGGTGTGCTGTGGTGATGTCTGCACGAGTTTGAGAAGCAAATCTTGCGCACGTGCGTACCATCGCGCAGCACGATCGACGTTGCCCTCTTTGCGATCAAAATCCGCAGATTCAGCGAGAGCGCTGGCATAGAGGAACTGCAGGGCGGTGTTGTTCGGGCTCTGGTTGAGAAGCTGTTCTGCCAGGCGTCTATAGCGGGCGAAATCGGCGTTTGCCTGCTCCTTGTCTTTTCCGTTGTAGCTGTGGGCTAGCGCCATACCACGCCAGGCGGCAGATTCAAGCATGGCAAAATCCATATTCTCCGGCGCAGTGAGGCGTAATTCCTCGACCTTTCTCATGATGGTGCGGCAATAGGATTCTGCAAGGTTGGGTTGATCGTTGCGCAGCAGGATGGTAACCATGTTGGACAGTGCCCGGCAGATCATGTACGGATACTCCGTCTTCTTTTCGTCCTGAGTCTCCAGGTAACTGACCAGTTCGTTATGTCGGCGGTAAGCCTCCAGAGCGAGGTTATCCTGTCGTTTTTTCTCGGCGGGATCTGTGGCGGTGTCGGCAGCCAGGGTGTGAAGATTAGCCAGAGTGAAGAGGGTTTGTGAGAGCCCTTTCTTGAAGGAAAGGCGGTATGGATGTTCGCGCGTGAGCGCAGAAAAGACCGTGCGGGCTTCATCTAACCGTTTTTCCGCCTTTTGAAAATCCTTATGCTTGATATCAGTTTCTGCATTGTAAATAAGTGCATAGCCAAGTCCCTGCCGGGCTTTTACGTGGTCGGAAAAGGAAGTGAGCAAGTCGCGGTAGAGCACGAGCATATCACGCAGGGTTTTGTCATGCAGCTTCTCGTCGCCCATGGCGCCGGTGAGCAGCGCCTCTTCTCCCAGAGCCTCGCCGAGTGCACAGCGGAATTCAGGGTTGTCGGGGGTTTCCCGGCAAAGACGTTTCAGAATATCTTTCGCTTCGCTGAGCTGTCGCTCCTGTTCATCGGCGCGGTTGCGTCCGCGAGCCACTTCCACACGGTTGAGCAAGACTCCTGCCAAATCGTAAAGGTAGCTTGGTTGGTTTTCCTGTTGTTCACAGAGAGCGCGGAAGTACTTCTCTGCTCGCGCCAGACCGATGTCAGCCTCCTTGAGTTTGCCCTGCTGAAGACGCAGTACTCCGAGGTTTCTCCAGGCAGCCGCCAGGGATAGGGTAAGTTTCTCATCCCGTCCGCCGGGTGGACGCCCCATGTTGTTGAGGTAGTTGTTAAGGTGGTCACCGAGGATTCCCTGCAGACGAGTGGAAGCCGGTATATCGGTGATCTCCTGGTTGAAGTCGTAGAGGAGTTTCTCCGTGAAGCGCGCACTGTTGTCGTAAGCCTGAATGGCGGCTCGTCGTTCCCAGAGAGCCCAGAAGCTTATGCCGCCAAGAATGGCCAGCAGAGCCAGGGGAACGAGGGAAGAGACGCGTACCGGTTCCTTCTTCTTCTCCGTCTTCTGATTCAGCACGCCTTCGCCGATGGCAATACGCCAGGCTGCTGCACTCTGCCAGCGGTCCTCTATCTTGACTTCCAGGGCTCGATCAATTGCCCTCAAAAATGCGGTTCCGTAGAGTTCTTCCAAATCAGCCCGCCCGGTCAGCGGGGTGTAAGGATCCTCAGCGGAGAGGGCTCGTAGTTCGGAGCGCGGCGGGTAGAGACGCGTGACCAGGTAATACATGACCACCCCAAGGGCATACAGATCGGTCCATGGTCCCAAATTTTCGCTCATTTCTTCGTCGTTTTTTGCCTGCGATTGCTCCGGCGCGGCAAAATCCGGCGTAAAAACATTGGTGAAAACTTTCCCGGCTTGAAGTTGTCGAGCCGAGCCAAAATCCAACAGAACGGGTTCCCCTTCAGGAGTGATGAGAATGTTGTCCGGCTTAATGTCACGGTGGACAATTTGGTGGGGGCGGAGGTAATCTAAAGTAGATAACAAGCTGAGCAAGAGGCGTCTGTTGCGGCGAGCCTCCTGCGATTTCTGGCTGAAACTCAGGGAGGCTTGCTCACTGATAGACAAAGCTTCTCCGCGCATGAACGGCATGACATAGTAGGCGGTGCCATTTGCTGCAAAAGCGGAAAGAATCGGCACAATGCCGGGATGCGAGATTCCCATGAGCACGGCGACCTCTTGCATAAACTCATCCACTGTGGCCTGGAAGCGCTGCTCCTGTTCCGGTGAGGCGTGGATGACATAATTGCCGCCCGGTTCACGGATGGCCAGCCCTTCGGGAAGATGCTCCTTGATGGCCACCGGAGTGCCATTTTCCGTGTGGGTTGCTGCATACACGATACCGAATCCTCCAATGCCGATTTTACGGGTGATGGTGTAGTCTCCCACTTGTGTTCCCGGGGCAAGAGGCACTCGTTCCGTATTGGCGCCGGATGTCAATCGTCCCGCCGTAACGCTGGAAGAGCGGTGCTGAGTGCGCAACTTAGTGTTTTCTGCCAGTGCGTTCGGTCCGGATTGCGTTATGGCAGGCGTCATGGGGGGAGAGGTTAAAGGAGACGGCTCCGTCGCCTCTGTTTTCTGTGGCACCGGAGGGGGGCAGACAGGAAGCTCTGCGGAGTTTTCGCAAGGGGCGGCAGGAGGAGGAACAGGCACCGGCGGCGGTTCCATCGGGGAATCAGACACCGGCGCTGCGAGCACGGTCGGATCCCCCGTCCCATGGTTTGCTGAGGGATGCGGCACTTCGGGAACGGCAGGTGCATTCAAACCAGGTTCTTGCATATTGTCAGCGTGTTCGTATTGTTGGTAAAGTTGTGGGATGTGCGATCCACCGGCAGGTCGGTGAGAGCTTTCAGAGGATTGAAATTGGGCGCAGAATAGCTGAATTCCATGAGTACCTGATGCTCGGTGCAATCCAACAAGAGCTGGACTTGTTTAGTTTCCGGCAGGGAGCTCAGCACCTGACTCAGCGCTTGTTTCATCGCCTCTATGTCCGGTGGCGCGGCGAAGAATTCCATCATCTGTTGCTCGAGACTTTCCAATGCTTTTTGGGATTCGCCTGCGGGGAAACTGAGTTGCACGGAATTCGAAGGTTCACCGCAATACCGCAGACAAAGCATGGCGATATCCCGGGGCAATTTTTCTCCCTCGGTGTACTGTCGTAGCGAGCTGCGTACCAAAAGCAACGTGTCGGAGGCATTGGCCGTTTCTCCTTTCAACACGTCCTTGAGTCGATCTTCGTTGTAAGGAGTATTGCTTGCGTTCGTGGCGTGCAATATGCCGCTGGTGTACACGAACAGGCGTTCGCCCGGGATTAGTGTAAGGTTATAGGTATGGTACTGGGCATCATCATCTTGCCCGCCGATGACCGTATCCGCTCGTGTAGCGAGTTCTTCGTACGGGTAGCCGAGCCGCTGTAAGAGGCAGTGGGTTCTGCCGGCGCAGGTGTAGGTGAGCCTCCCGGTGTGGATATCCAAACACGCGTAAAAAAGGGCCATTGCAACGCTTGCCTGCCCGGAATCGCTCAGTTCTCGATTTGCTTCACTGACAATTTTTGCCGGGGAATCACCGCCGCGCGCCAGGGTTCGGATGAGTGACATAGCGCGCATCATGAAGAGAGCAGCCGGTATGCCGGATGCATCCACGTCCGCCACCAGGAAGTGCAGGTGGTTGTTGTCCGGCATGTAAAAGTCGTAGAAGTCCCCTCCCACCTCATGGGCTTGCAAGCAGGTTGCACAGAGATCAAATTCCGGTACATTCGGGAAGGCCGGGAACTTATTGGGCAGTGAGGCTGTCTGGATGGCACGAGCCAGTTCCAGATCCCTCTTTACCTGGAATTGACGCTCCTCGCCCATCGATCTCAGGGAGTCCACCATGAAATTGATGCCGTTCGACAGGAGGGTAAACTCCGGGCATGTCAGTACTTCCACCTTGCGTTCCAAATCTCCCTCAGTGATTTCACGGAGCGATGCATTTACCTGTGAGATGCCTCGTATCACGATGCGCTGTAACAGCCAGCTCACCACACAGAACATCATGATGAAGAGGACGAGATTACTCAGCAGGAGGGTCTGCATTGTGCGCAGTACAGTTCTATACACACTGCTGACCGGCAAGATCCCGATGACGCGAAAACCTCCGCCGACCATCGCGTATGCAAAGTAGCGCCGTCCCTTCGAGCGAAGACTTTTTACCCGCCCTTGTGGCAGAGAGAGCAGCTCTGAGTCCGAGATGTTCAGCGTGTCATCCGTGAGGCGCACTCCCCGTCGAAAAATGACGATGGAACCATTTTCTCCTAATTTGAGTTTGATGGAACCGTCTTTCAATGAATTATCAATATGTGATTTACCCTTGAGCCGGGTCAGGAAGCCAAGCCTCAGGCATCCGGGGGCATCCAGACGCCTCACGCTGGCATACTGCATGTCGTTTCGGTTGAATTCTCCGAAGGCGGAGATAATACTTTCGCCGGTTTCATCCTGCTGGACCACCGGGCGTATCTCGTTGCCCCCCTCAAGTGTAAGCCCAACAAGTGATTGAGGAATAGCCGCTTCTACCTTGTTTTCTCCATCTGTCAGGGCAATCTGCTCTGCGCCGAGTTTGTTGCAGAGCTCCTGCAGACGCTCCTGATTGCGCAGAGACTCGCCATCCAGGGACACAATTTCCGCGAGCGCGCGCGCGCGACCGGTGGCGCTCGCATCGTTAGCCTGTGTCAGAAAGCTGATAGATTGTTCAGCCTGCTGTAAAAAGTCCAGCAAGTCACTCAGGCGGGTGTTCATGACGCTTTCCGCCCGACCCTTGGCGTGTATGCTCGATTGGGAATAGATCAATACCGCTGTCACCAGGAAGGCAGCGCATAATGTGGTGAAGAGCCAGATAAGAAATTCCCGACGCATGAAAAATCCGTCTAATTATACTATCTTTTTCCATAAAATCAAGTCTCAAATTTTGCATAGAGTCTCAAATTTGGCTTGTCAGACGCGAATGTTCGTGTATCATTGGGCGCGCAGAAGTGCTGCACCACGCAGCTCAGGGGATGCCGAGTTTGCTCCCTTGTGATTTTCTCTGCCCATCAATCAAATAACTTTGCCGGGAGACAGAATGGAGTCGGTGCTGCCGGACTCCTTGCCGGGACCGGCTATCCGATAACACACTAATCATGGCTGAACACCACACTCAGGGTAGGCAGGGGCAAGGCTCCCGCCGTCGTCGCTATCATTCCAACCGCAACTATCGTCACCGCATGCCGCGTCCGGAGGAGCCGAAACCCTCCCTGTTAAAACGCGTAATGAGTTTTTTTGGAATTGGGAAAAAGAAATCGCTTGCTCCGAGTCCCAAGAAGTCGGGTGAGACTAAGAAAAACCAGCCTTCGCAGCGTGTGCGTGTTGCTCAGCCGAGGTCTCCGCGCGGTGGGAATCCTGCTGCCGGCAGCCGCGGCCATCGGAATCCATCCGTTTGTGTGCCTCCGACGGATCGCGCCCGCCTCTATGTGGGCAATCTTTCTTTCGATACCACTGAGGCGGAGCTTGAAGACCTCTTCAAGGGCTTCGGGCACGTTCGGAGCGTGGAAGTTGTCTACAACTCCCGCACCTACCGCAGCAAGGGATATGCTTTTGTGGAAATGGAGCGTCTCAGTGATGCCGTACGCGCTGCCGAGCAGCTGCATGGGCAGCCCTTCATGGGACGCGAATTGCGCGTGAGCGCCGCGGGTAATCGAGAGGGGGAAGAGCGCCGCGAGGCAGAACAGAGTGCGCCCGGAGAATCTGCCGAGCAGGCGGATGATTCCTCCGCTCCCGGAGAAGATTCCCCCCGGAGGACGAACCATGCGGAAGAAGATTCTCCCGGTGTGGAGGGGGTGGCGTTTGAGGAGGAGCAGGTCGTGTCTCTGGCTGCAGTGGAGAATACGGCGCAGTAAACCCGATAGTCCGCCTTCGCGTCGTTGCCGTGCGGGTTGCGCCGCAATTGCCTTCCTCGCAAGTTGTTCGTCGCCTGTTTTTCATCGTCAATTCCTCGCCGGGTCTTCCGGCGTTCGTCTCATTGAGCATATGAGTATTGCTGAACGGTTAGCTGAGGTCCGCAGTCGCATGGCGGAAGCCGCGCGTCGCTCCGGGCGCGACGCGGATGCCGTGCACCTCGTTGCGGTGAGCAAGACAATGCCTGCCTCCGCTGTGGCGGAAGCATATGCTGCGCAGCAGCGCGATTTCGGGGAGAATCGCTTGCAGGAGTTGCTTGAGAAGAAGCCACTGTTGCCTGCGGATTGTCGCTGGCATCTCATCGGCCCATTGCAGCGCAACAAGGTGCGCAAGGCTCTGGCGGTCGGATTGCAACTCATTCATGCAGTGGATAAAATGGAAGTTGCTGCGGCCATCTCTCGTATTGCGTCGGAGGTTTCTTCTGCGCCGGTCCGGGTGTTGCTGGAGGTGAACGTAGATGAAGAAACGAGCAAGCACGGATTCTCCGCGGCGGAACTCAGGAGACTCTGGGAGGAACTTGTCCGGCTCCCGATGCTGGAGATCCGGGGGCTGATGTGCATTCCTTCCCCGGTGGAGAAGGCAGAGTACGCCCGTCCGGCATTTGCTGCTTTGCGCACGTTGGCTGAGGATTTGAGGCAGCGGGGACCCCTGGCCCTGCCCGTGCTTTCCATGGGAATGAGCAGTGACTTTGAGGTAGCGATCGAGGAAGGAGCCACACACGTGCGCGTGGGCTCTCTCATCTTTGGAGCCCGTTCTTATCCGCAGGCAAACTGATTTCCCGTTTCAATTACGACTCTTAGATGGCTGAAGATTTCAACGATTTCAACAACTGGGATTGTGGTGGTGCCGCGTGCTTCATGGCCGCTGTGCCGGCCGTCTTTTATTTCGTCTTCGGGGGGCGCGATCTCGTTGGCACGGGAGTGCTCTTGGCTATCGCCGTGGGGATTGGACTTTTCGTGTTTATTGTTTCGTACCTGGTGGGGAGCCGCGTCGTGAGCCGCTTCCTGCAGCTTGTCGGCGTTGTGCTCTGCATCGGTTACTGGGCCTATGCCCTCCATATGTGGCGTACGCACAATAAATTTTCACCGCCGGATCCGCCTGAGGTAGATCAGACCTCCCGGGACGCGGTCTGATCTACCTGTAGTAGGTCTTGCGAAAAAATCCGCTACATCATGTGTTTTCTGCTTGCAGAAGGGAAAACGATGAAGTAGAATGCGGTCGTATGGTAAAAAAGTGTGTTGCTCTTTTTGCTGCTGGTTCTCTGGCGTGGGCTGTGGAGGTCCCTCCCTCTATTCCGGATGGACAGATCACCTATGATGAGCTGAGTTACCAGAATCCGGGGCAGTCGGAGTTGCCTCCGGAGTTTACGGGTGGCATGGCGGATCCGGGCGCTCAGCCGGTGGCATTTGTCCCGCCGTCTGATGCTGCTTCGGCCTCCTCTCCTCACACGGTGGTGGACCTCATGGCTTACGCGACGGATTACCAGGTTCGCGGCATGGGGGTGACAAACGACTTGAGTCAATACGGCACATCCCGGCTTTCTGTTTCCTTCACGCCGTCCAATCGCAACCTCTTCCGCAAGGGAGTTCAGCAGCGTTTCCACGGGATGGCCGGGGTCATTTGGGACGCGTCCTGTCCGCTTGGGGATGTCATGCAGTTTGAACTCGGTTATTCGATAGGCAGAGAGGTACTTCCCAATCTTCTCGTAGAGGTTGGCTACAATTTCCGCCGCGGCGGGTTGGAGGGCTACATGGCCAAATGGCACGATGATGCTTCGCATCGTGGAACCCAGGACGTAACTTTTCGCGTTGCTTACAACGATTTTCAAAAAGGTTTCTTTGGCCATGCTGAGGTCGGTGCCGGTTTTTATGGTTTGACCGGTTTTTACACGGACTTTGAGGGAGGCTACCGCTTTACAGATGTCACGAGTCCTCGCTCAGTTGGGGTGGATCTGGAGGTTTCTCTCGGCGTTGCTCCGTCCTTCAGCTACTGGGGAACGGGTGTGGAAGGGGTGGATGCCACTCGTGTCCGAGTTGCCTTTCTCCCCTATTCTCCCAATGGTCGCTTTGGTCGCGACGCCCGTACGTTTATTAAACCATGGGTCCAGGCGTCCTGGACAGGGAACAACGCCCGCAAAATCACGCGAAATTTGGGGTACACACCGGTCGATCATTTCCAGTTCACTTTCGGTCTGGATATAGGCTGGAAGTTCTAATTGCGGATTCCTTTTTCCATGGCGGACCACATTCCGACTCGCAACCCCGGTGAGATTGCAAAACTACGCAGAGCCGGCGAGGTGTCGGCTCTGATTCTGACCGAGCTTGCAGCTGCGATTCATCCCGGTATGACTACCCGGGACGTGGATGCTTATGCGGCGGAGCTTTTTGCTCGCGAGAGGTGCGGCAATGCTTTCCTTGGTTACGGCGGTTTTCCCGGTCAGTTGTGCGTATCAGTCAACGAGGTGGTGGTGCATGGTATCGGAGGTCCGCGTGTCATCCGCGATGGTGATATCGTGAGTCTGGACGTGGGAGCAATCGTGGATGGCTGGTACGGTGATAATGCGCTCACAATACCCGTTGGGACGGTTCGACCGGAGGTCCTTCGGTTGCTGGCCGTCACAGAAGAAGCCCTTTACCGGGGCATTGAGCAGGCGAAGCAGGGTAATAATCTTGCGGATGTCTGCGGCGCGATTGAAGATTTTGTACGTCCCTTCGGCTTCGGTATTGTGAGGGATTACGTCGGCCATGGCGTGGGGCGGCACCTGCACGAAGAACCATCCATCCCAAACTATCGTCCGCATCATCGTTTGCCGCACCTGCGCCGCGGGATGATTCTCGCCATTGAGCCAATGATTACGCTGGGGTCCTACCGTGTGCGCGTGTTGGACGATGGTTGGACGGCTGTGACCGAGGATGGTTCCTGGGCAGCGCATTTTGAGCACACGGTTGCCGTGGGTCCCCACGGTGGGGAAATTCTTACGGAGCGACCGCGTTTTGCACTTCCTCAACAGCTTGGCATCTCCCTCAGCTGAGCGAGGTATTCATTGTTTTTTTTGGAGGGGGAAAAAGAGGCGGGAGAGCAGGAGGCAGGCGGGGAAGAAGGGGGTTGAGGAGAGGAGGGGAAGAAAAAAAGAGGGAAAAATTTTCAGATAGAGCTTGACAAAAGATAGAGGGATG
>CANRLM010000063.1 GCA_947631435.1 uncultured Akkermansia sp.
CCGCCACTATTTTACCCCTCTCTTCTCATGACCTCAACTTTTTCTGTCATCTGTTGCATTTAATCTTGCAATCCACACTGTGATTTTGTGAGTAAAATGCGGCTTGACGCATACGAATAACTGTGCGAGAATCCAGCGTAAGATGAAGGAACCTGCCATCAAGAAGGTTGACCAAATTTCCGTCGCTCATTTTTACGAAACCTACCGCACCCCTCTGGAACTGGAGCTGCTCAACAGTCCGCTGGGCATGACTCGCCCTATCCTGCGACCGGCTCTGAATCGCCCAGGTCTTGCTCTCTCCGGCTTTTTCTCGTCGTATGCCCACGAACGAATCCAAATCTTTGGTTCCGGGGAAATGGCATACCTGCCTACTTTGGGCGAGCAGGAGCGTGCTGAACGCCTGCGCCGTATTTGCGGTCAGGATGTTCCCTGCCTCATTTTCTCCCGCGGTGTTGAAGTACCGACAGATGTCATTTCTATTGCAGATGCCTGTTCGGTACCGGTATTTGTTTCCACCTTGCCGACGATGAGTCTGGTGAACCGTGCTACGATCATCCTGGAAAATGAGTTTGCCGATAGCACTACCTTGCACGGCTGCATGGTAGATGTGCGTGGCGTCGGAGTACTCATCACCGGTCAAAGTGGTATCGGAAAGAGTGAAGTTACCCTGGGTCTGGTCGAGCGCGGGGCATCCCTGGTGGCAGATGATATGGTGAACGTGCGCAATATCAGCGGCGAACTCATCGCCTCTGCTCCTAAACTCAGCAGCGGCTTCATCGAGATCCGCGGCATCGGCATCACCAACGTAACTGATCTCTATGGCTTACGCGCCTTCCGTAGCCGAAAAAAGGTTGACCTCATCATCAACCTCACCAGCGGCGAGATGACTGAGACTGAACGCCTGGGTCTGGAACGCAAAATGACTCCTATCCTGGGCGTAGAAGTAGAACGCATCACCCTTCCCGTTGCCCCGGGGCGTGATATGACCAGACTTGTGGAAGTCGCGGCGCTCGGACTCTACCTTCGCCAGAATGGCTACGATATGGCCCATGAATTCTCCCGTCGACTGCACGATGAAATATCGACGCGCAACCTTAATATCAGCAATGCCTAAAACGATTTCTCTCGCGGAGGTTGTCCAGCTCCTGAATTCCACGTTGGGCATCTCTCCCGCCATGGCGGGGAAGGATGCTCCGGTTGCACTCAACGGGCTACAAGTAGAAAATGACGGGGAAGTCCACAAAGTGGCAGCGGCAGTGGACGGCACACAGCAAACTCTCGAAGATGCGATCAACTGCGGAGCTGATCTTTTGCTTCTTCATCATGGGATTTTCTGGGCGGGACTTCGCCCGATCGCAGGCTGGTGGAAGAAAAAGATTCGGCTGTGTCTGGAACACAAC
Source organism: uncultured Akkermansia sp. (assembly GCA_947631435.1). Taxonomy (GTDB): domain Bacteria; phylum Verrucomicrobiota; class Verrucomicrobiia; order Verrucomicrobiales; family Akkermansiaceae; genus Akkermansia. Next base: position 1,401 of record CANRLM010000063.1, read on the forward strand.
TTAGCGGTATATTCCGCCCATCTGCCACTGGATGTACACCCGGTTCTGGGAAACAACGCCTGCATTGCCCGAGAATTACGCCTGCGGGATGTTTCCCCAGCCCTGGAAAGTCACGGGATTCAGGTGGCACTTGTCGGCACTTTCCATGGCTCGCTTCGTGAGCTGCGCGAACAATATGCGGAAATCACCAAATCGACGGTCACCGGGCACCTCGTCAATCCGGCGTCTCCGGCGGGGCGCGTGATGGTTTGCTCCGGCGCGGCGGGACCGGAGATTTACCGAGTACACGAGAGTGGTATAAGAACGTTCCTCACCGGAGAAGAAAATCACTGGGTGCTCAATGCGGCAACAGATATGGGGATGAATTTGCTCTTTGCCGGTCATTACGCCACGGAAACGTTTGGCGTACGAGCTCTCGCTGCCCTTCTGGCAGAGAAGTTCGGGCTACCGACGCAGTTCATCCATAACCCAACCGGTCTGTGATGGAGCATTTTACCTTCATCGTCGAAGATTCGTTCGGCACCCGTCTCGACCAATACCTCTGCTCTCGCCTGCCGGAGCTTTCCCGGGCGCGCATCCAGGCTCTCATCAAGGAGGGCAATATCCTCGCACAGGAAGCTGTCTGCAAAGCAAAAACCCCGGTAGAGCGCGGCATGCGCATCTCCGTGCAGATTCCTGACCCCGTCCGAACAGAAACCCTTCCGCAGAATCTGCCACTTGATATACTTTACGAAGATGAACACATCATTGTTCTGAATAAGCAAAGCGGTATGGTTGTGCACCCCGCCGCCGGGAATCCGGACGGCACGCTGGTGAATGCTCTATTGCATCACTGCGGAAGCCTCGCCGGCATTGGGGGAAAGGAGCGACCCGGCATCGTGCACCGTCTGGATAAAGACACCAGCGGATGCATCGTGGTAGCCAAAAATGACCGGGCCCACACTTCCCTCTGCTCGCAGTTTGCCGAACGCAGTACGCAAAAGCTCTACCTATCTGTCACTCAAGGCTGCTTGAAGGAGCCGGAAGGCACCGTATTCACCAATATCGGGCGCCACCCCGTAAACCGCATGAAAATGGCAGTCGTGAATCCAGGGAGCGGAAGACCTGCTATCACAGATTATCGCTTACTGCACTACGACCCTGTCACGGATTCTTCTCTCGTACTCTGCTCCCTGCACACGGGAAGAACTCACCAGATACGGGTGCACATGCTTCATCTGGGACATCCGCTGATTGGGGACGCCATTTATGCTGCTCATCCGACCCGGCAGAAGGCAAAAACAGGACGCCTCATGCTGCACGCGTGGTTTCTGTCCTTTAATCATCCGGCAAATCCCTCACGGCGCATGCGCTTCTTCGCTCCCATCCCGTCGGAATTTTCTCCCTGGCTCGACGCCATAGGAGGGGAGTCTACCCTCACTCAGTACACGTCCTAAAGCTTTCCACATCTTTTCATCTGTGATCGCATGACGCTTTCATTCTACCGCATTGCTTGCTTTCTCTGCTCCGCTCTTCTCCTCCTCAGCGCTCTATCCCGGGGAGAGGAACAAAGCCACGCACTTCTGTCCACAAAGTCTTCTCTCTCCGGAGAAGAGGCTGCTTCAGCTCTTGTAAGGCGTGTCACTCCTGAATATGCGGACAGGGTTTTCTTCCGCATCTCCCCGGAGCAAAAAGAAACCATCATTGAAGGTACCACCGATGGAACGATCGTTATCTCTTCTCCCTGCGTTCGCGAAAGCATTCGCGGCTATGGATACTACCTGCGCCAGCTTGCCCACGTCCATCTCTCATGGAATGGCGACAACAAAACCGCCGCCCGTTTCGTCGTGCCGGAAACACCGCTGAAAGTTCCTCAGACTCTCCCACTCAACTTCGCTTTCAACTACTGCACACTCTGCTACACTTGCATCCACTGGTCTCGTGAGAAATGGCTCTCAGAAATCGACCGTCTCGCCCTGAATGGTTTTCATTACGTGCTGGTAACCTCCGGTCTTGAGAAAGTCTGGCAGAACTTTCTGAAGGATGTTGGCGATGCCTCAGCAGCCCCGGCATTTATTGCTAATCCCTGCTTTTCGGCATGGTGGAACATGGGAAACCTGGAGGGGACGGGAGGCCCCGTTTCACAGCAAACCATTGAACGAGAAGCGGAACTGGGACGAGCTCTCGTCCAACGTATCCGGGAACTCGGCATGGAACCTGTGCTGCAGGGTTATGTCGGCTTTGTCCCGCACGATTTTCCACACCACCGGGAAGACATCTTGCCGCAGGGAAAATGGGTCGGGGAGAACGTACGCCCCGCCGTGTTACGACCGGACAGTCACTTTTTCCCCGAAATGGCAAGGGCGTGGTATAAAAATTTGGAAATGGTGTATGGCATACGCGCCACTGCCTTTGCCGGTGATCTTTTCCATGAGGGAGGAAAATCGGAAGGAATGGACCTTGCCGCCTGCGCCCGCAGTGTGCAGCAGGCAATGCAGGCTTTTTCACCGGGCGCGATCTGGTTCCTGCAAGAATGGGGAGGTAATCCCAAGGAAGAGTTTTTCTCCGGCACAGACCGGGAGCATACCGTCATCCTCGCTCTTGAGAAGGATCTCTCTCAGGACACTTCCCTGCACCGCGATTATGACGGTCGCCGCTACGTGTGGTGTGAACTCGCTAATTTCGGCGGCAATCAGGGGCTCTTTGGAGGATTCGGAATCCTTGAAAAAGCAGTCGGCAATGCCGAAGGTGCATCCGGTTTTGGTCTGCTGTCAGAAGGATTGGAAACAAATCCCCTCTTCTATGAACTCTTCTACGAGCGCATCAACAATCGCGAAAAAATCTGTCGAGACAAATTTCTAAAGCGTTATGCTTTGTCACGCTACGGGAGCGATTCCATTGCTCTGCAACAGGCTCTTTCTCTCCTTGCTCACAGTGTTTACAGCCCTACTGAACGCCGCGAGGGAGGTCCGGAAAACATACTCTGTGCGCGCCCGAGCCTGGAAGCTAAACAGGTATCAACATGGAGTTCTCCAGAGATTTTCTACGACCCGGAAGACGTTCGAAAAGCCGGTCTTCTCTTGTTAACGGAGGCCAGAGTAAATCCTCAACTTATGAAAAACAGCTGTTTCCGCTACGACTTGGCAGACATATGTCGGCAGGTCATCTCGGAGCGTGCTCGTGTACTCCTTCCCGATTGTAAACGCGCTTTTGAAAATGAAGATACGGAGCAATTCCATGTGCTACGCGAGCGCTTTCTGGCTCTTTTCCCTCTCTCAGCAAGCTTACTTGCCACGCATGAAGATTTTCTGCTGGGGCACTTCCTCCAGGGGGCAGCAGAGAGAGCGGGAAGAGAATCTCAACAGGAATTTATCCTTCCCCTTTTACGCCTCATCACGACGTGGACCTCCGACATCTCCCCGTTAGTGGACTACTCGCACCGCCAGTTTTCTGAACTCATGAGCAGCTACTACCTCAAGCGCTGGCAGATTTTTTTCCAAACGCTTGAAACAACAGACTCAAAACGAAATTTTCACCGGGAGGTGCTTGTCAATAATGGAGAGCGCGTCGTACGCACCCTCCGGGATGACGAGGAATTGAAACGGTTTGAACTGGCTTACCCGAGCACGAAGCCCACACTTCTGCACACCCCGACGGGAGATCTCCTTTCCCTCGCTGAGCAAATCCTCTCTTCGCCGATCGACCAGACCTGTACCATGTAAACGGGTACGAAAAAGCCCGCCGGCATACAAGAGATGCCGACGGGCAGTAAAAACACGCGAAAGCTTGTCTCAATCCCCCTTCTCCTGCGTCCTGGCCTTGCGGTCACGAGCTGCGGCGCGCATGGACATCTTCACGCGGCCCTTGTCATCAATACCGATGCACTTTGCCGTGACAATATCGCCGACCTTGACAACATCCTCTGTCTTCTGAGTACGTCCCTCGGCAAGCTCAGAGATGTGGATGAGACCATCCTTGCCAGGCAACACTTCCATAAAGGCACCAAACTCCTTCGTAGATACGATCTTGCCTTCGTAGGTCTCACCAACCTCAATCTCCTTGAACATGCGTCCGATGAGGAAGAGTGCACGGTCTACGCCCTCCTGGCGGTTGCCATAGATGCGCACGGTGCCATCCTCCTCGATGTTAATATCTGTACCGGTCTCGGTCTGCAGAGCCTTGATGTTCTTGCCTCCCGGGCCGATAAGCTCCCCGATGCGATCCGCGGGAATCGTAGTGGTCACAATGCGTGGAGCCTTCGGGCTGAGCTGCTGAGGCGCGGGAATACAGTCGCACATCGTATCGAGCACCTGCATGCGTCCTTGCTTTGCCAGATGGATGGCATCCTCCAGAATGTAGAGGGGAATGCCGGGAAGCTTCAAATCCAACTGATACCCGGTCACGCCCTCAGCCGAGCCGCAAAGCTTGAAATCCATATCGCCGTAGAAGTCCTCGGACCCGATGATATCCAGCAGGGTCTTGTAGCGCTTCGGCTCCCGATCCCCCGCATTTTCAAACTCCGTGACAAGACCAACGGAAATCCCCGACACCGGACGCTTGAGCGGCACACCGGCCGCCAACAGCGACATCGTACCGGCACAGACAGATGCCATGGAGGTGGAACCATTAGACTCCATGATCTCCGAGGAGACACGGATGGCATACGGAAACTCCTCCTCACTCGGAATCACCGGGGCGATAGAGCGCTCAGCCAGCGCGCCATGCCCGATCTCGCGACGGTTCTGCCCGCCAAAACGCCCGGTCTCACCCACCGTGAAAGGCGGAAAATTGTAATGCAGGATAAAGCGCTTCTCATCCACAGAACCCGTGTAGTTGTCCATGTACTGCTTCTCCTCCAGCGGAGCCAGCGTAGCGAGGCACAGAGACATAGTCTCACCACGCGAGAAAAGCGCAGAGCCATGCACCACATTTGGCAGCACATTCACCTCTGCCGAGAGCGGGCGCAGCTGCTTGATAGCGCGTCCATCCGCCCTCTTATCGTGCTCCATGATGGAGATACGAAAAGCTTTCTTCTGGATGTATTCGAAGACCTGCTCCACATCGAAATCCGTAGCCTCCGGGTGAGTCTGCTTAATAGCAGCTTCCACCTCGTCGCGCAGAGCGCCAACCTGCTTCTGGCGCTGAATCTTGTTGGGAGCATAGATAGCCTCCTCAATACGATCCCCGGCAATCTGGTAACCAATCTCCAGCAATTCGGGCTTAGCCACGGTGAGTTCGTACTCGCGTGTAGGCTTGCCGCACTGAGCACGCAGTTCCTCCTGCGCCGCGCAGATTTTAGCCACGTTCTCCTGAGCCACGTGCAATGCCTTGATAAAGTCCTCCTCCGGCAACTCCTTGGCAGAGCCTTCAATCATGATCACCTGATCCTTAGATCCGGCATACACCAGATCGAGATCAGATTCCTCCCGCTGCTTATTAGTGGGATTGATGATGAACTCACCGCGAATGCGTCCCACGCGCACAGCTCCGACGGGCTCGGCAAAGGGGAGATCAGAGATCACACACGCCGCCGAAGCTCCGTTGATGCTCAGGATATCCGGCTCGTGCTCCCCATCCGCTGCCAACAACAGCGTGATTACCTGCGTATCGTAGAAATATCCCTTCGGGAACATCGGTCGCAAAGGACGATCCGTCATGCGGCAAGTCAGGATTTCCTTTTCCGTGGGACGTCCCTCCCGCTTGAAATACCCGCCGGGAAACAGCCCTGCCGCAGCCGCTTTCTCCTTGTACTCGACCGAGAGAGGGAAAAAGGTCTGTCCTTCCTTGATCTTGGTCGCACTCACCACTGTAACCAGCACCTCTGTGTCCCCGCAACGTACGGTGACGGCGCCGTCGGCCAATCTCGCTATCTTTCCTGTTTCTATCGTGATGGGATCGGCACCCACGGCACACTCAATTTTGTAACTACTCATTATTCTTTCTGTTAATCATTTACTTCGATGCCGACCCCAAACTGCACCGCAGGAAGCCGGGATCGGCGGTTGCTCCCCTTGGTAGAAGGCAGATTCTTGCCTCATTCCCCGCGAGTTTTCACCCCGCAGAGCGTTGCTATTATACACTTTCTCTCTCATTGAGCAAGCCTTTATACCGATTTATTTGCATTTTCCCGCGCATCCCGTTTTTATTTGGTATTGAATACAATCTTTGTCCGTGTTAGAATGCCTCGCGTGAAGGTTGACATGTACGAGTCAGCGGAGGAAGCAGCCCTTCGTCACCCCGAGTACCACCAGGACTTTTATACATTTCTCTGTGAAGTTGTTATGACTGCGCAGGATATCGCCTACCGTGGCGAAGCAGGTCGGAGACACTTAAGCAGCAGTGATATCTATTTGACTTTTTGCTCGCTGATTCAGCGACAATACGGTCCTTTTGCGATGGCAATGATGACCTTCTGGGGGGTAAAAACCCCCGGTGATATCGGACAAGCAATCTTCTACCTTGTGGAGGAGGGAGCAGTGGTGCAGGCAAAACACGACAAGAAAGAAGATTTCTCGCGTCTGCCGGCGCTGGAGGTAATGCTGGATCTGCCTTTCCATACACCATCCCCTTAGTACATGGAGGAAAAGCATGCACAGAGCGGAGACAAACTGCGCTGGCCCGCGGAGTGGGAGCGTCAGGATGCCGTATGGATTTCATGGCCGCATCGCGAGGAGCTGTGGCGAGGAGGATTGACCCGTCTGGAAAAACGTTTCACAGAACTGGTGCATGTTCTTTCTCCTTTTGCGCAAGTGCGTATCAATGCTGCGGCAGAGCTACATCCCCGCCTGAAGGAGCAGCTCGGAGGAAACAACTACGCCCTCTACGATCATCCCACAGACGATGTGTGGTGCCGCGACCACGGTGGTATTTTCACGTTCGCACAGCTGCAGGAACAGAAAAAATTTTCTCTTCAGGTGGCGGATTGGACCTTCAACGCATGGGGCGGACAATTTCCGCCATGGGACAAGGATAATGACATCCCCCGCCGCATGGCAGACAGTCTTTCCCTCCCTCGCCTGAGCAGTGATTTCGTACTGGAAGGCGGAGCTATCGAGGGCAATGGAGACGGTTTGCTCATCACTACAGAAGCCGTCCTGCTGGATCCCAATCGCAACCCTGACGCGACCCGAGCAACCATGGAAGAGGAGCTACATCGCATGCTGGGCACACGGAGTGTTTTTTGGTTGGGTAGCGGCATCACCGGGGATGATACAGGTGGTCACATTGATGATATGGTGCGCTTTGTGCAACGGGATGCCGTAGTGGCAGCAACGGAAACAGATTCCCACTCATTGCACTACCGCGCTCTGGCAGAGAATAACGAACGCCTGCAAGACCTGCGCACCTGTGACGGCGAGAGGGTGGAGGTGGTTCCCCTGCCTATGCCTGCGCCGCTTTCCTGTCCGGGGTGGCGATTGGAACAACTCCCCGCAAGCTACGCCAATTTCCTCATCTGTAACGATTGCGTCCTTGTGCCGACCTTCGCTCAGCCAAAGGCGGATGACCGTGCCATGGGCATCCTGCGCGAATGCTTTCCCTCTCACCATGTGATTGGTTTCGATGCTCGCGACTTCCTCATTGAAGGCGGTGCTATTCACTGCATCACCCAGCAGCAGCCCGGCATTTGAAAACGGAGAGACTTGCAGAAGAGCCGCTCCACCCCAATCAGCTGCCGCTCAACGCTCCTCCTTCATGGCTCGAATGGCAGCCGCCATGTCTGACGCGCGGAAGGTGGAACTGCCCGCGACGAGACAGTCTGCACCGGCTTCTCGGCACGCGTCTGCCTGCGCCGGGCCAATTCCTCCGTCCATTTGGATGAGAAAACGCAAACCTCGCTCAGCGCGTTTTTCCCTCAGCACGCTTACCTTTTTGAGTGTATCTGCCATAAAGCTCTGTCCGCCAAATCCCGGCACCACACTCATCACCAGTACAAGATCCACCTCACTGAGGTACGGAAATATCTTTTCAATCGGTGTGGCGGGGTTCACCGCAAGACCGCATTGCACCGAATTCTCGCGAATAGCACGCAGGGTCGCGTGCAAATCAACAGCTCCCTCACGCTCTGCATGGATGCTGATGAGATTCACTCCGGCCGCCACAAAACGCGGAAAATAGTGATCCGGAGCATCGATCATAAGATGCGCATCCAGGAAAGTCTCCGTCGGCACGCTATCCCGGACAGACCGACAGATATCCGGTCCAAACGAGATATTGTCTACAAAAGATCCATCCATCACATCGAGGTGAAGCCAATCTGCCCCGGCACTCAGGGCACGACGCGCTTCGTCACCGATGCATCGAAAATCACAGGCCAACATGGAAGGCGCTATCAGCATGCGCATAGCATACCTTACTCCCCACCAACTCGCAAGCCATTTCGAAATAGCCGCCCTCGCAAACAAGAAAAAACCGGCATGTATTCTCCGGATACAAATGCGAATTGCAAAACCCAACCATGTAACGCCGTCCAACAAAAATACCTCTGATTTTAAGACAGACTCCCATGAAACATGACCTTCCGAAATCTGTCAACTCCTGTTCATCACCCTTTAAGACTTACAATCAGTATTTTAAATTTCAAATCTTTCATTCAAAAACACCTCCATGACACCCTCCCGCGCGTGCTCTTTGTGTCATCACCACCTCTCGACAAAAAAATGACGCGTCTTGTACTTGGCAGACACAGGAAAGTGGTGATAGAATGCGTGCAGTGAAACGGTGTCACATTTGTGGGAAGCCTGCTTCCATTTTTTTAACGCAGATCGTGGAAGGAAAAACACGGGACCTTGCGCTCTGTGAGGAGTGTGCGCGCAAAAAGGGAATTTTTGATCCCCGGAAACTCAGCCTGGCCGAGCAGTTTCTCCCTCCGGAACTGAGTGGAGATGTCGAGCAATTTATCCGGGCCATGATCGCAGAATCTTTCTCCCACGGCGGAGAGGAAGAAGAGCGCTCCCTCGCCGCGGATGAACTCACCGAATGCCCCTCGTGCCATTACAAACTTGTGGATTTTCAAAATACCGGGTTGCTGGGTTGTCCTGACTGCTACGAAGCTTTTGCGGCAGAATTTGATGATTTCGAGGAAGGTGAAGACTCCGCGGACACTCCTGCGCAGGAGGAACCGGAGCCATCCGTTTCCTCCCAGAAGAAACGTCTGGAAGCGATGCTCAGGCATGCTGTTCAACGTGAAAATTACGAGGAGGCTGCCAGGCTGAGGGACCAGATCAAAAACTTACCTTCACCATGAGAACATGCCACCCGCTCGAGCTGTGCAACGAGCCGCCGGCATTCGTCCGCAGTTGTGGTGGCGACGTGCTCCTCGGCCACAACACCCTCATGGAATTCAACCTCCGGGGCTATCCTTTCCCGGGATGGAGCGAGGCAGAGGATCGACGGGAAGTATCAGAGCTGATTCTGGCGAGCCTCGACGATCTTTTCCCTGCCGATGAGTGGGTCCTGCAGGCGGAGATGAAGCAGCTCACGAAAGAAGAACGAATGTTACTTATTGAGCGAGAGCAAATTACTCCATCAATGGCTGCACGTATGGACGGTGTATACGTTCTCATCAATCGCCGTCAGAATATCCATGCATTCATCAATGACGAGGAGCATCTCATGATCCAAACATACCACCCGGGAGGCATGAAAGGACTCAAGAATGCTCGTCGCGCGGCGCTAGCAGATCAACAACGCTTCTTGAAGAAACTTCCTGTTGCTTTTGATCAACGAATCGGTCTGCTTTTTTCCGATCCCTGCAAAGGGGGAGAGGGGATATGGGTTGCGGCGCTCGTGTATCTGCCGGGAATGATGATGGCCTATCATAACTGCAATCTGGTGGACTCCATGAGCGATATGGGTATTCTCTGCCTGCCCGCACTCAGCCATACCAAAAATGAACAGGGTGATCTGTACTGGCTTTGCTCGCCGACAACCCAGTACCTGAGAGATGACGCCAACTACGAAACTTTCCTGTGCGCCATTCAGGAATTGTGTGACCGAGAAGAAGAGGCGCGACGCGATATCATGAGCGGCACTTCCTCGCTGCACTTCCTTCGCAATGAGCTGGAGGCTGCCCTCTCTACGCTGACAAGGAGCAAATCTCTGAGCTATAGAAGCTTGTTGCACGCACTTTCCATGTTGCGCATAGGACTTGCCCTTGGAGAGCTTACGGTGGAAGCTCCTGCAGGAAGAGTACACCAACTTATCGCACAAGCTTACACGCAAACTCTGCCGACCTACCTGCAACTTGCTTGCAACAGTCAAACGCTCAAAAAACGTCGTTCCCTGCGAGCGGCGCTTGTAAAAAAACTCATTGGCGAGGAGCTGCGCATCCACGCCCCCTTCATCGAAAACTGATCATGAACAATTTCACTCCACGAGCTCAGCAGGTCATCAGCCTCGCACGCCGCGAAGCACTGCGTTTCCACCACAACTACATCGGTGCAGAACACGTCCTGCTCGGTCTGCTTAAGCTGGGACAGGGCTACGCCATCCCCATCCTGCAGCGGGCTGGTGTAGATATTTCTGCTACCATCGACCTCATTGAGCAATCGCTGGTTCCGGGAAACTCCCAGCATACGAATGAAGCATCTCTCCCCTTCACGCAAAGGGTGCGCCGCATTATCGAAATTGCCGGCGGAGAAGCACAAGAGCTGGGGCACTACTACGTAGGCACAGAACACATTCTTCTCGCCATTCTGAAAGATCGGGACGGCATGGCGCACCATGTGCTGGTAAAAGCCGGCGCGTCCTACGAGCAGGCGCGCGAAGAAGTGGCAGCCTTGCGTGCACCCGAAGGCAACAACTCTGAACAGGAGGAACCGGAAAACAACGAGCGTCGCATGAATGACGACGATGAGGAAGAAGACGAATTCAGCGCCCTCTTCAACGCGACTTCGCGTACCGTCGGCAGTGGCAATAATGCCCGGGGAAGAGCTCGCGCCTCTGCTTTACTCACCTTCGGTCGCGATCTCACAGCCCGTGCCGCAGCAGGAGAATTAGACCCCGTCATTGGGCGCGAAAATGAAATTGAAAGAGTGATTCAAATTCTCTGCCGTCGCACAAAGAACAACCCTATCCTGCTGGGCGAGGCCGGCGTCGGAAAAACGGCGATCGTCGAAGGACTAGCCCGTCTGATTGCCCAGGGCAATGTCCCGGAGTTTCTCATCGGAAAGCGTATTATCTCCCTAGACTTGCCGATGATGGTGGCAGGTACAAAATACCGCGGACAGTTTGAAGAACGTCTCAAGGCAGTCATGGATGAAATCCTCCACGAGAAAAACGTCATTCTCTTTGTGGACGAGGTGCATACCCTCGTAGGCGCCGGCTCGGCCGAAGGTTCCATGGATGCCTCCAATATCATCAAGCCCGCCCTTTCCCGCGGCGAACTCCAGGCCATCGGCGCCACCACTCTCGAGGAGTTCCGCAAGTACATGGAAAAAGATGCCGCCTTTGAGCGTCGTTTCCAGCAGGTACCCGTCGGCGAACCAACAGTAGACCAGACTATTCTTATTCTCAAGGGATTACAAACACGCTACGAGGAACATCACCACGTGCGTTACACCCCAAAGGCAATTGAAGCCGCTGCATTGCTCTCCAAGCGCTACCTCACGGGGCGTTTTCTCCCGGACAAAGCGATCGATGTCATTGATGAAGCGGGGTCGTACAAACGCGTAGGGCGCATGATGCGTCCGGAAGACCTCAAACAACGCGAGGCACATCTCACTGAATTGCGCAACGAAAAGCAGGAAGCCGTGCGTCAACAACATTTTGAGCAGGCGGCAAACCTTCGCGACCGTATCGCCTCCCTCGATTCTGAGCTCAGGGAAAAACTCGCCAAATGGAAGGAAAGCATTGATGCCGATTACGTGGAAGTCACGGATGAGGATGTCATGAATGTAATCTCCAAGTGGACCGGTATCCCGCTGGCTCGGATGGAAGAAAAGGAAGCTGAAAAGTTGCTGCACATGGAAGAAGAGCTGCGCAACCGCGTCATCGGGCAAGATCAGGCCTGCTCTGCCATCGCACGAGCTCTGCGCCGCAGCCGTGCAGATATCAAAGACCCCCGTCGTCCCATCGGCTCTTTCCTCTTCATGGGTCCCACCGGTGTGGGTAAAACTTACCTTGCGCGAAATCTTGCCGAGCTCATGTTTGGCACACAGGAAGCTCTCATTCAGGTAGATATGAGTGAGTACATGGAAAAATTCGCCACAAGCCGCCTCATTGGATCGCCTCCAGGTTACGTAGGACACGATGAGGGAGGACAGCTCACGGAAAAGATTCGCCGTCGACCGTATGCCGTAGTCCTTTTCGATGAGATTGAAAAGGCGCACCCGGATGTGATGAACCTGTTGCTGCAGATCCTTGAGGATGGGAGTCTTACGGATTCCATGGGACACAAGGTAAACTTCAGCAATACCATTATCATCCTCACCTCTAATGTAGGCGCTTCTCTCGCCGATAACCGCGGGCAAGTGGGCTTCAATTTTGCGGATGACGACGAGAGCAACTACGAATCCATGAAGGAACGTATCTCGGAGGCTGCCCGTAAACAATTCCGCCCTGAGTTCATCAACCGCTTCGATGATCTCATTGTCTTCCGCCGTCTCCTGCGCGAAGATATGGAACGTATCGTGAGACTTGAAACAGATAAGCTCATACGCCGTCTCGCTGAGAAACAGATCAACCTCACGCTCTCCCCGGAGGTCATCCGAATGATCGTCGATAAAGGGAGCGACCCGAAATACGGCGCGCGTCCAATCCGCCGTGCGATTGAAACCCTGCTGGAAGATCCGATCGCAGAGGCCATGCTGCGCGGTGAACTCACCGCCGGTCACAGTTCAGAAGTCATGCGCAAGGATGCTGAGTCGTCTGCCATCTCCTTCGCACCCGATACGCCCCAACAGCTCCCTGCCCCAAAACCCGGAAAACGCGCACCCCGTAAAACGACGCCCAGAAAGGCTTCCCCAGCGGAGTCCGTTTCCTCGCCGGCAAAGAAAAAAGCTCGCCGAAGCGCCTCCACCGTCACGCGCAGAAAGAATACAAAGTAAACGCTCAAAAGCAAACTCGGGAAGGGTGAAGCGCTGTGTTCGAGCATGAAACCTCTGACGGAGTGTTCTCCGTTATGTTGATGTAACGCGCGGAGGGGGGGTGGGGGATTTGCAGGATAGGTTAGCAAATTTTTAGCCAGTGGGAGGTGGAGTGGT
>CANRLM010000064.1 GCA_947631435.1 uncultured Akkermansia sp.
CCAGAGCCTTGGGCTTGTTGGTGGTGAGCGTTTCCAGCCGCGAGCCCCTTCCGCCCGCCTGCACGATGATGTAGGGGGAATGCCTTCGCTCTCCCCATTCAGTTGGCGCAATTATTCTCATAAGTGTTGGTACCGCAATGGTAAGGAGTTTTTCATTATGACCTCTTGTAACATATTACCTTGTCTTGACCAAGAGTTGCCGCTACATGAGCACGCAGAATTCTCTCATCGGCTTCCGAAAAATAGGAAGGCATGGTGATGGAAATGATTAATTGTTTCGGGTCGATGTCAAACTGTAGTGCTTTCCGTCCGTTCCCAATACACGTCTTATGCTTGTCGGAATTCCAATCTGTTACGAGACGAACTTCTTGCTGGTCTTCAAAGCACTTGTTTTTTATAAGCCATTTATCAAGTAGATAGGCAGGGTCTATACATACCGGAGAAGCTATAATGTCTTTATGGAAATTATCTCGGTACTGTTTGATCTTGTCTTCTGATTCGTAACGCACATCATGCAAACCGCATGTATTTATCCCTTCCAAGTATTCGAGGGTAAAATCGGGAAAAATGCAAGACATGCCCTCCATCTCGCTACGCAAATACGCCATAAAATCCTCGACGACGAGGGGCGCATTTCCCTCGGTATTCACATCCTTTTTCGGCTGTTGATTTTCTCTGACTTTTAGAAGGTACTCTTTTTTGATCGTGAGACATAATTGTTGCAAGTACTCATAATTACACTCCACTCGAACTTTTCCGATATGGCCTTTATCAAGAATATCCCAAGCATCTTCCGTGTTCTTTGTGAAACAGATGGCGTACGTTTCTGATGCAAAATTTCCCCACCCTACCACGGATCCATCCGTTAACTCACTTTCTCCTTGCGAGATAAAATTTTCCAAAGCGTCATCGGGATGCCAGTATTCCAGTTTTGTCAGGTATATTTTCCCCCTAAGAAGTTTACATAACTCGCAGATACCCATGTACCTGTATAATTTCTTTGATTGTTCATTGGTTTTCATTCAGTACCGTTTGTCTGTGGTTTGATTATTTCAAATGTTAGGGATCGTTACTTCTCTCATTGTCCGATTTGATTAGATTAACTCTGTTATGAGTTTTTCTGCCATAGCTTCAGCTAGTATCATGATCGTGTAGTCATAGGGTTACGCCTCATATTTATCGTTATTGGCACCGGGGCATTTAACAACGACATTGGTTGTATGATCCTCAAGGGACTCAAAATCGGTGGATTCTCCGGGTTCCATGACGATGATATCTCCCGTGTGGTAAACAACCCCATTCATGCGAACGCTGCCACCGGTGATGACCGTAATTTCCGTGGCTATTTTGTGGTAATGCTCGGCTTCATAGTCACCTTTGTTGTAAGATTTGACAGCGACCTCTACATCATTCGTTTTGAGCAAGGAAGGCTCAAAATTCCCAATGAACCAGCCTTTGGTCATATCTGATAATTTTGCCGTTTTCATGATGGAGACGAGGATTCAGGGCACTCAAAAATACCGATGTTCTTTTGCTGTAAGATTAACTCATTATAGGTCGATGGAAGATCATAGGGTTGCTCTGAGGAGGGCTCTCTTTCAATCACGGCAAAGCAGGCGTTGACAAAGTCTGAGCCCCGTCTGAAATAGTAATATCCCGCCGCCGCGTGGTTGGAGACGGGGCGCCCCTCATCCGCACGAATGACATGGTCCGTTTCATCAAGCACGACCCGGGTATGCCCCGGTTGAGCGGACGGGAATGTAACGAGCCCGCCATCCAGATCGCGCTGTCTGAAGTCACCAACAGCAGCGCAGACATCTGCCCTGATGAGTGGACGATAAATCACGAGTAACTCATCCTCGTTGTTGATGTCATCGATGGCAAAAAGGGCTGTACAGACCGCCCCTCTAGCACGCTCCTCCGCAGTGATGATTTCAACATCAACAGGGTATACTTTCGCAGTCTCTGTCGAGGATTCGTTATGCGGAGCGTTCTTGGGAATCATGTGGATGACCTTTCCCGTCTTTTCCTTTTGGAGATTTCCCAAATATTCCGAGATGAGTTCCTCTTCAAAGTTCTCACCCAACTCATCCGTGAGAATGATGATATTCATGATGCTGCTTTCTCCCCTCCGTTCTCCAGCTCATTGATGCGAGCGCGAATGTTTTGATACGTGACATCGTCCACCGAATCGACTTTGAGCAGATGCGCACCACTGGCACGAGCCGCTGCGATGCCATTAAAATTATCCTCCAGAATGAGGCATTCATGTGGCAAAAATCCCAAACGAGCAATGGCGATGTGATAGATCTCCGGATCCGGCTTGCATTTTTTGACATCTTTATTGGATAGCGTCAAATCCATATACTCCGCAAGTTTCGCTTTCTCCAGCATCATATCCACCGTCATGCGGATGGAATTGGATGCCAGCGCAAGCTTGTAGCCCTCCGCCTTGAGCCTTGCCAGAGCGAATTGATGGTAAAAGACAGGCTTGCAATGCATGAAGATGCATTCCATGGTATATACCTGTTTCATCTTGTTAATGAAGGAGTGCAAGCCAGTGGGCAGACCGCATCGCTCCGAGAGAAGTTGGAGCTTCCTTCTGGTGGGCAACCCGTCAAACGTCGTTAAATGGTCCTGCCGGGATATATTGTAACCAAACAGGGCGAGAGCGCGGTTCAGAGCCTCATAGTGCCAATCTTTGGCTTCTATGAGTACCCCGTCCATATCAAAGATGATGGCTTTTATCTTTACCTTATTCACTGAAAAAAGCTTGGGCTGCTAGGGGGTGATCGGTGCAGAGGAGAAGTCGCTCACTACCGAGCGAATGTACTTGCTTGATTTTCTTCCACTGAGGGAGCGGCGCGCGGCCGTGCAGTTCCGCCGAGACGATACAGAGGTATTTACCCTGAACGAGGTGACGCTCAATGAGCTCCGCAGGGAACCAATCGGAGTAAAAGCTGTCCAACCACACACCTACCGCACGATCCGGGAGAATGAGGGTTGGAAGGATGTCGCTTTGCCCTGTGAACACGCGCAAGCCTGACTCGAGCTGTTGCACCATATCGGGAGTTGACATATCAAAGGTGAAATAATTGGAGTGGGCAAACTGCTGCAGGAGTTTCCTTATGCCCTCGGCTAAACCGTCTGCCTTAATGTTGAGCGCAAGGGGAAAATCTCGTCCCGCCATGAGTTCAAGTACACCGCGAAAAGAAAGCTCCCCGCCACGCGGTATGTCATGAGAGACGACGATTTGCCCGCAGTGATCGCGCAGATCCAGTTCGACGCCGAAGCCGGCATCAAAAGCGCGAATGAAAGCGTCTTCGGTGTTGCGTTCATCCGCCGTATGCCACATTCCTCTGTGCGCGATTATCTGCATGGTGCCAATTTTCTGGAGATCGGATCGTTCAGGAAGAATTCAAGATCTTGGGGTGTACCAAGACCATACATACCGTGATATTCTTCTCCGATGTTGTAGATGCCCACCTTTTTCCCTTCCCGAATCAGGTAGTTGTAGCAAGGGCAGGTGTAGAACTCGCCGTTTACTCGTACATCATCGCGTATCATCTGCTCGGCAGCACGCACGAGATCCCGCCCACGCCGGAAGTTAAATATGCCCACCGTAGCCTGATCAGAAATGACTTTCTTCTCAGCAGTCTCTACCACTAAACCGTGACCATCCGTTCGGGCGTACGACCACTTCTTATCGTTTGCCTTCATCGTCATGATCATCCCATCCAACCATCCTTCATCCATAGTGGATAGATACTCGTTAATATCACAATCAATGTACTGATCCGAATTGGCTGTCATCAACGGATCATCATTATCGATTAATTCTTTCGCTTTCAAAACTGTGCACACCTGTCCTTCAGTAATGCCATCTACCTCTATGATCTCCACATTTCCTGCGTACGCATGTAATTTCTCCGTTAGTCCATACTGCGCAACATGACATTTTTGGCATATGAAAATGAACCGATGATCACGCAGAGGAGTGAGATTCTCCACCACAACTTGAATCATTGGTTTTCCCTGCACATCTATCAGGGGCTTGGGATTTTTATATCCAGCCTCAGAGAACCGGCTTCCACGTCCTGCCATTGGTATGACTATGTTCAACATCACCTCTAATTTTTGTTTTGCTTCCGCCAATCACAGCCATCCGCTCACACGCCACCCGTCCGTGTGTAGCCTCAAACTGTTCTTTTGACTTACGCCGGAGCGAGTATATCTCTTTATGAAAGCGATGTACAGTCTAAAATTAAATAATTTAAATAAAGACAATGAATAGTAAACTTTTTATTTTTTAGAAATATCATTCTCGTCTTATCTTTTTTGTGAAAATTATTTTTGTTATTTATTCATTATAAAATCAAAGAAAGACAATCTAAGTATATCTCTTTCATAAAGAGATATACTGCGGCGCCGTGTGTGCGATGGGTGTTATGCAATGAGGGAACTCCTTGCAGAGCAAGCAGGCACGCGAATGAATGAGAAAAACACAACGATGCACAAAGGGAAGCGCACAGTTGCGGAAGTAGTTGAAGATACGAGTGAAGCATGGCTTCGCGAGGTTCTTTGCCCTGCCCTGTGCGCTGCTGATGGGGGAAAGGAGGGGAAGTGATGAGTTTGATGAGCTACATATGCAATCTTCTCCCCATTCAGGCTGGCAAGCTTGTTTTTTACAGTTTTACGGAAAGTTACGCAGACAATCCGCGCGCCATTGCGGAGGAGCTGCTTCGGCGCGGTTGGAACGGGGAACTGGTGTGGGCAACAAAAGAGGCGCGACGTCCGTTGCGGCTGCCGCGGGGCGTGCGCGCGGCGGTGGGGCGCTGCCGCATGCGCTATGAGCTTTCCACCGCGCAGGCGATCGTGAGCAATACGCGACTCCCCAGGTACTGGATGGAGGGGTTCCGCAAGAAGGCGGGGCAACTCTACATCCAGACGTGGCACGGCTCCTGCGGCATCAAGAAGATGGAGGCGGACATGCCCCACGCGCGCAGGAGTTGTCTGGAGCGCGCGAAGGCGGACTCCCGACAGGTCGATTATCTGCTGTCCAATTGCCGATGGCTCACGCATGTGCTTCGCAGGGCTCTCTTCTACGACGGGGAGATCCTGGAGATTGGTTCTCCGCGCAATGACGCGCTGTTGCGCGGGACGGAAGAGCGGGCGAAGGCAGTGCGGGCGGCGCTGGGGCTGCCGACGGAGCGCAAGCTACTGCTCTACGCACCGACCTTTCGAGATGGCAAAGGCGCGGCTGTGCCGCCCATGCCGAATTGGAGACGTCTGCGCGAGGCATTGGAGGCGCGTTTTGGCGGGGAATGGAGCATCCTTGTGCGGCTGCATCCCGGGCTATCCGGGGGACGGCGCAAGCCGACGCCGGGGAAGGAGGACACGCAGGTGCTGGACCTCTCGGGTCATGCGGACATGGCGGATTTATTGGTGATCGCGGATGTTTTAGTGACGGATTACTCATCCTGTGCCTACGATTTTCTGCTCACGAGGCGCCCGGGGTTCCTCTACGCGCCGGACTGCGCGGACTACGAACAGCGGCGCGGGTTGTATTATCCGCTTGCAGAGACCCCCTTCCCCACTGCCGAAAGCAGCGAGCAACTCGAGCAGTCTATCCGTTCGTTCGATGAACCCGCTTACCGCGCCGCGGCGGAGCAATTCCTGCGCGACAAAGGCAGCGTGGATGACGGGCACGCCGCCGAACACGTGGCAGACATCCTCGAGAAACACCGATCCGGAAAGGAGGCAGCCGCATGAAGCTGAAATGGAAGGAGAGGCTTTTCTCCCTGAAGAGGGTGAGCCGCACGCACCGCCAGCTTTGCGTGCTGGGCGTACGCATCAAGTTGCGGCAGGCCACTGCTCGCCCCGATTATTACAGCGATCTCCCGATCCAGAAAAATAAGATCGTATTCCGGTCGATCCTGAGGGGCTACAGCTGCAATCCGAAGTACATCGCAGAGGAATTGCTGCGCCGGAAACTCCCCTACGATCTCGTCTGGATAACAGACCAATACGTCCTAAAGAGCTTGAAGTATTTCCCGCCGAATCTACGCCTGGTGATGATCAACACTCAGGAGGACCTCGAGGAGCTGTCCACAGCGCGGGTATGGGTCATGAATGAGCGCATGAATGCCTTCCTGAAAAAAGGTTTGAAAAAGAAAGAGGGACAATGCTACATCCAGACCTGGCATGGGACTTTTGGCTTCAAAAAGCTTGCCATGGATCGCAACGATGTCGACACCCTCCCGGGGATGAACACGACCCGGCAGGATGCGCAGAACGTCGATTACCTGCTTTCCAATTCGACTTTTGAGACAGAGCTTTACAAGCGTCACTTTTTCCAATGCGGGAAAATTCTGGAGACAGGGCATGCCCGAAACGACCTCTTCTTCCGGGAAGATAAGGCAGAGGTAGCGCGCCGGACGCGGGGGAAACTAGGTATACCGGAGGATAAGAAGCTCGTACTCTACGTGCCGACCTGGCGCGAATTCGGCGAAACCGACTGGCTGACCATGGACCTGGAAGCCGTCAGCGCCGCGCTTGAGAGGCGCTTCGGCGGCAAGTGGGCGATCGCCATAAAATTGCACCATCTGATGTATGCGGCTCGTGGGGTGCTCAAGAAATTGGCTTCCTCGGTGTACAATGTCACCGAATACCCGGACGTGCAGGAGCTGCTGGTGGCGGCGGACGTGGTGATCACGGATTACTCCAGCTGCATCCTGGATTTCCTGCTCACCGGACGCCCCGGCTTTATTTATGCGCCGGATCGCGCGCGGTACGAAAAGAAGCGCGGTCTCTACTACCCGCTGGAGGAGGCCCCCTTCCCCATTGCAGAGGACAACGCAGGCCTGGTGAAGAACATTTCAGAGTTTGATGCTGAAGAGTACAGCAATCGCGTGGAAGCTTTTTTGAAGGATAAGGGCTGCAAGGAAGATGGTCACGCCACGGAACGCGCCGTAGCGCTGATCAATGATATCATGAGCGACTGATAACCAGCAATATGAAAAAATTAGCACTCATTATAGCCGGCGGGAGAGGCGTTCGCATGGGGAGCGAGATTCCTAAGCAGTTCCTGGAAGTGGAGGGCAAACCGATCATTATCTGGACCCTGGAGCAATTCCAGAGCATGGAGGATATCGACGCGTTGGCTGTCGTGTGCATCGACGGTTGGCAGGATGAGCTGCGCCGACAGGCCGAGCAACACCGCATCACCAAGCTACGCCACATCGTGAAGGGCGGTGACGTGGGGCAGGAGTCTATCCGCCTCGGTCTTTGCGAGCTCGCCGCTCACTATGAACCGGACAGCGTGGTGCTGATCCACGATGCCATCCGCCCGTTGGTTTCTCATGATATCGTGCGCGGGTGCATCCGCTGCGTGGAGGAGCATGGGTTTTCCGTGGTGGTTCTGCCCTGCAACGAAGCCATGCTGAAAGTCGGGGCGGATGGGATGAGCGCGCAGGAGGCCTACCCGCGTGATGAGCTGCGCCGCACGCAGACGCCGCAGGGAGGGCGGCTCGGGGATTTGATCGCTCTGCACCGGAAAGCAGCGCAGCAGGGGGTCACGAATTCCGTCGCCACCTGCACCCTGTGCGTCGAGCTCGGGGAAAGCGTGTGGTTCTGCGATGGCTCGTTTGAAAATATCAAGATCACCACGCCGGAGGACATAGCCGTACTCCGGGCAATTTTACGAGAAAGGGAAAAATAATGTACGCCGCCATTGCCCAGTATGCGCAGTGCTTGCTGCGAGTCGTTCGGGGGGGAGGGATCAGCCCTGACCTCCGGGGGAAGCGCGTGCTGGTGACGGGGGCGACGGGCCTTGTGGGCTCCTGCCTTGTGGACCTGCTCATGGCGTACAACGAGCACTGCAATGCCGGATTGCACATCCATGCGCTCGGCTCCACAGAGCAGTCCGTGCTGCGGCGCTTCCCCTCGTACAGGCAAAACGAATTCTTTCACCCGCACGGCGCCGATCTTTCATGCCCCGGCACCGCCCTGCCCTCAGCGGATTATCTGGTGCACGCGGCGTCCTGCTCCCACCCCCGCCAATACGAAGAGCTCCCGGTGGAGGTGATTCGCCTCGCCGTGCAGGGCACCCTCAGTGTGCTTCAGCACGCCGCCAACACCCCCGGCAGCCGCGCCGTCGTTTGTTCTTCGTATGAGGTGTACGGCCACCCTGTGCCGCCGAAGGATCCCGTCTTTTCAGAGGACGAATTCGGCTTGCTGGATTTTGGACGGACTCGCTCCTGCTACCCGGAGAGCAAGCGCCTGGTAGAAAACTTGTGCCAGGCATTCCGTGCTGAGCGCCACTGCCACGTTGCTACCGCGCGTCTGGCCTCCATCTTTGGCCCCACGGTGAAGGAGGACTGCTCGAAGGCGGATGCCTGTTTCCTGCGCGCCGCCATGCTCGGGCAGCCGATCACCATGCGCAGTGTGGGGACGATGCGCCGCACCTGGTGCTACGTGGTGGATGCTGCCGCCGCCCTGTTGCGCATTCTGACGGACGGCGCGGCGGAAGCTTACAACATCGGCAGTTTCAATGCCTCTCTGCGCGAGTTCGCCGAGTGCCTGGCGGCAGTGGGCGGCGTGCAACTTCGTGATGAAATTCAGGATCCATCCGTTCGCTACGAATTGATGATGGATTGCACGAAACTGCGTTCCCTGGGTTGGCTCCCGCTCTGGAGCCTGCGCGAAGCACTGGAAAGCACCCTCAACATCCAGAAAAATCTTACGAAATGAACCGCCTCAGGCAAGAGCTTTGTGATGCAAACTGCGCGATCATCCGCAGGCGACTCGCTGTGCTCACCTGGGGCAATGTCTCCTGCCGTGTGGACTCATCGCGGATCCTCATCAAACCCTCCGGCGTGCCGTACGAAACCCTGACCGCGCAGAACATGGTGTTAGTCGATATGCAGGGGTGCGTGCTGGAGGGTGCCCTGCGCCCAAGCTGCGATACGCCGACTCACCTCGAAATTTACCGTGCATTCCCGCAAGTGCGAGCCATTTGCCATGTGCATTCAAGCTACGCCACGGCCTTCGCGCAAGCCGGCCTGCCCATCCCCCCGCTCGGCACCACCCAGGCCGACAGCTTCGCCGGCGCCGTCCCCATCACTCGCCAGCTCACACCGCAGGAAGTAGAGCAGGATTATGAGCTCAGCACCGGTCGCGTCATTGTAGAAACCCTGGCAGGATTAGATGTCTCGAGAATCCCGGGGATCCTCGTGCGCCAGCACGGTGTATTCACCTGGGGAAGCTCGGCAAACGAAGCAGTGGAGCATGCCTACATTCTTGAACAAGTCGCGAAAATAAACTTCCGCACCCTGCTCCTCAACCCCTCTGCTCCTCTCCTCCCCGATTACCTGATTCACAAGCACGAAGAGAGAAAGCACGGCTCCTCCGCTTATTACGGGCAACCTTCCGATTGCTGCGCCCCTTCTCTTTCGCGTCAGCGTGGCTGTCCTCCTGCATCTTCCCACAGTACACCGGGGTCGGGTTCCCCGGGTCACGATCTGCCGCCGCAGTACCCCGGCTAAAGCCTGGTATCCGCTTTTTCGCCATGAGTTTCGATACGCCGAGCCTTAGGATATTGGTATGCTATCACAAGCCTGCAGAGCTTGTGAGCGGCGGGGTGTACACTCCCATTCATGTGGGGAGAAGCGGGATGGACGAAGCCGTCAGGAAAGGACTGCTCCGGGAAAGGGATAAGCAATGGATGCTTGAGAACACGCTTGGTGACGACACCGGCGAAAATATCTCGGAAAAAAATACCCGTTACTCTGAGCTCACTGCACACTACTGGGCGTGGAAAAACTACGAGCTGCTGGATTCGCCGGACTACATAGGCTTCGTACACTACCGCCGCGGTTTTCTCCTCGCGGCGGAGCCCGGACAAGGGTCTGTCCGTTTCGTCTCTACTCTGGACGAACAAAGGAGGAAGGAAATTAGTGACACGAGTCGGCTGGAGCTCGGAAAGTATCAACTGTATGCTCCGGAAGCGCGTCAAGCGTATCGACTGGAGCCGGACGAGGGAAGATACAGATTGAAAACCAATCCCAAAGAGCCCTGTCGAGTCATTGAAAAGATTCCCCATCAAAAAGGGCTTGCTGAGGCTCTCGATTACATGGCATCCCGCTATCCTGAGCGTGAGAAGTACTTGCGCAGTTACCTGAGGGGGCGCTATGCCTACCAATGGAACATGGCTATCTTTCACAGGGATGTTTTCCTGCGCTTTGCTCCCTATTTCTTCGATGTCCTGGCCCACGTTGAGCGCGTTGTGGACAGCTCGCTTTTCAGCACGGCTGATCAACGCTTCATTGCATACCTGGGGGAACATCTCACCGGCGCTTTCATTGACGAGATGGTGAAGCGCAGGGAAGCTGTTAAAGAGCTCCCGACTTATTTTGTGCGCGATGTGCGGCGCCGGGCGCACTTGCAGCCGAGTGGTGCATCCCGTGGATGCGTCGTCGTATGCACTTCCGCCGGCGAAGTATCCGCCATGTTCTGCGGCGTGATGATCCGTTCCCTGATCCTGCATACCGATGCGAGGCGCCATTACGAAGTCGTTGTACTGGCGAAAAAATTGACGAAGGAATGGAAGGAGCAACTGAAAAGGCTTGCCGATAATGTCGCCAATGTAACCCTGCGCATCGTATCCACGGGGAAGATCCGGATGGAAGGGAACCCGGCAGAACCGGCCATGATGGTACCGGGGCTTTTCTCGGCGTATGCGCGCGTGGTTTACATCTCCCCGTACACAGTTATGCGCGCAGACATCGCGCAACTATTTGACACTCCGATGGAGGCCGGGCAATGCCTTGCCGCTTGCAAGGATCTGATCACCATTTCCCGACTCAACCGACTCAGTGGAGAACGCCGGTGTGCGGAAAACTTCCGGAAAGATTTTGACATTGCTCATCCCTATGAAGACCTGATAAGCGGGAAAGTTCTTCTGATGGATATCAAAGCCATGCAGGCAGCCGGGGTGGATCGAATGATAGGTATGTCAGCGCCCCGGGAGGGTAACTCCGCAGGAGTCGGGGTCCGGTTGAATCAGCTGTGTCGGGGGCGGGTGAAGCTGCTGCCTCTCGAGTGGAACGTGTGCCCTGCATGGAAGGATGCGCTCTACATGCCGGCGAAGGATTGGGAGGAATGGTCGAAGGCTCGTGCATCGGCCAGGATCATTCAATTCACGAAGGGAGATCAATCGCCGCTCAGTTCCTATTGGTGGCAGGTAGCGCGCAGTGTCCCTTTCTACGAGCAGATTGCCGAGCGCCTTTCTCGCGGGGATATTCAGCTGCGGCAAATCCGGCGTAGGTTGAAATGGCTCCGCTGCGGCCTCTTGTTTGCCTGGGGCAGGCGAAAGCAGAATTACATCGAGCGTAGAAACCAGCTGAAGGCACAACTCAGAAAGATAGAAAAAATCATGACTGTACGATGAAGACGACGTTAATCACAGGAGGGACAGGTTTCCTCGGCTCCAACCTCTGTGCGCGGCTGCTGCACGAGGGGCGGCGCGTCATTTGTCTGGATAACAACTATACCGGGCGCATGGAAAATGTCGCGGAATTGATGGAAAATGAAAACTTCCGCTTCGTGGAGTACGATGTGTGCACTCCCTTCGACCCGGGTGAGCACGTGGATGAAATCTATAATCTCGCCTGCCCTGCCTCACCTCCGGCGTACCAGGGGAGGCATTCCATCGACACCTCGCGTACGTGCGTGCTGGGGGCTCTCAACATGCTGCAGCTTGCCAAGGCGCATGGGGCACGCATCCTGCAAGCCAGCACCTCCGAAGTGTATGGCGAGCCGCTGGAACACCCGCAGAGGGAGACCTACCGCGGCAATGTGAATCCCGTCGGCATTCGCTCCTGCTACGACGAAGGAAAACGCTGCGCCGAGAGCCTCTTCTTCGATTATCACCGCCACGAAGGCGTCTCCATCCGCGTCATCCGTATTTTCAACACCTACGGTCCGAAAATGGACCCGAAGGACGGGCGCGTCGTGTCCAACTTCATCTGCCAGGCATTGCGAGGAGAGGACATTACTATTTACGGTGATGGGAGCCAGACGCGTTCCTTCTGCTACGTGGACGACCTCATCGAAGGCATGGTGCGGATGATGGCGGTAGAGGATGAGACATTCACCGGGCCTGTGAATCTGGGCAATCCCGGGGAATTCACGATACGTGAGCTGGCGGACATCGTGCTGGCAAAGGTGGGAGGCAGCTCCAAGCTCGTGCACCGTGAGCTGCCGTCGGATGACCCCACGCAGAGGAAGCCGGATATTTCTCTTGCGCAAAGCGTGTTGAACTGGAGTCCACGAGTGCCGCTGGCGCAGGGGCTGGATGCCACGATTAAGTACTTCCAAACACAAATCAATCAATCATGAAAGTAGCCATTATAGGAACAGGGTATGTAGGGCTGCCCACGGGAGCGGGGCTCGCGAAGCTCGGGCACGATGTCACTTGCATCGATTGCGACCGCGAAAAGGTGGAGAAGCTGCGCGCCGGGCAGGTGACGCTCTTCGAGGAGGGGCTTGAGGATCTTCTCAAGTCGGGGCTGGAGTCCGGGCGGCTCTCCTTCACCGACTCCATGGCTCAGGGAGTGCGCGGTGCGCAGCTCATTCTGCTGGCAGTGGGGACTCCGCCGGATCGTCGAACCGGTCAGGCTGACCTGCGCTACTTGTTTGGAGCCGTGAAGGAGGTTGCTCCCTTCCTGCCTTCCGAGGCCGTTGTAGCCGTCAAATCGACGGTACCGGTCGGCACAGGGGATGAAGTTGAAAAGCGGATTCGCAAGACCAACCCGAAGGCGAGGGTCGAGGTGATCTCCCTGCCGGAGTTTTTGAGAGAAGGCTATGCCGTGCATGACTTCTTCCACCCTGTACGCATTGTCGTGGGCACCCAGTCACAAAAAGCGAGGGAACTCATCCAGGAACTCTATGCACCTCTGTCCAATGCAACCAGGTTCCTCTTCGTGGCGCGTCGTTCCTCGGAGGCCATCAAGTACGCTTCCAATGCCTTTCTCGCGGTGAAGATCCATTACATCAACGAGATGGCAGACTTCTGCGAGGCGGCGGGAGCCAACATCCACGAAGTCGCGCAGGGCATGGGTCTGGATTCGCGCATCGGCCCGGCTTTCCTCAAACCCGGACCTGGCTACGGCGGCTCCTGCTTCCCGAAGGACACGAAAGCCATCGAACACATGGCGCGCAAGTTGGGGGTGGAGCTTTCGCTCATTCGAGCCGCCATCAAGGGGAACAAGAAACGCCGCGAGAACATGGCGCAGCGCGTCCTGAAAGAGGTGGAAGATGTGCCCTCCCCGAAGATCGCCGTCTGGGGATTGGCCTTCAAGGAAGGAACGGATGACTGCCGGGAAAGTCCCGCCGTGGAGATTGTGCAGTGCCTGGCGAGTCACCACGTGGACGTGTGCGTCTATGACCCGCAAGCGATGACGACGGCACGGCGCATCCTGGGTGACAGCGTTCAATACGCGCCGGATATGTACAGCGCAGCGCTTGGAGCCGATGTGTTGGTTATTCTCACGGAATGGCCGCAGTTTGACGCGGCGGACTGGAAACGAGTGGCAAGCGGGCTGCGCTCTCGCCATATTTTAGACTTCCGCTTCTTTAAGAAACGATGAAAGAGGGGAACAAACAAATTCTGGTGATGGGAGGTGCGGGCTACATCGGCTCGCACACGGTGCGGCACCTGCTGGATCGTGGCTACGGTGTGGTGGTAGCCGACAACCTGATCTATGGACACCGGGAGGCGGTGGACTCCCGCGCGGCGTTTGAAAAGGCCGACCTGCTGGAGCCGGAGAGCCTGAAACCCCTCTTTGAAGAGTACGCCATCGGCGCCGTGGTGCACTTCGCCGCCTTTGCCTATGTGGGTGAGAGCGTCACCAGGCCCGCCAAGTACTACCGCAACAATGTGGTCGGCACGCTCAACCTGCTGGATGCTATGCTGGAGCACGGAGTGAAGAAGATCGTCTTCTCCTCCACCTGTGCCACCTATGGCGAGCCGCGCTACACGCCCATCGATGAGAAACACGCGCAGAATCCCATCAACCCCTACGGGCGCAGCAAGCTCATGGTGGAGCAGATTTTTTCGGACTACGAACGCGCCTATGGTCTTCAACACATCGCCCTGCG
>CANRLM010000065.1 GCA_947631435.1 uncultured Akkermansia sp.
CGCACACCACCATCTCGCGCGAATACCCCTGCGCCTACTCTCCCGGCAAGAACGAACCCTACTACCCTATCCCATCCTCCGAAAACGCCGCTCTCTATAACCGTTATCAACAACTCGCCGTTTCCCTCCCCAACACCCACTTCCTCGGTCGCCTCGCCTCCTACCGCTACCTCAACATGGATCAGACCGTAGAGGGAGCTCTTAAAGTTTGCGTAAGTGAGAGGATAAAACTGTGAGAGCAATCGAACGCTTTAATTTAACTCCAAACAAAATATTATGAATTACAACGAGACACAGAAGGAAACGATATACAGATACATGAATCTCTGCGAATTAGGGAGTCTTCTTAGGGGGAAATTATCATTAACAAGGCTTGACTACTGGCAACATGCTGATCCCCCGGATCCCTTGGAAAATTTTATTTCCCAGGGGGAAAGTCCATTAACAGACGGGAATAGTGCAGGCTGGGGAGAATTTGCAAAAAAAGTGTACGCCATCTGTTTCACAACGAACTCAGAAGACGCTTGGAATATTTTTGATAAGGAACGAACGGGTTTAGTTAGGGTAGAATGCAACTATGCATACCTACAAAACCTGTGTTGCAAAATTAAAAAAGAATTTTTGCAACTATACGAAAAAGCTCAACAGAAACCACCAATCGCGGTACACGGAGATGAGCCGTGGAGTCTCAAGCAAATAAAATTATTTGTAAACTCATGCATGAAAAATATTCAAGACTCGACTCATGAATCTACTAGCGGAGATGCTGAAGAGCCACGTATATGTGCACTGAAAAAAGTACGTTACACAACAGCGAAAAGTATTATCCAGTATGGAGAAACGATTCATCACTACATCATAAAAGCCCAGAGAAGTATAGAGCCCAAAATTTTGCTTGATACGTGGTTTATAAAAGACAAGAAGTTCGAGAAGCAGCAGGAGATTAGGCTCGTCACGGATTGGCAATTTGATGATCATACGATGCCCCTCTATCACGATCGGAACGTTCTGGAATTTGATATTGACCCTATGGCTTTAATCAGATCTATAAAATCCCCGCCCCTTTGCAAAAAAATTGAACGAGAACTATATACACTGGTTGAGGGAGTACTCGGCCGTGACTGTGCTTCCAAGCTTTTACAAAAGGAAGAAGCAACGTCGAACCATCGTCATCGTTAGATATTAGTTGATTCTATGCAATGGATATAGAAGTTGATCGGATTACTTTAATTACAAGCGAGACCAGATTTATTGGTTCTCATGTGGACGATATTTCATACATCATATTTCCAATCGAAACTATGCATATTTTCACAACAGATCCGCAAATTAAGGTGTCTGCAACTCTTCCCGTTCACATCGGAGAAATATCTATATCATTGTGAAGCAATGATATAAAATACAAAACAAAGACTTAAAAAACTTATGACACACGCTGTAACATGGAAAAACAGCCTACAATTAAAATTTTAGTCGGGTATCACAAGCCTGCTACCCTTCTCAAGAGCGATATCTTAGTACCCATTCATCTGGGTCGTGCTGTGGCAAAGGAAGCCTCGAAAGATGGTGTTTTGAGCGAGTGGGATTATCAGTGGATGGTTGATAACATGATCGGTGATGATACGGGAGAAAACATATCTTCGAGAAACAGGGAATTATGTGAAATGACCGGTCTATATTGGGTCTGGAAAAATTATGAGCAGCTCGGGAATCCTGATTATATAGGCTTCATGCATTACAGAAGAATATTTGATTTTACAAATAAAAGCCAGCATTTGCCATTGTATAAGGAATTGTCTCTCCCCTACGTTGATCATTTATCTGATCCTTATGAATTTCTAAACGCGGACAGTATACGTCAAACTGTAAAAGCAAGCGGGTGTATAATTTCAAAACACTTCGTTTTAAATCCTGTCAAGAAATTCAAATCAATAAATTATTTAAATTACAGTGATTACAACACAGCCATTTCACTATTAAATAAGTACTTTCCACAATATGCCCAATATGCTGATAATTATAATCAAGGTAATAAGTGTTTCTTTTGCAACACTATCATTTTACCACGTGAGACGTTCTTTTTGTACGCAGAATATATGTTCAAAATTCTTCTTGAGCTGGAAAATAAAATTGACAAGTCTAATTATACAACTAGACAAGTCCGAATGTCTGCTTACATAAGCGAATGGTTAACAGGAATTTTCTTTACTTACCTTAGCTCTACAGCAAGAGTCCATGAGGTGCCCGTATTGTACATAAAAGAACCAGATATTGCTCCAATTCTTCGTAAAGAAAAAGAAGGAGAAATTTCTATCGTAATGGCTTGTGATGACAATTATGCTCCTTATCTTTCAACAACTATTCAGTCTATTAGCGAGCATATAACTCTTGATAGATTTTATAAAATTTATGTACTAGAAAAAAACATATCTCCACTTTATAAAAAATTTATACTTAGCCAACAAAAAGATAATTTTCACATAAGTTTTGTCAACCTGAACGCCTTGATGAGGCAATATCCTGAGGATATATGGTATTTACGTAGACATTTCTCAGGGGCGGTGTATTATAGATTATGGATTCCTGAGTTATTCAAAAATTATGAGAAGGTTGTTTATTGCGATTCTGATACAATCTTCTTGAAAGATATAGCGGAACTTTATGATGTTGAATTAGAGAATAACTATTTGGGAGCAGTTGCAGATACTGAGATCAAGAGGCAATTGCACGAGGGGGACAATTATTATTATAGCGTATTAAAACTAAAAAAACCTCAGGATTATTTCAATTCTGGTTTGTTGCTTTACAATATTTCAAAGTTGAATACCTCAAACATTATTTCACGATCTATAAAAGCCCTTACGGAAATAAAAACACCAAGGTGTGTTGATCAGGATATTCTAAATATGGTCTTTGAGGGCAAAGTAAAGCTAATGGACGAACGATGGAATGTTGAAATTCACCTAGTGGTTGAACATCCTCGTTTATCTGATATGCTTTCATCATCAGACTACTATACTTATTGTCGCTCTCTAGATGATCCTAAATGTGTACACTTTACATCGGGTAATAAACCATGGTTAAATCCGATGATCTGTTGGGGATATATCTTCTGGGAGTACGCAAAGAAGACCCCATTCTACGAGATTATTTTAGATAAAACCAGAGGAGTAAAACAGGAAGCTTCGGTTCCTTTAAGTTCTCCTTCTGTGACTCAAGATATGAAGGTAGAGATGGGGCAGCTCAAAAAGGCAATGAAGGAGCTCTTTTTATTACCTATTTATCGCAGGAAGCTAAAACTTATTCGTTTTAGAATGCATTTTTCTTGGGGAAAAAGGAAGAGAAGATACACTGCCAGAAAAAATCAACTGGAGACAGAAATTGGAAAACTAGAAGCCTTTTGTGGAATTAAATAAGAAGCTATGCACAGGAATTTAAAACCTTTGGACATTCATATATGTCTCGTTAGTGATGATAAATACATGATTCACACATCCGTTGTCATCGCTTCAGTTCTCTGTAATTCATCCCCGAGGGATCATTTCCATTTCTACATATTATCTTCAGGAATAAGCAAAAAAAATCAAGCACGCGTAGAAAAATTGCGTAAAATTCGAGATTTCTCAATATTTTATCCCCAGCTAAATTTCGATAAGTTAGAGGTTTTCAAAAAGGTTAAGCGCTCACAGTGGGTTCCCATGGATACTTTCAGTCGTTTGTTAATGCCTGATATACTGTCCAATGTTGATAAAGCTATTTTTCTCGATAGCGATTTGGTTGTCATGCAAGATATCGCTGCTCTCTACGCCATCAACGTTGACGATTGTTGGATCGCTGGCGTGGAAGACTTGAATTACAGTGGTCTTGTAAAAATGCTAGATTATCCCAACTGCTATACTTATATAAATAGCGGGGTGTATGTAATGAACTTAAAAGCGATGCGAGAGAATCATTATTATGAACATATGATTCAAGTCGTTGAAAAAGAGCACCCAAAATATACTGTAGCTGAACAGTGCGTCCTGAATAGCGCATTTCACGAACATATCAAACTCATTCCACATAAATGGAACATGTATCATATTTTCCTTCATCGGCCATGGTATGTCTTTCAACCTTACGACCTCACAGCGTGGCATGATGGTTTCCGAAACCCTGCGATTGTTCATTTTGTAGGTCCTGATAAACCATGGTCTTATGATTCACAACATCCGTATAAGCAACAATATATTAAATACCTCAAAAGGACACCCTATAGAGGATTGATATTTCTTAATAAAGTGAAATATTTCTATCATTTACTCACGGCAATCTTAAAACCAGCACCGAAAAAGTGATCATATTTATTGTCAAGCGTAATGTAGAATGCTCACTGCAAAAGTTATAAAGCTTTACTAGAGAAAAACAATCGAAATTACCGAAATGAAAAGAGTATTATTTGTCGATGATATCTTTAGAGATGAAATTCTTGAAGCTCGGAAATGTATTTATAAGACACTTTTTGCTCTATTTAAAAGAGCTTTTGATATTGACATCCATGCTCCTCGTTTCCCGAGGAAAGACTTCCAAGCTTTCGCCGCATTGAGGGAAAAGTATAACAATCCAAAATGGGAAGAAGTGTTTTGGGAGTTGCCGCAAGATATTGAACAAGAATATATAAAACTTCTTGACCTTGAAGAAACAATCTATATTTCCTATGAAGCACCGGAGTGGTTATACAAAGTATGGCAGAAATATAATGTTAAATATATAGACTTGAGGCTTTCGTACCTGCGCTTTCTGCCTGATATTCCTGTTATGGTATCCACTAACATCCCTTCTATGATTGCTGTTACTAAAGGGCTTGAGATAAAAAAAGAAGATATACTATTAGAAGCAAATCTTCTGAAGGCGAATTATAATTTCCGAGATTATACTGATCGAAAAAATTGCGCTCGGTACAGAGATTCTTTGATCATTATCGGACAAACAGATAGAGATACTAGTTTAATGGAAATTGGGAAAATAACTCCAAGGAGATTTCAGGATTATTCACAAAAAATTAGAACAATTTTGCTTCAATATCATAATGTATTCTACAAGAAGCACCCATTCTCATCTGCAAAACATGCTAAAGAAGAAGTAGATTTTCTCAACTCCATCTCTTCGAAACCGGTGCTGATGTGCACTGAGAATTTTTATACGTTGGCAGTACAGGATTTTCGTATTGATTTTATGGGATTGTCATCTGGCGCGCTGGAAGAGGCCGTATATTTCGGGAAAAAGGCGTATCGACTCATGGACTATCCATTCAGTAAGAGGGAGGAGTCAAATAGTGTGCGTTATTTAAACATACAATCCTACCATTTTTTCTCCCCTAAATTTTGGCAGGATGGATTGGGTGCAGAAATTTCCGTATTTCATCCCTGCAACACCTACCGCGAAATACATCCAAATATAATGAGAGAACATCATAACGCTTCCTGGGGATATAATGAATTTTATTTTGAAAATAGGCATTCTACGATACAGAGTGTAACTGTAAATAGTGCGCGGTTAAGTGTTCCTATCTCGGGGAAACAAGTACGTGTGCTTAAATTATGTTTTCGAAAAAATCAGTATAGACTCTTGTATTACTACTACAAGCTAAGGTCCAATTTATCTTTTGGGAAAAAACGCCCTTTTTATGAACAAAAGAGAAGAGAATACAAAGAGATAATTAGGGAAATTCGTCGCTATATTGGGAATTTGAAATAATTTATTGATTATATAGTCTGAAAATATTCAATATATTGATAATAAATGATGAGAATTATATAAACAATAGTATTCGAACCTACAAGGATGAATTCAAGAGACGCTTAATTCTCTCAAAAATAGACATGACACAGACAAAGGAAAAAGGAACATCAAGTTCTCGCGTCGCACGAAAAATTCTCCAAGAAGTAAGTTCCCGGGGCAGAAAGGTAGCGATACTCTTTGCCGTGAACAACGAGTACGCGCCGTACTTAGGCGTAACATTAGCGAGTTTGGTGGAGCATGCGGGGGTGCGGGAGTACGAATTAATTGTGTTGTACCGTGACTTGAACGAACGAAACCGAGAGCTGCTGGGACATATCGTTGACCGGTTTGGGCGTGAGTCGACGGGGCGCTTTCGACTACGATTCATGGAGATGCCCATAAAACTGACTGATTATAATTTTGCTCCCGGTTACAAATCGCTCTCTGACGAATGTTGGTACCGTCTGTTTTCGCCGGAATTGTTCCCGGAGTACGACAAAATTCTCTGGCTGGATGGCGATACCTTGATTCGTACGGATGTGGCTGATTTGTACGCGACGGATATGGGAGACGACTGGATTGCTGCCTGTCGCTGGGATTATGGTATCATCGGACTTTTGGAGCGTGAGAGAAGGCAAAAGCAGCCCAAGCTGGGGCCTTATTTTACCAAGGTTCTCGGTATCAAGAGACCAAAGGAGGATTATGTAAACTCGGGGGTGATGCTGCTGAATCTGCGAGCGATGCGCGAACATGGGGTGCAGGAAAGGCTGTTGGAGGCGGCACAGAACCCTGATATGTACTTTCATGACCAGTGTGCCATCAACATGGTGTGCCAAGGACATATCCACTACG
The DNA here is from genome assembly GCA_947631435.1 of uncultured Akkermansia sp. GTDB lineage: Bacteria > Verrucomicrobiota > Verrucomicrobiia > Verrucomicrobiales > Akkermansiaceae > Akkermansia. The sequence continues at coordinate 6,613 of CANRLM010000065.1, forward strand.
TTGATTCGGTGTGGAACGGGTTAATATGGTTCAGAACGGACAACTTACCGCTCAAATACCGCAAAAAGGCCCTGTCAGATAAAAAGAATCGTAACCTCATCCATTGGGCCGGAGGACCAAAGCCGTGGGAACTTCCTCAATGCGAAGCTGCATTCGAGTGGTGGAACGTAGCACGGAGAACTCCCTACTACGAACAGATCCTCTACACCAACATCTGCGCTATCATGCGCGGAGAAATGGACAAGAAATTCACCGAGTTTAGGAACGTTTTATAGGACGATCTTAATCCATTACTATCAACATGTTCATGAACAGAAAGCGACTTTTAGGCACAGTATTACTGCTTTTCCTTGTTAATGTCTTATGTCTGCCGCTATGGACAGAATATGGCTATGGCAATTTTGTCCGGACTCTTTTCAACAAAGAGGCGAAACTGGATTTTGCATATTCTGGCGTTATTACCGCGGGTGAACCCTTCCATTGTCAAATAACGCCTGAACCTTCTTATTATACATGGTTTTATAAAGACAATGTCCACTTGTTGTCTCAAACTTTGAGAACTCGAGGGAAATGGCAAAAACTTTCTGTCCGACTTAGAGCGCTGCGAGATGGAACAATTACGACGGTGTTCATGGGAGCGCACGCGAGAGATGATTACGGACGCTACTTTTCCATACCAACGGACTGGAAAGACGTTAAAATTAACGGCAATGTGATCTTTGAAGAGACTAAGACTTTGTCGTTTCAAAAGAATTTTGTCAAGCATATTTCCGTCAAAAAGAATGAAATTCTCCACGTTGAAGCAGAGTTCCGCAGACATCACTTCACCATCCATGATTTTACACGGCTAACTACGGGGAAATTTTGGTTTCTTATCACCGGAAATCTATTGTTCTTCTTCCTGACTTATCGATTGCTCAGCTATATACAGGGGGGGGGTATCAGGAGGAGTGATGCTTTCCTTTTAACAATATTTTTCCCCTTGTTATTCATCCCTATGATCGGCATTTCAGATGCGGTGAAATCTGTACGAGAAAACAGAGTGCTCGCAGAGAAGCCAGAGTTGAAGGATCTCTTCAAAGAAAGGTCTGACTATGGGAGACAGTACGAAAATTGGTTCAATGATCATTTCGGCGGGCGCGTTTCTTTACTAAAGTTACACGATGACTTCCAAAACAAATTATCCTGCATTATCCGCACGAACGGAGCTATCTATTTCAAGGAAAGTGGGTGGGGATTTCTTATGCCTCTCGTATCAAATATGGATTGCAGTCTGCCTCTTCTTCAATCGATTGTACAAAACATTGTACAACTCAATGAGTTTTGTCAACGGAATCAGATCAAACTTTATATTCTCGAAGTTCCGCGAAAGGAGAGTGTTTACAAGGAATTCCTTTCGGATAAATATGGTTTTGATGAAAAACAATTTGTTAAGGCATCACGAGCACAGGAAACCATCAGAAAAGAAGTGCAAAAACACCGTATTCCCTACATCTATCCGTACAATGAGCTTCGCAATGCGGCTAAGCAAGATTTCGCTTTTTTCAAATTTTCTCATCACTGGACAGATTGGGGGGCGTTTATCGGGTACTCCGAACTGATGAAGGAGATAACCAAAGATTTTCCGGATGTGCCTGTCGTTTCTCTGAATGACTATCGGAAGTCTCAAAATTGTCTATATCGAGACGACTTCCTGAGAAATTATAGATCCCCGTGGCTTTTTTATCAATTCTTTAATGACGAACATTTAGATGATCATTTAGAACGGAATTTTTATAACTATTATGATCATAAAAATGGTGATAAAATGGTGGTTAGAATTGGAAAATTTACAAAGGAATTCTCCTATCCAGAAGGGAGGCGCAAAGTCATGCTCATCGGAACCTCGCAAAATGAAAACTTCCTCCAGTTTTTACCCTATTCGGCAGCACAGACAAGATATATCAGACTGAATTGGGGACAGGTAAAAGACGCAGATCAGTTCAAGATTCTCAAGTTATATAAGAAGGATATTCTCGCCTTTAAGCCGGATATTCTCATCCTCTCCATTCACTCAAACAATCTACCCGCACTCCGCGATATCTGTTATTGAATTTATTTATGAGAAACAAGGGAATCTGGATCAGCATTTTGTTGACGTTTTTCGCCAACGTCCTGTGCCTGCCGCTTTGGACAGAATGTGGTTATGGCGGATTTGTGCGCACCCTTTTCACCGAAGAGGCACGTCTTGATTTGCTGTATTTCGGCAAGCTCACTGGGAGTGAGCCTTTTCAATACAAAGTATCCCCTCAACCCTTCCAGGGCACGTGGTTGTATTGGGATAACGTACACAGACCCAATCTCAGTTTGAGAGCGAAAGGACAGTGGCAGAGGCTTTCCTTGCAGCTTAAGGCACAGCGTGACGGGAAAATAGACATGCTTTTCAGAGGACCAGAAGTACAGGACGAGTATGGTGCTTCCTATTCTGTATTGATAGATTGGCGAAATATCAAAATTAACGGTAAGACCATTTTGCCAAAATGCAAAGCGTTCTCTTTCAAGAATCCATTCATGAAACAACTCTCAGTCAAAAAGGATGACGTTATCCAAGTAGAGGGAGAGTTTCGTCGGCATCATTTCACTGTCTATGATTTTACACGGCTAACTATGGGGAAATTTTGGTTTCTTATCACCGGAAATCTATTGTTCCTCTTCCTGACTTATCGATTGCTCAGCTATATACAGGGGGGGGGTATCAGGAGGAGTGATGCTTTCCTTTTAACAATATTTTTCCCCTTGTTATTCATCCCTATGATCGGCATTTCAGATGCGGTGAAATCTGTACGAGAAAACAGAGTGCTCGCAGAGAAGCCAGAGTTGAAGGATCTCTTCAAAGAAAGGTCTGACTATGGGAGACAGTACGAAAATTGGTTCAATGATCATTTCGGCGGGCGCGTTTCTTTACTAAAGTTACACGATGACTTCCAAAACAAATTATCCTGCATTATCCGCACGAACGGAGCTATCTATTTCAAGGAAAGTGGGTGGGGATTTCTTATGCCTCTCGTATCAAATATGGATTGCAGTCTGCCTCTTCTTCAATCGATTGTACAAAACATTGTACAACTCAATGAGTTTTGTCAACGGAATCAGATCAAACTTTATATTCTCGAAGTTCCGCGAAAGGAGAGTGTTTACAAGGAATTCCTTTCGGATAAATATGGTTTTGATGAAAAACAATTTGTTAAGGTATCACGAGCACAGGAAACCATCAGAAAAGAAGCGAGGAAGCATCACATCCCCTATATCTATCCCTACGAGGCGCTTCGCGACGCAGCGAAGTCGGACTTTGTCTTTTTCAAATGTTCTCATCATTGGACAGATTGGGGGGCGTTTGTCGGATACCGCGAGTTGATGAAGGAGGTGTGCGAAGATTTCCCCGATATGCCGGTTTCTTCTCTGAGTGACTACCGGAAGTCTCAAAATTGGTTGCAGCGTGACACCTACTGGAGGGCTTACGAACTGCCAGGGTATTTTTATAAATTTTTGAATAATAGGCATCTTGCTCTTCTTTCGGAAAGATCTTTCTATAACTACTATGATCATAATGATGGTGACAAAATGGTGTTTCAGATTAACAAGTTCACCAAGAATTTCTTTTATCCGAACGGAAAGCACAAAGTCATGCTCATCGGAACCTCTCAGAATGAAAACTTCCTCCAGTTCTTACCCTATTCGGCAGCCCAAACGAGGTATATTAGACTAAATATGGCGTCGGTGAAAGCCTTAGATCAGTTTAAGATCCTTAAATTATACAAGAAAGACATCCTTGCTTTCAAGCCGGATATCCTCGTTCTATCCATTCATACAGACAACCTGCCTGAGCTTAGAAATCTCTTTTCAACCAAGTAAACCATGTTATTCTCTTCCACAACATTCCTGTTTTTGTCCCTGACGATCGTGTGCGTCTTGTACCTTTTGGTGCGGAAGGAGCTGAAAGACTATGTCCTTCTACTGGCCAGCATCTTCTTTTACGCATGGAGAGAGTCTCGGTATGTGGCGGTGATGCTTTTCACCATTACTAGCGCGTCTGGGAGGTGATAATTATGCTGTAATAGAACCTACTTATGAGAAGCAAGAGAATCTGGATCAGCATTTTGTTGACGTTTTTCGCCAACGTCCTGTGCCTGCCGCTTTGGACAGAATGTGGTTATGGCGGATTTGTGCGCACCCTTTTCACCGAAGAGGCACGTCTTGATTTGCTGTATTTCGGCAAGCTCACTGGGAGTGAGCCTTTTCAATACAAAGTATCCCCTCAACCCTTCCAGGGCACGTGGTTGTATTGGGATAACGTACACAGACCCAATCTCAGTTTGAGAGCGAAAGGACAGTGGCAGAGGCTTTCCTTGCAGCTTAAGGCACAGCGTGACGGGAAAATAGACATGCTTTTCAGAGGACCAGAAGTACAGGACGAGTATGGTGCTTCCTATTCTGTATTGATAGATTGGCGAAATATCAAAATTAACGGTAAGACCATTTTGCCAAAATGCAAAGCGTTCTCTTTCAAGAATCCATTCATGAAACAACTCTCAGTCAAAAAGGATGACGTTATCCAAGTAGAGGGAGAGTTTCGTCGGCATCATTTCACTGTCTATGATTTTACACGGCTAACTATGGGGAAATTTTGGTTTCTTATCACCGGAAATCTATTGTTCCTCTTCCTGACTTATCGATTGCTCAGCTATATACAGGGGGGGGGTATCAGGAGGAGTGATGCTTTCCTTTTAACAATATTTTTCCCCTTGTTATTCATCCCTATGATCGGCATTTCAGATGCGGTGAAATCTGTACGAGAAAACAGAGTGCTCGCAGAGAAGCCAGAGTTGAAGGATCTCTTCAAAGAAAGGTCTGACTATGGGAGACAGTACGAAAATTGGTTCAATGATCATTTCGGCGGGCGCGTTTCTTTACTAAAGTTACACGATGACTTCCAAAACAAATTATCCTGCATTATCCGCACGAACGGAGCTATCTATTTCAAGGAAAGTGGGTGGGGATTTCTTATGCCTCTCGTATCAAATATGGATTGCAGTCTGCCTCTTCTTCAATCGATTGTACAAAACATTGTACAACTCAATGAGTTTTGTCAACGGAATCAGATCAAACTTTATATTCTCGAAGTTCCGCGAAAGGAGAGTGTTTACAAGGAATTCCTTTCGGATAAATATGGTTTTGATGAAAAACAATTTGTTAAGGTATCACGAGCACAGGAAACCATCAGAAAAGAAGCGAGGAAGCATCACATCCCCTATATCTATCCCTACGAGGCGCTTCGCGACGCAGCGAAGTCGGACTTTGTCTTTTTCAAATGTTCTCATCATTGGACAGATTGGGGGGCGTTTGTCGGATACCGCGAGTTGATGAAGGAGGTGTGCGAAGATTTCCCCGATATGCCGGTTTCTTCTCTGAGTGACTACCGGAAGTCTCAAAATTGGTTGCAGCGTGACACCTACTACAGGGCTTATGAATTGCCAGTTCACTTTTATCAATTTTTCAATGATCGACATCTTGCTCTTCTTTCGGAAAGGTCTTTCTATAACTACTATGATCATAATGATGGTGACAAAATGGTGGTTCAGGTTAACAAGTTCACCAAGAATTTCTTTTATCCGAACGGAAAGCACAAAGTCATGCTCATCGGGACCTCTCAGAATGACAACTTCCTCCAGTTCTTACCTTATTCGGCAGCCCAAACGAGGTATATTAGACTAAATATGGCGCCGGTAAAAGACGCAGATCTGTTTAAGATTTTCAAACTATATAAGAAGGATATTCTCGCCTTTAAGCCGGATGTTCTCATCTTATCTATATCCACTGATAACCTGCCTGCTCTCCGAATTCTCTGTTCAACTAAATAAACCACAATACTATGTTATTCTCATCCACAACATTCCTGTTTTTGTTCCTGCCAATCGTGTGCGCCTTGTACCTTTTGGTGCGGAAGGAGCTGAAAGACTATGTCCTGCTGCTGGCAAGCATCTTCTTCTACGCCTGGGGCGAGCCTCGGTATGTGGCGGTGATGCTGCTCACCATTATCATCAACTACGTCGGGGCTCTCTGGGTGGCGAATCTCAATCGCAAGAAAAAGGTCTTTGGCTTCACCTTGCTCTTGGGAGAGCACACAAAGGTTGGTCTCTCATGTTCGGCTGCCAAATTGGCTCTTCTACTCACCATCCTAGGAGACCTGAGCTTCCTGTTCTACTTCAAGTACTTCAACTTCTTTGTCGAAAACATCAATGAGCTTTTCGGAGGGCATATCGACTTCATTAAGGTCATCATGCCCATCGGCATCTCCTTCTACACCTTCCAGGCCATCAGCTACGTTGTGGACGTCTACCGCGAGGAAGTTGAGCCGCAAAGAAACATCTACAAACTCGCGCTCTACATCACCCTCTTCCCTCAGTTGGTGGCAGGACCTATCGTTAAGTACCATGACGTAGCCGAACAGATTGAACACCGCACAGTGGACTTCGAGAAAGTCGCCTACGGCGTGAAACGCTTCATCGTGGGACTCGCCAAGAAGGTGCTCCTCGCCAACACGCTGGGAGCTGTAGCCGACAAAGTGTTCACCCAACCGATCGACCAGCTGGACTGCATGACCACCTGGCTGGGAGCGATTTGCTATACCTTCCAGATCTACTACGACTTCAGCGGGTACTCCGACATGGCTATCGGCCTCGGCTCCATCTTCGGGTTCAAATTCCTGGAGAACTTTAACTACCCTTACATCTCGCGCAGTATCACCGAATACTGGAGACGATGGCACATATCGCTGGGGAGCTGGTTCCGCGACTACATGTTCATGCCGATCATGTTCCTGCCTCTTGCTCGTGATACGGCTATCTCACGAAGCTACAGGTGGGTGATGAAAAAGGTAGGAGGTAAAGTAGCTAACGCCATTATGACCTTCATTGCGCTCCTCATCGTCTGGTTCTCGACAGGCTTCTGGCACGGAGCCGGATGGACCTTCATCGTGTGGGGGCTTTACAACGGCTTCTTCATCTTCATCGAGACCCTGACCGGATGGAATCGCGATCGAAAGAGCATCGGAGGAAAAGCGCTGCAGCATTTTTATGCCATGCTCGTAATCATCCTGGGCCTTGTCATCTTCCGGTCAGACACCATGAATTACGCCTGGCATTACCTTTTGACCATGTTCGGAGCAGAGAGAGGAGAGACGATGTACCACCTCATCTACTACGTGGATCGCATTGAAATCATCGCCCTCACCGTGGGCATCGCCTGCTCGGCGCCACTGTGCAGCAAGATGCTGGAGGTGGAGGGGAGGAGCCAGCTGCGGATAGCGGCAGTGAACCTGTGGTTGCTCGCGCTCTTCATCCTGTCGGCAGCCTCTATCGCCGCATCCACCTACAACCCCTTCATCTACTTCAGATTCTGACAGTA
>CANRLM010000066.1 GCA_947631435.1 uncultured Akkermansia sp.
GCAACGAATTAGAGCATAAATGAACGTCCTGTCTCCTTTCCAAAAATGAATCCAATTTTCTAATGCGTTTGCCCTGATCCCGATGAGACCTTCGCCTATGCCAAGTTGGAGGAAGATGCGTGAAGTGCGTTTGAATGGCGCGTTGCGATGGGTGCGGCGCACTCTGCCGGGCGTGCTGCTTTTTCTCGTCTTTTTCCCGCTTTCCGCGGCTGAATTGAATCCTCATATTTTGCGTGTCATTGAGCAGATGCCCATCGGCGGCGGGTATGCTGCCGACCGCACCGCTGAGCAGCATTTTGCGCGCTCAGGTGTGGTGTGGCGAGAGCAGGAGCAGAGGTTGGCCGTTTCCCCGCGCGATGCTTCGCCCACGTTTTGTTCCGCCGCGTGCTACATGGTTTTGCTGCGTGCGTTGCAAGATTGCGAATCGCGCGGAGATGTGCGATTTTCGCTGTCGGTATGGCGGGCGTTGCGCGTGGAGTGGCCGCACCCGGATGGCTTTCTCTCCTGGGGAAGATTTAATGCGAATGGTCCCGGCTGTGCCGTGTGGGCGCACGATCTCGGAGCCGGTATCAACTTTTGCTCTCCTTTTCTGGCGCGTCCGGGCGATTTCCTGAAATTTTTCTTCACCGAGCATCTCGGCGTGTCGGAGCGCGGTCATCTCGTGATTTTTCTCGGCCTCGTGCAGGACGGGGGAGAGACATGCATCCGCTTCTGGTCTTCCAACAAGCCCGGAGGCTATGGCGTACGCTCTCTACCTCTGCGCTCCCTGCATCATCTCATTTTTACGCGCATCACCCGCCCTGAGCGAATCAGAAACGTGCTGAACCTGCCTGCTTCCGATTCATGGCTCGGCAGTTTGCTGCGTGTACCGACGGATTGGGATACCGTTTGCCGTCGGTGCGGGATTGCAAAGTGATGCTTGTCAGTGAGAGCGCATTTCACGCAGCAGTCGGATGCACCGCTCGTTTTGATTCATGGTGCCGATGCTGATACGAACCCATTCATTCAGCCCGTATCCGGTCATCGGCCGCAGAATGACTCCGCGTTGCAGGCAGTAGTGATATGTTGCCGCTCCATCGCCCACTTTCACCAATATGAAGTTTCCGTGGCTCGGAATATACTCAAGTCCCAGCTCGGTAAAAGCGGCTTCGTACTGCTTCATGCCGCTGCGCACCACTTGCACCGAGTGTTTCAGATGTTCCGCATCGCGCAGGGCAGCCGCCGCTGCCGCCTGCGCGAGGCTGCTTGTGTTGAACGGTGATCGCACTTTGTGCAGTAACTCGGCAATTGCTGACGTGGTGATCGCATAGCCGATGCGTACACCCGCCAGCCCGTAGGCTTTCGAAAAGGTACGCAGTACCGCCACATTTCGTCCTTCGCGGACATATTTTAAAGTATCCGGTTGCTCCTCGGCGAAATGGATGTATGCCTCATCGAAGACTACCAGCACGCGCTCCGGCACGGCGCGCATGAAGCTGTCGATTTCTTCCTGCCCGATCATGGTGCCCAGAGGGTTGGTCGGATTCGTGATGAAGATCAGTCGCGTGTTCGGCGTGATGGCGCGAAGCATTGCTGCCGTGTCGTGCGTGAAATCCGCCTTGTTCTCTACCTCCGTGTATTTAGCTCCGAACAGCTGCGTCATGAGCGGGTAGAGCGTGAAACTGTACTTTGCGGCAATCAATTCGCCATCTGATTCCAGACAGATGTGAGCCAGCAGCTCAATGAGTTCACTGCTCCCGGCCCCCTGCACGATGTTTTCCGGCGTGAATCCATGGAACGTAGCCAGTTGTTCACGTAGCGCCACCGCTCCTCCGTCCGGGTACAGATTCACCCTTTCCGCCGCTTCTTTCATTGCCTCCACGGCCAGCGGCGATGGACCCAGCGGATTTTCATTGGACGCCAGCTTGATGATTTCATCCGGTCTCATGCCGATCTCCCTTGCCGTCTCTTCAATGGGTTTGCCCGGCACGTATGCCCGGATTCCTGCTATCGATTCCCGGATTTTCATGCACCAAGCCTACCACCCCCGCCAAACTGTTGCAAGGATAATGTACCGGCTTCCCTGCTTCCCGGACTCCGGTGGTGATGGTTTCTCTTTCAGGACGAACACATGCAGAGGGGGCAGGCCTCGACCCAGTGGTTGGGAGAGATTTTAACGAAGGGAGGGGCAGAGAGGGTGGAATCGCCGGAGCGACCGAGACGCTGGCAGAAGCGGCAGCCGGGAACGTAGTCGGCAGGTGCAGGAATGCTGCCGGGGAGGGTGAGAAGAGGTGATTTGCGGGGAGCGGAATCGGAGAGAATGGCGGCGAGAAGGGCGCGAGTGTAAGCGTGGCAGGGATTGCAATAGAGCTCCTGCACCGGAGCTGCTTCCACGATGCGACCGGCGTACATGACGCAGACAGTGTCGCACTGCTGAGCAATGACGCTGAGGTCGTGAGAAATGAGGAGAGAGGCGGCTCCGGATTCACGACGCAGATCGCGCAACAGGGAGAGAACCTGTTGTTGCACGGTGACGTCCAGTGCGGTGGTAGGTTCATCCGCGATGATGAGTTCCGGAGAGCACGCGATGGCACAGGCGATGACGACGCGCTGGCGCATGCCTCCGGAGAGAGCGTGGGGGTAATCCATGGCGCAACGCTGCGGAGCCGCAACCTGCACCCGATCCAACAATTCAATGGCGCGTGCGAGGGCTGCTTGTTCGCTCAGACCGCAATGAAGCATGAGAACCTCAGCGATTTGATCGCCGATTCGTTTGGTAGGATTAAGAGCCTGCATGGGTTCCTGGAAGATGACACCGATGCGGCTGCCACGGATAGAGCGCAGATGCCTGATGGGCATGGAGAGAAGATCCTCGCCATGGAAAAGAACTTTCCCGCCGAGGATGCGCCCGCTCGGCTGCGGGAGGAGACGCACAAGGCTCATAGCGACGGCGCTTTTGCCGCAACCGCTCTCGCCGACGATCCCGACGCATTGCCCCGGAAAAATATCAAAGCGCACGTCTTCCACGACGGGCACAATGTCGCGTGATGAGGCGTAGGCGATGGTGAGGTTACGCACCTTCAGCAGAGGAGAATCAGGAGAAAAAGTCATGGCGTGGCGGTGCGGTGGGTGGGCAGGGGGATATCGAGTTCCTGTTCGGGGAAAGACTCACGTCGCGCACGAGCGCGCAAGGTGTTGCGTTTGACGCGTGGGTCAATCCAGTACAGGTGGCTGTCCAGCGGGTCAAAATAGAGCGGCGGGCAGAAGAAAGTGTCTTTTGTCTTCGGCCAGCGTAACCAGCGCCACTGGGCAAAGCGCCAGAAACCGCTGGACCATCCCGGAACCCACGAGGCGGTATCGGCGATGCACCGCTGGACAGTGTGCTGGGCGGTGATGGCTTGTTCGACAGTAGTGGCAGAACCGGCGGCGTGGATGGCACGATCCAACTCCGGGGATGCGGTAGCGGTGATGTTGTTCGTCCCCCGCAGGGGATTGCCCCGTGCATCAAAGGCGTAGCGTGAGAGAAAGAACTGAGAGGCGTCCGGTACGGGCGGGGAAAAGCCCCAGGAGAAGAGGCATGCGGTATATTGCTTGTTTTTCACACGGATGTAAAAGACGGTATCATCCATCTGTGAGAGGACAAGATCCAGTCCGCAGCGTGCGGCGTCCTCGCGCAGGATACTCATTGCAGAGGCATAGGATGAATCCACGCGTGAGCTCACAACGATTTGCAAGCGCGTTCCGTCCGGCTTGTGCAGGATGCCGTCCGGTCCCTCCTCAGTGAATCCTGCCGCTGCGAAGAAGGCACGGGCTTTTTCCGGGTCATAGGGGAGGGCGCGGATGGAGGAGTCGGAGAAGGCGCCGAAGCCTGCGAAGTAGGTGCCGCCACGCTTGAAATCGCCGCGGAAGAGCGTGTTGATGACGGCCTGCACGTTCAGTGCATGATGGAAACCGAGGCGGGCATTGATGTCGTTGAATGGGGCTGCGGAGCAGTTGAGATGAAAGCCGAAGCAATTGCGGGGCCATTCGTTATCGAAGCGCACGCGCTGGATATAGCCGAGGTGGACAGGAGGAATCTCGAGGCCCTCGTACCAGTAATCAGCATCTCTGGCGGAGATGACATCCAACTCGCCGATGCGGAAGAGCTCGCGCTGCTTGGAGACCTCGGCGATGAAGGAGTAGCGGATATGATCCACGTTACAGGAGTAGCGAGTGTAGCGACGCCCGGCAGCCCACCAATTCTTCACGCGCGAGAGGGTGAGACTGCTGCCCATGGCGAGCAGGTCCGGGTTGATGGCATAGCCGCCGGTTGTGGGGACAGGACGCCACTGGTAGCGTATCATGAAGTCCGGTCCGAATTCGGCGAAGAAGCGTGTGCAAGAGGAGGGAATGCTGCCGGCGTAGAAGGGGGCGTACGGTTTCGGAGCGGGCAGAGTGACAGCGAGGATATGGTCGCTATACACGGCGATGCGGGCGATATTGCCCATGTAATAGTCGGCATAAAAAGGCTCGGCGCTGTACGGCGAAGTGCGCAGGAAGAGGGAAGAAACAAAGTCGCGCGTGGTGAGGGGGTCGCCGTTGGAGAAACGGGCCGCAGGGTCAATGTGGAAGTAAATTGTCCTGCCGCCGGGAGAGACCGCCCAGCGATCCGCCGTTCCCGGGATGAGGGCGCCGGTGGCAGGGTGGATGCGCACGAGGGGCAGTTCCAGATCGTCGTAAATGTAGCGGCGAGTGGAGTTGTTGCTATTGGGGCCGAAAACGCGCAAGGTATTCGGGAAGGAGCGCGGCAGGGCCAGGCGGAGGGTGCCTCCTTTGACGGCTCTGGGATCGCCGAGTTCCGGCTGGGCGGCGCCGGAATGCCACTCAAGATCCGGTGGGAGTTCGTCTTCCGTGAGGAAGACAAGATAATCGCCCATGGCACGGCGGGATTGCAGTCGGTCAAGCTCCTCCCTCAGGAAGAGCAGGCGGGTGGTTTGACGGGCGTCCGGTTCGGTATCGCCAATGATGCCTTCCTCGTGAGTAAGCTCCTCTTCCAGTTGTGTGATGCGGCGTTCAATAAATTTGCGCACGCGTTCATTCCAGCGCGCGGGAAAACCAGGGAAACCCGGCGGCATATGCCAGGCGCGGGCGTAGGGAGGGAGAGCACGGGCCGCGGCATCGAATGCCATTGGGAGCTCCTCGTCCGCCGGTGGCTGCCAGTGTACGCCGTTTGTGGTAGGATCACCATCCCGGCATTGGGAGAGCAGCAGAGCCGGTGCAACTACCACGAGCAGCCACACAGACAGGTAACACAAACTTGTGGGACGGTGAATCATTCAAAATGATCGTGTCGACGGGGAGAGGTGGCCTCTCGCACGCCCTCCCCGATAAAGGTTATAAGCAGAAGAATGAGGACAAGCGCGCCCACGGCCGAGGATGCTACCCAGGGAGAAGAAAGTCTGGAAAGACCGTCATTCAGCAGGCGTCCCCATGTAGCGTAGCCCTCCGGCAGCCCAAAACCGAGGTAGTCCAACGAGGTGAGAGAGAGTATCACCGTGGCGGTGCTGAAAGGCAGGAGGGTGATAACGATGGGCATGATGTTCGGCAAGATGTGGCGGCGCATGATATGCAGTGAGCCGGCGCCCATTGCTTGCGCCGCCGCCACGTAGTCACGCGCTTTTTCCTTCATCGTGGCGGTGCGGATAAGGTAGGTCATGGGCATCCAGCCGAGCAGCGCCATAAGTGAGAGCGTGACGAACATGCCGTGCAGCGCAGGCGGTAGCAGGTCCGTGAGCACCATCACGAGGAAGAGGAAAGGAAGTTGTGAGAGAATCTCAATGACGCGTTGCGCGATGAGGTCGAAAAGTCCCCCCCGGTAGCCCATCAGCATACCGAAGAGAAGACCGATGCCGTACACGAGCGGCAGGTAAAAGAGAGCCGCCTGGATGTTCACCTGCAACCCTCCGATGAGGTAGGCAAGGATATCTGTTCCGCGGCTGTCCGTGCCGAGCAGGTGCCCCCCGGTGAGCGGGGGAGCGGGGTGGTAGTAGAGCAGGAAATGTTCGTTGCTGCTGAGACTGAGAAATTTTTTCAACTCGCCTTCTCCGCTGAATTGCTCGGTCGTGAGCTTGCCATTTCTCCAGTTGGCGCTGTAAACCTCGCGACGGTCGGGGCTCCACCCCTGCACATGACCATCCGGCACGCCGCGACGGTAGCGGATGCGCAGGTGGATATCGCCGTTGGGATAAAGTCGGCAGGCCTGGCCATCGAAGAGAGTGGTTCCATCTGCATTGCACAACTTACCGTCTTTTACCGACAAACATTCGGTGGGGAAAGGCGCCGGGTCTGCCGTAGGAGACCAGGGAACAAGGGGCATGAGCACCATGCGAGGTCCCCCGGGAGCGCCCAGCGAACGCTGCAGTTCGCGGTAGTTTGGTTCGGTCAGGGAAGCGTTGCCATCGAGTCCGAAGAGCGAGCCGGGGAGGATGTCACGACGAAAAGCCGGGAAATACCAGGAACCGTCCTCCGCCACCACAGCGAGAGCGCGTTTGCCCACGACCAATTGATCCGCTGCAGCGAGAGCGAACAAGCCGAGAAGGAAGAGCAAGGCAAAATAGCCGCGCTTGTGGGATCGGAAGCGTTCGAGGCTGTTCCGCGCCTGCGGCGGGAGTCGCAGGCTGTCCGCGCGGCGGCAGAGCAGGTACACCCCACTGAGTGCTACCAGAAACACCACTGCCCAGCCGAACCATTGCACACGTCCATCAGCTGCAAGCCGGGGAGCGAAATCCGCAGAGCAGGAAAGAAAGGCCAGGTGGCGGGAGGCGGAGAATGGCCAGGAGAGGGTGGGGAGCAACCATCCGCGCAGCTCTGCTGCTCCGCTGAGTGCAGCGGCAAGGATGAGCAGCAGGGCGAGTGTGTTCTTCTTCATTTAACGAAACGTGATGCGCGGGTCAAGGAAAGCAACGAGGATGTCCGAAAGCAGGTTGCCGACGACAATGACGATGGAGCTCACAAGGAGTGTGCCCATGATGAGGGAGTAGTCCTTATCCATGAGGGCCTGGTAACTGAGCATTCCGAAGCCGCGGATATCAAAGACGCGCTCAATGAGAATGGATCCGCCCACCACCGAACAGACGACTCCGCCAAGTCCGGAAGCAATGGGGATGAGTGAATTGCGCACGGCGTGGCGCCATACTGCGCGGTGGTAACTCAACCCCTTCGCCACAGCGGTGCGCATGTAATCCGCGCCGAGGTTTTCCAACATGCTGTTTTTCATCATCATCGTGGTCATCGCGAGGGCTCCCACCACGTAACACGCGAGCGGCAGAGCCGTGTGCGCAGCGATGTCCGATATTTTTTCCCAGGCGGTGAGCGTGTCAAAGTCTGCCCCGGTGAGTCCGTAGAGGGGAAAATACTCCAGGCGGGCGCCGAGGTAGATGAGAAGAATGGCGCCCAGGGCAAAACCGGGTACCGCATAACCGATGAAGATGAGAAGGCTTGTAGCGCCGTCGAACACACTGCCGTGGTACAATGCTTTGCAGATGCCCAGGGGGATGCTCAGAATGTACGCCACCAGCGCTCCCAGCAGACCAAAGTAAAGCGACACCGGCAGACGGTGGAAAATCATCTCAAGCACCGGCTCATTGTACTTGTAGGAACGTCCGAGACTTCCCTGAAACAATCCGTTGTACGCTTTACGGTAGAGCACGGCACGAGGCGGTAGTTCACCTTCTGCCGGTGCGGAGCCTGCACGTCGCTGTCGATTGCGGAGACGATCGGCAGAACTCTCGATACGCAGATTCCACTCCTCATTCCGGAACCACGGGGGCTCCACAAACGACGGGAAACCATCGGCACACAAGCGTACTTCCAGCAGGCGCGGGGAACCATCTGCTGCCGCAGTGGTAATGGTGGCAGTGCCCGTCTTATCAAATTCGGCGCGGTGCGTTTCCACCCGACTGCGCTGAAGACCGAGCCACTGCAGGTAGGCCTTCCAGAGGGGTTCGTTGAGGTTGAAGAGATCTTCCAGTTTTTCCCGCTCCCGTTCACTCACAGAATCCGTGGAGATGCCGGTCATCTTTTCGCCGCTCAATGCACCGATTGCGCGTTCCTGCAGGATGCGATCCACCGGACCTCCCGGCACGAGACGCGTGAGGCAGAATACCAGTAAGGTGACGCCAAAAAGCGTGAACGGCGCCAGCAGAAGCCTCCTGATGATGTATCCGCGCACGCCGCACATTCTACCAGATATGCCCATCCATACAAGCGGATTTTTTTCAGGCAATCTTTTGTAGTTTTCGGAGCTTTTTGTTGGCGTCGGAGGAGCTCGTATGCCGTGCAGGATTTGCTCAGGTATTGCGACAGGACTCATTCAAAGAAACGTCGTGCGGTAGAAGCGGAAACGTTCCGAAGGTTGAGGTAACGCGTGCGCAGCAGACTGCAATCCCTGTGTCCCATTTCTTCCTGCAATTGAGGAAGATTGTGGAAACGCTTCAGGTGCAGCGAGGCAAATGTGTGACGCAGTGCGTCCCTCTGCCAGTTTATGAACCCGGCGCGGAGGCGAAGGCGCTTCCAAAGACGCACCCAGTTACGCGGAGCGATGGGAAGAGAAGAGGGATTTGTGTGCTCGAGCAGCAGCTTTGCTTTCCCGCGGAGTGGTACGGCGCGGGGTCCGCCTGTTTTGCTGGCCCGTCCGTCGATATACACTACCTTCTCACTCTTATCGATATCACCCCATTTGAGGCGTCGCACTTCTCCCGGCCGTATGCCGCACCACAGCAGTAAAAGCATGCAGGGAAGCATCTCTTGCATGTCCTCCTTATTGCATTCACGCATCAGTGCGCGGATTTGCTTGCTGGAGAGCGGCACAATGCGTTCTTCGTACACCGGCGGAGTTTCGAGGGAATCCACGGGGTTGGAAGAACACCAGCCGCGGCGGATGCCGTAGGTAAATATGCTGTGCAGCACCGCCTTGGCTTTGCGGAAAACGTGCGGACTAGTGTTGAAGTGAGCACGTAGCAGGGTCAGACATTGGTCGGGCGTGATGGTGCGCAGCAGACACTTACGCAGCGTTCCGAGTTTCAGCATCCGAGAGGTGTATGAGCGCAGGTCGGCCAGAGTACTCGTTCGTCTGTTTTGCCTGACTTGCAAACTCTCTTTCACCGCAGTTTCAAACGAAACGCTGCGATCCAGATCGGCCACACCAGACACTCCAGTACGAACAACGCGTCTGAAAACGTCGATGATGCTTTTCTTGTCAGCGTGAGTAACAGCTGCCTCCTCGGTGAATTCCACAAAGAGACGCATGATATCTAATGAACTGACGGCGAGTTGACCGAGCAGTTCATTGTGATGTTGGATAGTATGATTATTAAGCATCCAATGCTCCTATCACAAGGCTCGTTTTTTGGCAAGCCGCAGGAGCCGGGAGTATCGCGCTATCCTTAATCAAGTCGTTTGGCTTCGAGACGAGCGGCACGAAGTCGTTCACGCTCATTGAAAGCTGCGCGACCAAGTTGGGAGCCGGGATCAAGGTCGCGAGCGAATTCAACGGCGTCGATGATGCGCCGGAAGAGCTGTTCTGTGTCGGGAGTGTGAGCCTCCTGGTAGGAGTCGGTGTAAAACTGCACCAACGCCGGGTAGAGGCAGCGCAAGCTGATGAACTGGCGTTGTCCTACAGGAAGGTTATCGCATCTGCTGAGTTCCTCCAGATTCTCGATGGAGTTGAGTCGTTGACTGACCGGGGCGCGGGAGCAGCGTGCCAGAGTCGTGTGAAAAAACAGATGTGAAACAAGTCGACGCTGTTGGGTGTGTGAGTTGCGATCCGGGGCAGAGGCGAGTTTCCCGGCTGTTCGCAGAGCCTCCGGGGAAAGTTCTCCGAGGGGGATGGCGGCATAGGCTCCCTTTTCATCGTTCAGTACGAGACAGGGTAGAGAACGTACACCGGCGTCGACAGCTTCGCTTTGCAGCAGGATTTCCTCCCGTGTTCTGGCTCGCACAGGCAGTTCCTGCACGATAAGTCGGGTTTCCTCCGGCAATAGTTGGCGAACGAGTTGCTGCGCCTGCCCGAAGTCAGTTCCGGAGGCATAAAAGAGCTTCCAAACAGACTCGTTCGCAGAACAGGCACACCAGGGCGTAAACGCTGCGAGTAGAAGGCAGAGAAGGGGCTTCATGAAGAAGGAGAGATGACGATACGCTTGAAGCGCGAATCTCCCTCTTCGGAGTGTGTGCTCACCCCGGGAATCTCTGCCAGGGCGGAGTGCACAAGGCGACGATGGTACGCATTCATCGGAGGAAGGGTGATGGAATTGCCGCCGGCAAGTACGCGTTGGGCTTTTTCAACCGCTGATTGTACAAGACGGCTCTCGGCCTTGGCGCGGTAGCCATCGCAGTCCACACGCACGCGGGGCGCGGTCTCGCAGGAGGTGACGAGGAGACGGTTAACGAGGTACTGTAGGTCATCGAGCCGCGAACCGCCGTCACCGATAATGAAGCGGCAATCAGGTCCGGAGACATCCAGCGAGATTTCCTCCGGGGAGGCGGCGGCGATATCGACAGTGCATTCAAAACCGAGCGAGTGCAGGATATCAGCGGCTATTTTGGATGCTTGTTGAGCGTTTGGATCTGGTGTTTCCATGGTGAGGAATGGGGTTATTTGCGGTCGCCCATCAGGCGCAGAAGAAAGAGGAAGATGTTGATGAAATCCAGGTAGAGCGTTAAGGCACCGAGTACAGAAGCTTTTGAGCGCGTCTCACCATCAGTTACGGTGGCTCCCAGAGCGAGGAGCTTTTGTGTGTCATACGCCGTGAGAGCCGAGAAAAGAATCACCCCAAAGAAGGAGAGGACGAGGTCAAAAGTGCCGCTGCCCCAGAAAAAGTTGATTATGAGGCAGAGCAGGAGTCCAATAAGCAGCATGAACAGCGTGCGTCCCCAGGTGGAAAGATTTCGTGTTGTGAAGGCTCCATACAGGGAAGTAGCGCCGAAGGCTCCCGCGGCGCAGGTAAATGCAATTCCCAAAGTTTGCTGTGTGTAGCAGAGGAGCAGCGGTCCGAAGAGCATGCCCTCCGCTACGCTGAAGACGATAAGCAGTACGGCCAATGCCCCGGGACTCATCACTCGGACGCCGAGGGACATGGCGACGATGATCCCCAGCGTGCCAAAGCACAGCAAAAAGGGGTGTTGAATCGTCCATGCCAACACATCTTCGTGACCGGTGCAATACACCGCTACCCCGGCCGTGATCAGCAGGGTGAGCGCCATCCATGCATACACCTTGTTGATGAAGGTCTTCGCAAGAGTATAGGATGCGGTAGCATTCTGCTCTCCTGTAACAGTGACGACTTGCTGCTCTTCCATGCCCCGGATCATACCACGCTCTCGCCGCCCATGTCAAGAACCCCGCGAGGCATGCCAGGGCAAACGCATTAGAAAATTGGATTCATTTTAAGGAAGGAGACAGGACGTTTATTTATGCTCTAATTCGTTGCCAAACAATATATCATCCAGTACATCCGTATCCCACGTTGCCCTCAGTCTCAGCCTCTGGAGTGGCACTTTCAGTCCCTCATGACGGGCCTTGTACTGTTTGATCAGTACAAGCGCAAATCTCAAAACTCTCGAAAAGTTCTCTGCGCTGTTTCCCTTCCTCTTGCGCCCTTGATCTTCGTTGAACACCACGTCCAACACCCAATGCAGACTGTTTTCTATCCCCCAGTGACTCCTTATGCTCCCTGCAATCTGTTGTGCGCTCGCATGCCGATTGCTCACTATGTAGAAGCGTTGTTCTAGCGTCCTCTTTCCGCTCTTTTTCTCCCAGCTCTCTTTGCTCACTCTCACCACCGCCGCTAATCCCTCCCAGTTCCATGCTCCGCTAATGTGGCTTAACTCATGGTATAGTTCATACGTACGCGTCTCCACTCGTCCGTGCTCTCCACTTGTCTCCGTATAGATCGAGTCGGGCTTCTCCAGCTTCGCTGTGTCTTCTATATCCTCCAGAAGCCTCCCCTGGTTCTTCTTCACGGCAAGCACGTAGTGCGCTTTCTTTTCTATAATCTTCCTGGCTATATCCTTCTGACATCCCATCGCATCGATCGATATCGTGTTGCCCTTCAACTCAAGCGAGTCTATTAGCTTGGGAATCGCCGTCACTTCATTACTCTTCTCTTCAACTCGCGTTTGTCCCAGCACCAGCCCGCTCTCACTCTCGTACGCACTCACCACGTGCACATTGTACTCTTTCCCGTACTTGCCCGCTCCACAGATCGTTTTGCCATCTATGCTGATGTTTCTTTCTGCCGCCTCCTCTCCTGTTTCTTTTTCTCGCCTCTGCCTGAATTCTTCCACCAATTCCCGAAACATATCTTCAAATCCCTCTCTGCTCAACATACGAAATACCCTCGCAAACGTGTCGGCCGATGGTACCCCTCCGGGCATTTCCAAATACTTCCTGAAGTACCCTGTGTGGTGGCTTGCGAACTCTTGTATTTCGTCCCACGTTGACATGCCCGCCACAACCGACGCTATCACCATAAAAACAATGTCCGTCAACTTATGTATTTTTGCGTTGCCGGTTCTTGGATCTTCCATCAGGCTGATTTTTGTAATAAGATGATGCATCCCTGTATCCTATCATATTTTATATTTAATATCAATAATTTAAATAAGCTATTGATACTGAATTCTATACATCTAATTCTGCCCCTGGGTTTTCAAATACGTTTGCTCTGCTTTCCCAACCTTCGTAATTCGTAATTCCTCCTTCGTACTTATCTTAAACGCGTTTGCCACGGCTTAATTTTGTCACCGCAGCTCACGCCCTTTCGGCATATCAATGCGTCATCGTCTATACACAGATTCAGACTTTTCCTCATAGGGTGATTCCGTAACGCTTTTTTGTCAAACCGTGATGTTCTCTTTTCGAAAGAGATGTACAGCACAAACTGTCGCGACTCGTTAATTTATGCCGAGTTCTGTATTTTTGTTAAAGAGAATATCTCATTGGCGCTCAGCAACTTTTTCAAATTCATTTATTCGAAACAAACTAATTATAAACATAGTTTAATTTTTGGATTGATTATCTCTTTCGAAAAGAGATAATCTTACGTATCATGAGGCTGTAGCGGCGGGTGACGGCTCGCGGCACGGCTTTGTGC
>CANRLM010000067.1 GCA_947631435.1 uncultured Akkermansia sp.
GCAACGAATTAGAGCATAAATAAACGTCCTGTCTCCTTCCTTAAAATGAATCCAATTTTCTAATGCGTTTGCCCTGAGTCTGTCATTGCAAGCTTGACGCGCAGGCGTAAAACTGGCAGAATGGGGCGCGCAAAAACTACAGCTGCATCGGTATGCCTTCTTTTTTAGCAAGCCTCACTCAATCTCCCCTTTTTTACTTCACGACGGGTCTGTTGCTCGTCATTTTATTCTTCTGGTATCTGGCGGCAGAAAACGACAGGATGAAACGCAACGCCGGGCTCTGTTTCATCATTGGATTGACGGGTTTTTCAATCCTCTCCCTGTTTGCCAATGGGATGCACTACGGCATCGACATCCGCGGCGGCGTTGAGCTCACTCTGGAGGTGCAGCCGAAGCTGGATGATCAAACGGGAGCAAAGACCCCGCCCACTGAAGAGGATATGCAGCAAGCCTGCAATATCCTCGAGGAACGGTTGAATTCCACAGGCACGAGCGAGGTTCAAATCATCCACACCAACAATAAAATTCTCATCCAAATTCCCCAGCAGGATACCCAGGATGAGCAGCGCAACAAGGAAAAAATCGAAGCCATGGTGAACATGCTCACCCGGATGGCCAAGCTGGAACTTCTGGCGGTGCACCCGGACAGCGAGCGTCTCATCGCACAAATGGCTGGGATTGACCCCGGCACCGGCAAGCCTCTCGTGGATTTTGAAGCGTACCAGCAGCAACGCTCACGCTACATCGCTGCTCAGAAAGCTGGTGACAACTCCGTGAATCCGCCGCGTCTCATCATCCCCGGGAAAATGGGACTGAACAACTACCAGCTACTCCCTTCCCCCCAGATTGACGACGAAACCGGACTCCCCATCCTGGATGAAAAAGGAGAACAGATCATCCGCTACTACGTGCTGCAGAAACCTCATGCCGCCATGCAGCAGGATGTCTACATCACCGGCAAGGAGGTTTCCTCTGCCAATCCAAACTATGCCCGACGTGGCTGTGTCTCGGTGGTGCTCAACCGCACGGGCGCCAGCCGCATGGGCCGCCTCACAGGCAGGATGCAAAAGGGCCGGGATCGCCTCGCCGTGGTGCTCAACGGGCAGGTCAAATGCGCCCCAACTGTACAGGCTACTCTGCACAAAGAGTTTGAAATCTCCGGTCTCATGGGCAAAGGAGAACCGGAGGATATTTCCAAGGCTCTCGCTAACCCCCTCTCCAGCGACTTGAAGGTGGAGGGACGCAAGGATGTCTCTGCGCAACTCGGACAGAGCGCCCTGCGGCAGGGCAGTTTCGCCGGCATCGTGGGACTACTCGCGGTGTTCGTTTTCTGCTATGCCTATTACCGCGTAGCCGGCGTTGTCGCAATGGTGGGTCTGGCTCTCAATGCTCTCACTCTCATCGGACTGATGAGTCTTTTCGGCTTTGTGCTCACGCTGCCGGGCATCGCCGGTATCGTTCTGACGATGGGTATGGCCGTGGACGCAAACGTGCTGATCTACGAACGCATGCGCGAGGAACGAGCGGCGGGGCGTCCTTTCCTCGTCAGTCTGCGCGTGGCATATGACAAAGCATTCTCCGCTATCTGGGACTCCAACATCACTTCTCTCATCACCGCCGTCATCCTCTTCTGGCTTGCCAGCGGTTCCATCAAAGGCTTCGCCGTGACCACAAGCGTCGGTATCATCACCTCACTCATCGGCGCCATCGTCGTGACCCGCGTGCTTTTTTTCTGCGCAGAGCACATGGGGATCCTCCGAGATTTCACCTTCAGCCGAGCCCCCTTCCAGGGGAGTCACTTCAACTTCATGAGGTGGCGCAAGGTGGCTCTGGGATGTTCGCTCGCGGTGATCATCGGCTCGCTGCTCTACGCGGTGTTGGTGGAAAAAGACGCTGCACTGGGGATTGATTTCACCGGTGGCTCCACGGTGACCTATGTGCTGCCGGAGGAATCGAATGTCGACTACAAGCAGGTGGAAAATGAGGTAATGAGCATGAAGCTCTCCAAGCTCCCGACTGTGCAGCAATTCCTCAATGCCGGGACGGACCGCAACATTAAGATCCGCTGCGCTGACAAAAACGAAGCCTCCCTTATTGATTCCAACCTGCGGGCTAAAGTTCCGGGCATGCAGAACGTGCCGTTCCCTTCGGTGGATGACGTGAGCGCGTCGTTGGGCTCCACCTTCTTCCGCACGGCCTGCTGGGCTCTGCTGGCCGGTATGCTCGGCATCACCATCTACTTGTCACTGCGATTCGAATGGAGCTTTGCCGTAGGCGCTCTCATCTCCATAGCGCACGATGTCCTGGCCATCATCGGTTTGGTGATACTGATGGGCACGGAGTTGAGCATTATCCACATCGGCGCCTTCCTCACTGTGGCGGGATACTCCATCAATGACACAATCGTTATCTTCGACCGTATTCGTGAATCCCTGCGGTATGCTGACCCGAAGGATAACCTTGGCGACATCATCAACGAGGCAGTCAACACAACATTACCGCGTACGCTGCTCACCTCTCTCTCGACGCTGGCGGTGCTGGTGGCGCTCATCGCGCTGGGCGGGCCGGCCATGCGCGACTTTTCCATCACAATGCTACTCGGCATTCTTGTCGGCACCTATTCCTCCATCTTCATCGCCGCGCCGATAGTCTATATGCTTGATAAGCGCAACAACCTTGTGAAGGAAGTGCAGCAAACTGTTCAGACCGACAGCAGCGTGTGAGCAGTAACGGGACACGCCCATGGCAAAGATAACGGGACACCGAGTTTCGGGCGCGCTGATCGTCTGCGGGGCGGCTTTTGCCCTGGCCCTAGTCGGAGCCATTGTCTGTGGAGAAAAGATGACCGGCGCGCGGGATTCCGCCGATGTGCAGCATTTGCGGCATCTGATCTATGCTCACTTCATCATCGCGCAGCTCGCCCTCGTTTCCGCCGCATTCCTGCTCTACAGGCTGCACCGCTTCTGGCGCACCCACTACCTCATCATCAGCTACAATGAACACGCGATGATGCTGAACCCGCCGGGTGTGCGAATGGCTCCCGGACGCGTGATCCGCTGCCACCTGGGCTCTGCCCCGACCTCCCTGCCGCTGCCGCCGGAGGGAGTGCCGGTGCTCGTATATCCCATGCTCATGCAAAGCGGGCGCGCCAGTGGTGAACGCATGGAAACTTTCCTGGCGGCCGCGTTTTCGCGCGCACCGTACCGCCCACGACTCTTTTTCCAACCCGTTCTGGGAGCTTCACCGTGGCTGGCCCATGCCGCAGCAGACTACATTCACCCCCTTCTGGGCGATTCTACGGGCGTGCTTGTCGTGGCGCATGGCAACAAATCATCGGAACCACCCCCGGAGCCGGCGCTGTTTTGCCGGCGCTTGAGAGAGCTCCTTCCCGCTGATACGGAGATTTGCCTCGGTTATTTTCAATCGCAACCGGATGCACGCGATGTCCTGCGCGGTATGCGCGCGCAGCACGTGCTTCTCGTTCCTTTCCTGCTGACGAGAGGCCTCCATTTCCACCGAGATCTACCAAACCATGATGACGCCGCAGCCTGCGGCAAATCCTTGCAATGTCTTCCAGTGGCGGCAACATTACTGCAGATGAATTCCCTTCCGGATATCAGGATATGAACATAGCAATCAAGGTAACCCCCGGTGCCCGCCGCGATGAATTGGTGGGCTGGAAAGACGATTACCCCGGAATCGGTCACGTGTTGCGGTTGCGCATCTCCGCCCCGGCCATCGAGAACCGCGCCAACAAAGCCATCGAGTCCTTCCTGGCTCAACTCTTGCACCTTCCGAAATCTGCCGTTCACATCATACGCGGCTCATCCAATTCAATCAAACTGGTGCAGCTGCCTGACGGCACCGATATCTCCGCCCTTCACCTGGAAGTGCAGCCCCCGGACAACAACCGGCTCCCCTGAGTCCCCGGGGCAAACGAATCAGAAAAAAGCACGAAATATTGAACTAGCGCGCTTTGCGCATGGAAAGCGGTCGAAGGCTGTAAGGCCGATTGGCCAGCCCGCGGAGCTGCCCCGAAAGAGGCGAAAGCTCGTGAGACGAGCTTAAGGCAGTTGCGAAGCGACAGCCGAGATGACGGGCACAAAAACAAAAGTGGCGACCGGCTAGAAAGCTTTGTGGACATGCAGAGCCAATAATACGGCATTGCAATCAAAAAGACTTTCTAACCACCCCTCCGCCATACTCCAAAATTCGGCCTCGCTATCGCTCCGCAAAAACGCGCGCAAGCGTGCTGATTTTCCACTTCGTCCTTCGTTCCCGATAAATTTGAAATGTTAAAACGCGGGGAACTGCGGTAGAACAACCGCGGCCGCGGAAGGAGGGACAGAGGCATTCCGGAACCTCTATCCCCGGTACATTGCCCTTCAAATTGGCTTCGTATTCCCTCTAATGCGTTTGCTCCGCCTGAATCTCCGGCTCCGCGGCAGACACCTCAGATTGGGGCACCTCAGATTCGGACTGCTGCTCAGATTCAGGCTCAACGGCAGGCGTCTCAGCCTCCGGCTGTGACACCTCTTCCTCCGTCTTGGAATCATTCTCCGTTGACTCCTCCTCTGCCGCAGGCTCCCCCGCTTCCCCCTCCTCTTCCTCCTGATCACCCTCTACCTGCTCTTCCTCCCATATCTCTTCTTCTTCTTCGGCATGGCGTTTGTGCAGCAAACCGGTAACCCAGCGACGCAAGGTTTCTTCCCCGCTGCTCAGAGAACTACGAGCCTTATCGACCCAGGTCCTCCCCGGAGACGCGGCCTCGCTTTCCTCCAATTCGGCAGCCATCTGCTCCTCTTCGCTCATTTCCTCCGGCTCTTCTCCCACCTCGCCCTGCCCACTCTCCTCTACCTCCCTCGGCATAATCTCTTCCTGCAGATCAACACTGTTTTCCGGCACATATTGCTGAGGAGTGTATTGCTGCTGAGCAGCAGCGGGAGGAGCAGGATAACGTACCGCTGAAGCGGCGGGAGAAGAATAGGGATAGCCCTGGGCCTGCGGAGCAGGATAAGCCTGTGGATACGCCGAATTCACCGGGTAATTCTGCATACCGGGATACGACTGCTGAGGATAATTTACCGGGTAATTGCCCTGCGGATACACGGGCTGTTGGTACCCCATGGGGTAGCCTTGAGGCGCGGCCCCGTACCCCGACTGCTGGTACTGAGGATACGACTGCGGGTAAACCGAAGCATTCGGATAGCCCTGAGGCGCGCCATACCCCTGGACATACCCGGGCGCTACCTGGTTGCCATATCCCTGAGGGTACCCCGGAGAGGCAGGCTGCCCACCGTATCCCCCCTGCATCCCCGAATAGCCCGGAGGAACCATCTGCTGCCCATAGATCGGCGCTTGTTGGGTCGGATACCCCGGAGTGTTCTGCTCGGGCGGTGTATCAGGGGGCGGAGGAGGAATCGGATTAGACATAGACTCTGTAGGTGTTGGTTCTTTTTCTTCTCGCGGCGTATCCTCTGCCATCACTTCCCCCCGGCTTTCCTCCTCTCCCATCGAGGCTGATTCATCAACCGCATCCGCGACGCTTTCCGGCACATCGCCCGACGGGGACTCCCCGGGGGCATTCTCCTCGCTCACCACCATCGTGACATCCCCAAGGCGGTACGACTCACCCAAACGCAAAAAATCGGATACGATGCGCTCCCCATTGAGAAAAACGCCATTACTGGATTGATTATCCTGGATAATCAGCTGCCCATTCTCGTACGAAAGAATGCAGTGTACACGGGACAAATGACTTTCTCCCGGCACAGAGATCTCACAACTTTCATCCCGTCCGATTCGACAAGGAGTCCCCTCCTTCAAGGCATACGTCTGCCTGAAAGTTTCGCCGAAGATGTTGGTGATGGTAACGGTAAGCATAAATTCATTGTCACGTCGCACACGCGCTCCTCATACACCGACGCTCTTTTATTCTACCTTGCAGCTTCAAAAAAGCAAGAATAATCTTTCAATGCCACATATGAAAACGGAATAAAAGATGACAGTCAGCCTGATCGCCTGAAATTTTCCAGAAAACGTAACGATCGAAATCACGTCTCAAATCACCCTCAAGCAGCAGCCGTCTCCAATTTTCGGATTATCTCGCGCAAAACCTCCACCTGACTCGGCGTCGGTTGAGTCCCTTCCGGCAGCGTCATGGCCTCCGTCAGCTGGTCCAACAGCTCGCGCATGTGTTCAATGTTCATTTTCTGCGCCGTCTGAGGGTTAAGTCCGGCGAGAATCTCGCTGAAATACGCCGGTCCATCCGGGTAAAAAACAACTGCCGCCTGGTGCGCATCAAATTTCGAAGCAATGGCCGCCGTAGCCGCCTCCAAGGCGCGCACCCACCCTCCCAATGCAATCAGATGTGCCAGGTCAGGATCTCTCAAAGCCGCAAATTCTGCGTTCACATCACCCTGAGTTGAGGCCAGATTCTTCTTGAACTCAGCGATCTGCCCCTTCTCCGCATTCTCCAGCAAACTGGCGGAATGCGCGTTCATCTTGTCCCCCACTCCCAGAGCCTTCCCGTATCTCACAAGCTCCAGGGCTATGGGTTTGATGTCATTCATGTGGCCACTGCGCACGGCAATAAATCCATCTGCCATCAGATACCCCATCTCCAGCGCCAACTGTCCCGCCTCCGTCGAGAGTTTCTCCGGTCGCTTCCGCAACACCAACTCATCCGGTATCGCCGGGAGTTCATCCAACTGGTTGAATATCTTTGAAATGGACGGAGCAGTGTACACGTTAATTCCAAGTTCCTGGTTGCTCAGCGATTCATCCAGCATCGCATCATCCCTGAACATCGCCGGCACCTCCCCGGGCTTGCGCGTCTGCCGCGCCTCAGGCTCGTCGTAATCAGGCGTACCATCCACAACCTCTTCCTCCGTTCCCGCATCGCCCGACGCAGCGCTTTCTGCAGACTCCCCTGCATCGGCTGCAACACTCTCCGAGGTGCTCTCCCCTTCCGGTGCCACGGCGCGCGCGCTCTCGCTCTCTTCCGCACCGCACCACACCATACCTATGGCAGCAATTACGACTATCTGCTCTGCAACTTTCATGGTCCTGGGTTTTCTCTTGTTACACTAAACGTGCAGTTTTGTGCTTGACTCATATTTAAGTTTACCGTAGTATAACCGCACGTCAAGCCATTCTTAACAGCTGACGCAAAAAAGACGTTCGGATTCATTCTTCGCATCCTCCGTGGAGGAGTCGTTGTTCTTTTCTGTACGTCAACACACAAAACTATCATTTCTTCAGGAATCGCGAATGGAAAGCGTCTGGTTCAACATCGTCTGGCTGCTGGCGTACTTCGGCGTGCTGATCTGCATGTCGGGGTATGGTCTGCACCGACTCATGATGATTGTGCTTTACCTGGTGCACCGCAAGGACATTCCGCAGCCGAAGGGACAATGGGAAGAGCTGCCTGTCGTCACAGTGCAGCTGCCGATGTTTAACGAGCGTTACGTGGTCGAGGGGCTTTTGCGCAAGGTGACCCAGCTGGATTATCCGAAGGACAAGCTGGAAATTCA
The DNA here is from genome assembly GCA_947631435.1 of uncultured Akkermansia sp. GTDB lineage: Bacteria > Verrucomicrobiota > Verrucomicrobiia > Verrucomicrobiales > Akkermansiaceae > Akkermansia. Next base: position 7,536 of record CANRLM010000067.1, read on the forward strand.
GGTGCTGGACGACAGCACGGACGACACCTGCGATATCTGCCGACAACAGGTGAGATTTTACGCCGAACAGGGATTCGATATCAAATACCTGCACCGCAAGGACCGCACGGGCTTCAAAGCCGGTGCGCTGGAAGCCGCAAATAGAACGGCACGCGGGGAATTCCTGCTGATTCTGGATGCGGATTTCCGCCCGGAGCCGGATCTGCTGCGAGTGGTGATGCCTTATTTCACCGATGAAAAAATAGCGTTGGTGCAGACGCGCTGGGGACACATCAACCGTCGCCACAACTTGCTCACACGCCTCCAGAGTATTTTCCTGGATGGTCATTTCGCGCTGGAACAAACTGTTCGCAACCGTTCGGGGCGATTCTTCACTTTCAATGGCACGGCCGGCGTCTGGCGCAAATCTGCCATCGCAGATTCCGGCGGCTGGCAGCACGACACCATCACCGAAGACATGGATCTCTCCTACCGCGCGCAAATCCGCGGCTGGCGCTTTGTGTACCTGAATGATTACGTCACCCCTGCTGAACTGCCGGAGGACATCGACGGGTTCAAAACCCAGCAACACCGCTGGACCAAGGGTTGCATCCAGGTCTGCCGCAAGATGCTGGGCACCATCCTGCGCGCGAATATCCCGTTGAAGGCTAAGTTGGAAGCGTTCACCCACCTCACCTGCAATTTCTCTTATCTGGGACTTATCCTGCTCTGCGTGCTCGTGATGCCCATCTGCACCGGATTTGTGAGACCGACCGGGGAATGGGGGTGGCAATCGCCCCGCATGATGCTGGTCACCTTCACCCTGTTTTTCCTTGCCACGGTGACGGTATGCATGTTCTATGTGGCGGCAGAACTCATCGTGCGCCCCAGGCGCTGGTGGATGGTTTTCCCGCTGCTCATTCCGCTGCTTGCTCTCGGTGTCGGCATGGCGGTGAACAATGCTAAAGCCGTGCTGGAGGGACTCTTCTCGCGCTCCGCCGTTTTTGAGCGCACTCCGAAGTTCGGCGAATCCGACCAGGGCAAGCTCGCGGTGGAGCAACGTGCCAGCGGCTACAAAGCTCTCAAATCCGGCATCGTCCCGCTGGTGGAACTTTTCTTCGGTTCCTTCTTTCTCGTCGTGGAATGTGTCACCCTCTACTACGGCGTCACTCAAAACATCATCGGTATTCTCAATTTTCTCCTGATGAGCCCTTTCCTGGGCTTTTTCTACACGGGCGCCGGCTCTGCACGGCGCGTTATCCAAGGCATGCTGCGCCGCCGCCGCGCCTCTGTCGCTGTATCAACAAACGGTTAACCCATATATTCGCTATATGTTCAATCGAAATAAGACGCTACTATGCCTCGTTATCTGTCTGTTTTCCCTCGTTAGTTGCCGCCACATGGGGAAAGACGCTCCGCCTCGCGCCGTTGTGCGCGATGGGGTCGCTATCACCTTGCGCGACCAGAAGCTCACCGTTATTCGCAAGGGCAAAAAAGTCAAGGATTACCGCATCTCCTCGTCCAAGTTCGGCATAGGGAGCAACAATGGTAGTCACTGCACCCCACTCGGAATTCATGCCGTCTCCGCCAAAGTGGGCGAGGGACAACCCAGCGGTATGGTGTTCAAGGGATGCCGTCCCACCGGGGAGGTGATCTCAGCCAATTCAGGCCGCGATCCCATCGTCACCCGCGTGATTCAGCTCGCCGGGCTGGAACCCTCCAACCGCAATTCTCACCGCCGCCGGATCTACATCCACGGCACCCCGGAAGAGCGTCTTATCGGCCGCCCGGCCTCCTATGGCTGCATCCGCATGCGCAGCGCCGATGTGCTGGATCTCTATCCATTAGTCTACCGAGGTATGCCGGTTGCTATCGAACCCTGTTCGCAAGCCACCTACCTGAAAGCCGAGAAGCAGCAGAATATGCGCAGCGTCGTCATCCCTTCAAGCGTCGTGGCGAGTCTGCCTGCCGAAAGAACACGCACGGTGCGCCGCACCGCCGGACAAGCCAGGCATTCTTCGGCGCTGGCGCGCAACAAACGCTCTGCAACGCCTCGCAACCGGCGCCTGACTTCACGGACTGCTAAAAAACGCTACGCGAGGCGTCGCGTGTCAAATTAATACAACCTGAGTTATGATGGAGGTTCTGCGCACAGTGGGTATCATCGTTCTGGTGCTACTTCTGTTCAATTTCATGATTTTCTTCCACGAATTGGGGCATTTCCTCGCCGGAAAATGGCGCGGAGCCTACATCGACCGCTTTCAAATCTGGTTCGGACGCCCCATCTGGAAGAAGAAAATCAACGGCGTGCCCTGGGGTATCGGTTGGATCCCGGCCGGTGGCTTTGTCTCCCTTCCCCAGATGGAAAGCATGGAAGGCATCGAAGGCAAAGCCGACATCCCCGGGAATCTCAAGCCCCTCAAACCACTTGATAAGGTGATCATCGCTGCGGCGGGTCCCTTCTTTTCCCTGCTGCTGGCGTATATCTTTGCTATGGTGGTCTGGGGCATCGGCAAACCCGTGACTGAGCTGCCGGGCACCCGTGTGGGTTACGTGCAGCCCGATTCCCCGGCGGCGGTCGCCGGGGTGCTTCCCGGTGATGAGATTCTCGCCGTGGATGGAAAAATCGCCACCAAATGGTCCTCCGGCATGGAGGGCGTGCGCGAACTCATCGCCCTGAGCGAGCGTCCCACCATCGAGCTCACCGTGCGGCGCCCGGGTGTCGCCGCACCCTTCAAACTGAACTGCGGCTACACCCAGGCTGATACCCAATGGTGGCAGCGTTCCGCCATGCGTCGCATCGGTGTTATGCCCGCCTTGTCCGTTGCGGTCGGGGAGGTCATTCCCGGCTCTCCCGCCGCAAAGGCAAACCTTCGCCCGGGACAGCAAGTCACCCATCTGAACGGCACGCCGATTTACTCTCCCCTGCCCCTGCAGCTCGCCTCCGCAGAAGGCAACCCCCTGCGGCTCTCCCTGACCAACCCGGCAGCTGAGGTCTCCATCACGCCCGAGATTCCCGCTAATTGGAAGGGTCTCCCCGGAGCCGAACCCATCCTGGGGCTGCTTTGGGCAAATCCCTTCAGTTCCATCCGCATGGAGCATCCATCCCCGCAGGAGCAAGTGAATATGAGTGTGCGCTGGATGAAGGACACCTTTGAAAAACTCTGCTCTCCCGGCAGCAGCGTCTCCGTGGAACACCTTTCCGGACCTGTCGGCATCGTTTCCTACTTCTACAAAATGATGGAAAATGGCGGTGGCGCCGGTCTGCGACTGGTTCTCTGGTTCTCTGTGGTGCTGAATGTCAACTTAGCCATATTGAACATTCTCCCCTTGCCGGTGGTGGATGGAGGTCATGTGATTCTGGGCATCATCGAGGCCATCCGGCGCAAACCGGTGAGCGGTCAATTCCTCAACTGGATATTCTCCGTCTTCATCTTCCTGCTCCTGGCTCTCTTTGTCTTCATCACCTTCAAAGATGTCGGTGATATCATCAGCGGCGGCTCCTCTGCGGAAGCTCAACAACAGCTCCCGGTCCCGGAGTTCTGATTATTCCGATGACCTACCTTGTGCGCTTGTAGGCTCCGTCCCCCACAGACAAAACTTCCACCCGCACACGCGTCAGCCCATGGCGGTGGAAGTCCAGTTTGTGGGCCACCGCTGAACTCACGTCAATGAGTCGCCCGGCAATGTATGGTCCACGGTCAGCTACGCGCACCTCACAGCTCCTGCCGTTGGAAAGATTCGTCACTCTCGCCCGGCAGGGCAAGGGCAGAGTACGATGCGCCGCATAGTAATCCCCCCGGTAAAGACGTTCCCCGATGGCCCCGCGAGCTCCGTTCGCCTCGTAGTGTGAGGCGACGCCGACGGCATTGTAGTGCAGCGCCTGCTCAATGGTCATGGGCACAAAACGCATTCCCTTCACCGTGTACGGAGCCCTTTTGTACCCGCGATAAGGAGGCTGAGCGGGATGGTACGACTGACAGGCACTCAACATAAGCGCCACGACCACCACTCCTTTCTTCAACAGCCCCATCGCTTTCCTCCTCAAGTTTCTCTTTGTCCGTTCCTACATGCACATGCCGCCATCACACACGATCACCTGCCCTGTGATGTAGCGAGCTTCATCCGACGCCAGGAAGAGTGCGCAGTTGGCAATATCCTCCGGCTTCCCCATCTCCCCCAGCGGAATGCGTGCCAACAACGCCTCGCGCGCCCTCTCCGGAATAGCGTCTGTCATCTCCGTGCCGATAAAACCAGGGGCAATCGCGTTGCAGGTCACCTTTCGCCCCGCAAGCTCCTGCGCCAGGGATTTAGTAAAACCGATGACACCTGCCTTGGAGGCCGCGTAATTCGCCTGCCCGGCGTTCCCACAGATGCCAACGATCGAACTCATGTTGATGACGCGCGGCGCCGGGCTCTTCATAAGCGTGCGCTGCAGGGCTTTGGTAAAGAGAAACGCGCTCTTGAGATTGGTCGCCAGCACAGCGTCCCAATCCTCCTCCTTCATGCGCATCAGCAAACCGTCGCGGGTGATGCCGGCGTTATTGACGAGAATGTCAATGGCCGGATACTCCGCCAAAATCTCCTTCACACAGTTTTCCACCGCTCCGGCATCTGCCACATCGCAGGGGAACGCCTTACAGCTCCCCGGAACCTCGGCGTTGATTTTCTCCGCCGCCGCCGTACAGGAAGCAAGGTTACGTGAAATGAGAATGACTCTGGCACCCTCGTTCGCAAATCGCTCAGCTATGGCGTATCCAATACCACGCCCGGCTCCCGTCACTACAGCTGTTTTTTCTGCAAGTCGCTTCATACCCCGTTATTTTAACAAGTACTTCTCACACTGTCAAGAAGTCCCAATCCCGCATCACGGCAAACGCATTAGAAAAGGCGGGGCAGATTACGAAGTCGACGCGGCTGAGCGGAGCGGTGTATGAGAGGATTATTATGGGAGATCTGAAGGCAAGGAGGCGGTGGAGATGTTCCGGGAGCATATAGGGAAGAAACTGGAGTGGCACCTGAAGATGAAGATGCGGGTGGATATGACGGCAGAGGCGCGGAGGGGGCTGGAGGAGAGGGAGACGAATGAGCTTCAGGCGGCGTATGATAAGGCGAAGAAGACGCTGAGGGCCCCGGAGAGCAGCGAGGAGGAGAAAATGCGTGCGGAGATCTTTTGCTACTTTGTTCGCGAATGATCGATATCTCGTTGTAGAATTTAACTGTGCATCTCTTTCCGAA